>JBEKVK010000007.1:0-56097 GCA_049514075.1 Bathyarchaeia archaeon | reverse complement strand
CAGTTAATGAAAAAATTGAGCTATTATCACGCTCAATCGTTCTGGCGAACTTAGCAACCGTGACAAGTATAGACCAAGTTGTGGAAGAAATGAAAGAAACTGCTGAAAGAAGAGAGAAAGAGAACCCAAACAACTCAATCTCTAGCGGGTACACCGTAAAATAAACAAAGATCAAACACTAAAGATAAGTCTTAAATCGGCATGGCATAGAAATAGCCGATTAGGAAGTAATGGACTTAATGAATATGAAATGTAAGAACTGCGGACACCTTGTCTGGGTTGTCAGTGAAGTTGGTAAAGAAACAGTTTACAAACACAAACAATCCAACCATAGCATGTATTGTCCATGCAGGAAACCTGAGCCAAGTTAGCCTTATTTTCTTCTTGAAAATCCGAGTTAGTCTCGCTTGTGTTTTACTCGTTTCGACTTTGTCCATTGCCTTATCCGTTTCGCTTCTGTCTGGTTGGGTTGCTGTTCCACAATGTCAGCCAAAACTTTTGGATATAGAACAGGAAAAAAGATGCTTGTCCCTTTCATTATGCCACCTTTACTATCGAGGACTTCAAAATTTGGTGTTTGAACATAGTTCCAAACGCTTTTGCAGTTAGGGCATTCATATTCGACGCCCAGCTCTTGCGTCCGACCTGTACTTGTCATTTGATGATTGCAATAGGGACAATTAACCATTTGAACCAAGTCAACGCCTAAACTAGGCGATAGATAAACATTAATGTTATTTCAAATTTGTAAAAGGCTTTATAGACAGTTCAACAACAATCTGAAAAAATCCGTGGGGATACTTCCCTCCGTCGTTTATGTTCTAACTCCCTTGGAAAGAATCCCGGCACCCGCAGGTGACGAGAGAGAGCCAAGAGCCATAATCCATACAGGTTACTCGTCGTCGAGTAGGTCTGAGGAAGTTTCTGAGTTATCACGTTTTACATCGTATATGTATGTATGTATATGTATGAATGAAAGAAAGAAAATGAGAATGAATGAGTATATTATTTTATCATCGTTTACGTAGTGTCGAATTCTATGTTAATCCCGGAATAGCGTTTCTTATCATTTTTTCGATGCAGTTATCTGGCTGTCCAAATTTGACCACATATGTTTTGCCTGCAAAGGTTTTGATGGATATCTCTTCAGTCGTTTGCATATCATTCAAGAATTCTTCAGCTTTATTATCTCCAAATCCTCTTCGCCTGATGTGAGCCATTACGGTTTCAATAGATAAGACAGGTTCTTTGTCAAGCATGTTATTCACCATCTCGTAAGTTTCGACTTTATATTTTGTATTGCCACTGGGTTTAGCTGCGGGTTCTTTCTTTGGGTTTTTTATTGATTCAGGGATTGGAGCAATTTTTTCAGGAGCAACATCACTTTTTGATCCAACTGGCGTGTTTGTCACCTCCAAAAAAATGAGAATGGAAGCATTTTGTTCATTGCTCCAAGAGCTATTCTTCGTCTTCATCTGTGACTTCTGTTGCCTTTCGTTTGTTGGAAAAATTATTTTTCTCTTCGTATAGTTTGACCCGGTCATCCGAGAGTTGGTCACTGCTTGGCTCTGGTTCCGATGGCATTTGTGAAGTTAGCTCTGTCTCTTCCAGTTCTTCCTTCGATTGTTTGCGCTTCTTTTGGAATTGCTCGAACTTCTTTTGTTCATTAGGGGGTAGCAATGTGTAACCTTTTTTATCAAGCACGCTAGCGCCTATCCCACTAGTTTTATTTCCCATTTCATGTCTCACCTCGCTTTGCAGTTTCGATTGATGTGTCACTGTTGACTAAAAATTCGCGGATCGCTTGTCTCGTCGCAACGCCTATGCAGTCTTTCCTTCCGCCATAACGTATTCCTGCCTGCTTCCGAAAAGCTTCTTCCAATTCAGGGTCTATACTGAAGGTAATTTGTCCCATGAAAAACAAGCCTCCTACTGGCTAATTGAGTAAATATGTAATTAAGATGGAGCTATTTAAGAATATTGAGCCTTACTATTGCCCTATTTTCCGAAATTGGCGTTCTATTAGCTCTTTATCTTTTTAGTTTTTTAGGTTTTTAGTAGAAACTGGTCAATCAATTAGAATCATTAGAATTCGAGAGGTGTAACTGGCTATAAAACTATAAAACTAAAATTAAGAATAGGCTATTGCTCTAAGCAGTTAGCAAATTGGCTAAGTCATTTTCTGGGCTGTATGTCCAAGTGTTTGTCTCTGGAGAAAAGGCTATGCAGTTCAATTCTGATCTTTGGAAGATGTTTTGGCTGATTTGCCTTTTTGATAGAAAGTTTGTCATTTCCTCGCGTGTTGGAGCCTTTGCTGCTACAAATCTTGCTACGTCTTCGAGTCTGTGGAAGTTCATTTCGTCATTGATTCTGTTTAGGCTTTCTTGTACTTGAGACAGCAAGGTTGCCATGTTGTTGACTTGCTGGTCTTTGTTTTTTCCGTTTTCAAGTAAAGCTGTTATTATTCCCTGATTGTTTTGTGAGTTTTGTTCCAAAGCTTTTGCTTTTTGTTCGAGTTCATCTATTTTCTCGGAGTCAATCATTTGGGTGATTGATAGGTGCTTTTCGTGTTGTTTGTATATTTTGCGGAGCTCGTCTGTTGTTAGTCTGAGGTAAGCTTTTTCTGTTGGGGGAATTGTGTGTCCGGCGAGATATTCGACAAGGGTGTTATTAACGCCGTTCATTTTGAGGATGCTGAGAAAGGCTGTTCGGAGTGCGTGTGGTCTGCAAGGGCTCAAATCGGCTGCGTCCAGTTGTTCTTGAGTTAAAAGCCCTGCTTTCAGTGCTGTGGTTCTTAGAAATGTTTCCACGAGTGAAGGGTAGATTTTCCTAAACTTGCTGCTTTTTGGTTTAGTCGTGAATTGCAGTGTAAAAAGCGGTGAGTCAATTTTCAAGATTTCGCCTTTTCGTTTTCTTTGGTCTAGATAGGCTTTCACTGCTTCGATTGCGTCTGTTCCAATGAAAGTGTCATATTCTACTTGCTCCTTTTTTCTAATCAGGTGGAGGTTTAATGGTTCCTCATTGTTTTGTAATCCGTTTGCTATGTCGCCATAGGTTAAGCCGCATAGTTCACTTATGCTCATTCCCGACATGAATAGGGTTAAAATTATGGCTCTATCTCGAAGATTACTACTCGAATCTACTAAACGTTTGATATCTGGGGCTCTTAGTGCGAGTTTAAAGTTTTCTTTTTTTGGTGGAGCTTTTTGGATTTCAACGTCTAATGGGAAACCATTTGCTCGATAAAATCCTTTTATGGCGTTTGCATAGCAGTACGCAATGCTTTTCGAAACTCCCTTTTTGCCTGCAGCTTTTCTCTTCCCCCGTCCTCTTCCTTTCTGTGGATACTCGGTTGTTAACCATTCACCAAATGCTCTAACTTGGTATTCTGGTTCTCCTCTTTCTCTGACGCTTTTATTTCTGTCCTCTTCAGCTTCGTCAATTATTTCCTTTGGTGAATGCTTTGTGAATTCTATGAAGGCTTTGAGGGCTGAACAATAAGTGCATTTTGTGCCTTCATTTTTTCCTTGAAGCCAACGTTTAACTTCATATTGCTCCACTAAAGGAGTTAAATGGAGGTTATTTTGAATTTGCGCCTCAAATAAAGCTTTATTTTGTTCCATGAGTTGTGTACAAAGATGCTATTTATAAATATTATGAAAAGAACACCTTGAAATTGAAAGGTTTAAATAAAAAATGCGCAATAATTTTGGGCATGAGCTCAAAACGAAACAGCAAAGTGAAGACTTACAATCCAAAAACGCAAGGCAAAAACCGAAAGCTGATCGTAGCTGCAATAATGGCAGTTATCGTTATTGCATTTGTCGGTTACGTGGTGATTACCCACCTCGGTCCAAATGAACAACCGTCCAGCCAGCAGAATACTCCCTCACCGACTATGACGGCTTCTACGTCTCCAACTTCTTCAAGCAATCCGTTTCCATCCGTAACTCCCCTCACTTCACCAGCGGGCGAATACAGCGCCAGTGGGACCAAAATACTTTTCCTAACATCAAAGGGCAACATAGTTATCCAAATGAGAGATGACAAACCCATCACAACCGCAAACTTCGTTAAACTGGTCAACGAAGGATACTACAACAACACCATTTTTCAAAGGGTCATCGCTGGCTTCATGATTCAAGGCGGAGAAGGCAAAACTACGGTTCCAACTATAAAAGACGAGATTGGCAATGACAACGTAAACAGCAACATGACCATAGCCATGGCAAACACGGGTCAGGCAAACTCAGCAAGCAGCCAATTCTTCATCAACGTAGCCAACAACAATAATCTCTACTCAAGCTTCGATACTTCATATACTGTCTTCGGTCAAGTAATATACGGTCAAAACACAGTCATGGCAATCTCACAAGTACCCGTGCAAGCAAGTGCGGCATATAACGGTGAGGTTTCCCAACCGAAAACGAACGTATATTTGATCGGCGCAGTAGTTATGCCTTAGCTCCCCATCATTATCTTTATTTGTTTTTCCATTTTGCGTGTTTTGTTATTTTTGCGCAAAATATATGAGCGTGTTAACTTTAAGAAGCAAAGAACGCAAATGCAGGTTTAACGGCGCAATGGTTGGAGTTGATTAGATGAAGTTTATACTAGTTGTTGGCGACGGAATGGCTGATTACCCAGTTCTGGAGCTTGGAGGCAAGACGCCTCTTCAAGCCGCCCACAAACCCAACATGGATTCGATTGCGTCAGAAGGTCAAAGCGGGCTTCTGAAAACTGTTCCAGATGAATGCATCCCAGGCTCAGACACCGCAATATGTTCTCTTATGGGCTACGATCCGAGAATTTACTGCACGGGCAGAGGGCCTCTTGAAGCCCCTACCCGAGGTATAAAGCTCGTGGGAAACGATGTGGCTTATCGGTGTAATCTGATAACTGAGGCAAACGGCGTCATCCTTGATTACTCAGCAGGGCACATAACAACTGAAGAAGCTTCCGAGCTGATAGACGCCATAGGGAAAGCTTTTGGCAAGCAAGGTAAAATTGAGTTCTATTCGGGGATGAGCTACAGGCACTTTTTGATAATTCGAAACTATCCGCATCCAGAGCTTGTGGCTTGCATTCCGCCGCATGACGTCATCGGAATGAAGGTTTCTGCAGTTATGCCGAAAGCCAAAGTGGCTGAAGCCGAAAAAGATGCTCTTCTGCTAAGAAACTTGATTGATGGCTCAAAAGATATCTTGCGTACTCATCCTGTTAATGTCGCTCGTGAGAACTCTGGCAAAAGGCCTGGAAACCTGATTTGGCCCTGGGGCGGCGGCAAAAAACCATCCATGCCTACTCTGAAGGAAAAATTCGGCTTAAAAGGGGCAGTCATATCCGCTGTTGACTTAGTTAAAGGCATTGGTACCTACGCTGGCATGGAAATCATTGAGGTTCCCGGCGCAACAGGTTTATACGACACCGACTACGAGGGCAAAGCTGACGCGGCACTGAAAGCTCTACGGACCGTGGATTTGGTTTTTGTTCATGTTGAAGCGCCAGACGAGGCAGGTCACGCGAAAGACTGCGCGTTGAAGGTTAAGACGATTGAGGATTTGGACAGGAGGCTTCTCGGCAGGATTCTTGAGGGGTTAGATGAGCCCTACGCGATTTCAATATCGCCGGACCATCCCACCCCAGTCAGCACCGGCACGCACGCGAGAGACCCCGTGCCCTTTGCAATCAAGTCTCCAGGTTTGAAGCCTGACGGAGTCAAAAAATTCGATGAATCTTCAGCAAGTAACGGCGGCTTCGGTATAATCAAAAACGACTACCTCATTTCACTTCTCGTCCACTCAACAAATAGAAGCATGTAAAGTCAGAAAATGCACTGGTTGCTGATTTCAAGTTAGGGATATAAGAATGAGCCCGACCAGTATGGCGATTATCCCAAGTTTCTGGTTACGCACCACTCTTTCCTTCAGGAAAATATAGGCAAGAGCAATCGTTATCGCGGGTGCAGTCGCCACTATCGCCGAAGCCACCGAAACATATTGAGTGTTTAAGCTAAAGTTAAAAGCCAAGTAAGCTACAAAATCCAGCAACCCTGCCACGGATAGCAAAAGGAAAATCATTTTGGCTGGAAACGAAACCTTGGTTTTGGTCACTCCTATCCAAGAGAAAAGGGTCGTTACAGCGAGGATTTTAAGCAGGAAAAGCGCTATGACCGGTCCGACAGTCGACGTGATTGGCTTAAGAAGCGCGTAGCTGATTCCCCATGCGATCATTGCTACTACAGCATCCGCCGCTCCGGCTGACCATCCGCCAATTTTGATACTTTTTTTGAGTTCTGTAAAATTTGTCGACGCGAAAAAGACCCCAATGAAAATCGAGATGACGCCAATAATCTGCAGAGGCATCAATGCTTCCGCGAAAAGAAATGCTGCAAGCAGGACCGTTATGACTGACCAGCTGGCAGTAATCGGCGCGACAACTGAGACGTTGCCTTTTCCGAAGCCTCTGTAGAAGAATATGTAGCCGATGACTCCTGTTACACCCGCCAAAATGGTTTCTCCTACCAGCAGTGGGGAAAAGCTGGGCATTCTGAAGAATAGGGCTGTGACGAAAAGGATCGGAACAAACGCGACAGCTTGGTTTATAACTATGCTGGTTCTGTAGCCGACTTGGTCAATTGCTTTCTTAGCCAAGAAGTCTGCTACTCCCCAGCTAACCATTGCAGCAACAGCAAGGCCTATTCCCCAGTCTAAAGCCATGTGCTCCCTCTTTCAGAGCTATTAGCATAGCATTTGCTTACCCAGAATTTAAATCTAAAACCTTCCGTTGAAACCAGAAAGATGGTGAAAACAGAAATGATGTGACTAAAAAAGGCGAAGTTCGCTTGATGTTATGTTCAGCAGCTTGCTTCGTTTTTTGTTTTCGATGTCTTTTATTCGTTTGCTAATAGCTTTCTGGATGTCCGTGTCTTCTTCAACATGTTTTGCTTCAACCAAAAGTTTCTTTGCAGCGCATATGTTTTTTCGCCGAATATATTGGAAGTTGCAGGATCGTTATTCAAGCAGGCGGAGGTATCTAGGCAGGACGCAAACGAAGTTCAGTGGGTAACGTCTGCCCCTGTCTAAGTCCACGACGATCAATTGGACGTTGCTTTCAAGTTTCTGATTGCCTTTTTTTACTGCATAACGTTTTAGGTTCACTTTCCCCAACCAACCGTTAACTTGTCAGGTTTTTGTTAACTGCAAGTTTACCTCTTTTCATCGTTGCTTGAGCTTCCTGCAAATATTGACTTTCTTGCAAAGCACAATTGGATTATTTGTTAAATCAATTTTCTAATAAGAAGCTTCAAGTTCTAACCGGACCCGTTCACCCTGAATGGGTGATTTTACGGGCGGAAGTTACCGTTTTCAAGTAAAGAGTTAAAACACGCCTCAATCAGTAAGACTTAGAAAAAATGCAAACCCAACCCCCGGTTTTCCATTTGCTTGCTGCACCCGTTCAAAAAGCGTTAGCTGAGCTCGGGTTTTCCAAGCCCACGTTGCCGCAGACTTTGGCGTTTCCAATAGTGCTAGACGGCAAGAACCTGCTTTTGGTTGCTCCCACGGGCAGCGGAAAAACAGAGGCGGTTCTCCTGCCCGTCTTCTCTAAACTAATTGAGACTCAAAGCCAAGATCAGAAGGGGATTAGAGTGCTCTACATTACGCCTCTTCGCGCATTAAACCGAGATATGCTGAAACGTCTGACTCTTTGGGCACAGAAACTTGGTTTAACGGTGGAAGTCCGTCACGGTGATACTGAGCAAAAAACGCGTCGAATGCAGGCCAAAAAACCGCCAAACATGCTTGTTACCACACCCGAAACTCTGCAGGCTGTGCTTCCGGGAACCCAGATGCGGCGTCACCTGCGAAACGTAGAGTTCGTCATAGTGGATGAGGTGCATGATTTGGCTTCAAGCAAACGAGGAGCCCAACTTTCTTTGGCACTTGAACGTCTGCAGTTGGTTACAAGCAAGAATTTCCAGAGAATCGGCTTGTCAGCAACCATCGGGAACCCACAGGAAATCGCCAAGTTCATCGCTGGAACCCGACGGAAAATAAGCATCATTCAAGCCTCGCCTGAGAAAAGCTACTTCTACTCCGTGGAAAACCCCGCACCGAAGGAACCTGACTTTGAGATGGCGGGAAAACTGGATACCTCGCCGGAAGCAGCTGCAAGAATTAGGCGAATTTTAGAGCTAGTGGATTCACATACTTCAACGCTTATTTTCGTTAACAGCCGTAAGGTCGCGGAGGTTTTGGGACATAAACTTCAGCAGTTAAACCGGGAAGACATAGCTGTTCATCATGGATCAATCAGTAAAGAGGAAAGAATCGGCATTGAGGACGCGTTCAAAAATGGGCAGCTGAAAGCCATTATTTGCACGAGCACTTTGGAGTTAGGGATCGACATCGGCAACGTTGATTTGGTTGTCCAGTACATGTCGCCGCGACAGGTAAACGGTCTCATTCAACGGGTTGGCAGAAGCGGACACAGTTTAGACAGAGCTTCCCAAGGCACAATAATCACGGTTTATCCAGATGACACTCTTGAGGCATTAGCATCAATAAAAAACGCCAAGAGCAACATGATTGAACCCGTGCTGATACATGAGAACGCGTTGGATGTCCTCTCGCATCAAATCGCTGGGGTGCTAATGGATCTTCAGGAAGTCACTGAGGAAGAGCTTTCACGTTTGCTACATAGATCCTATCTTTACCGAAACCTCCAGAAAAACGAGTTGCTGGATCTGATACACTTTTTAGAAAGCCTAAACCATTTAAGATTCGATGAAGTCGACCAAGTCTTGACCAAAACACACCGAACCCGCGATTACTACTACAGCAATCTCTCAATGATTCCAGACGAGCGAAGGTACCCTGTCATAAACATCCTTTCCGACCGAAAAATCGGCACCTTAGGCGATGAATTCATGGCTCTGCACGCACGCGTAGGCTTAAGCTTTATCATGAAAGGCGAAGTGTGGCGTATAGTCCAGATTGAAGAGGAAGCTGGAATCGTGCATGTGTTGCCGTCTGAAGACCCTTTCGCGTCTGTTCCTGGTTGGGACGGGGAAATTTTGCCTGTACCATTCGAGCTCGCACAACAAACAGGGCAAAACAGGGAAAGAATCGCTCAGGTATTCCAAGAAACGAGAGACGTAAATGTTGCGGCTGGGGTTTTAGCCAAGGAAATGGGCTCTGACAGGGACAGCATGCGAAACGTTATTTTGGAAGTTGACGAGCAAATCAAGCAGAACGCACCTTTGCCGACTGAGAAACATGTTGTTTTGGAGGTTTACGACAAATACCTAATCATTCACGCCTGCTTCGGCGAGCTGGTTAACAAGACTTTAGGTGGAGTTTTTGACAGCGTTCTGTCCGAACGAGAAATCATAACAGGGTGGTGGACAGATGGCTACAGAATCTTGATTGAAATGGCTCGAAAACTCAACAATCAAGAAATCGCAGAGCTTCCCAAGGTAATGTTCGGGCTCAGTGACGAAGCAGTTGACTTGGCGTTTGAAAAATATTTGGAAGCTAAGTTCCCCTTCGGCTACAAGATGAAAGCTGTGGCTGAAAGGTTCGGCGTTTTGCCTCGTGGAAAAACGATGAGTTACAAGCGGCAAAGTGAATTGAGAGCCCAATTTGATAATACTCCAGTTTACCGTGAAACAATCAGAGAAGCGATGATGGAAAAAGTGGATTTGCCGCATGCTAAACAAATAATGCACGATGTTTCAGCTGGAAAAATCAAGCTTTCAGCTTACATTAACTATGAAAAGCCGTCTCCACTTGCCTACCACATCCTATCCAAATACGCCGATGCCTCTGAGTTGATGGCACCTAAAAGCGTCATCATGAACAATATTGACAAACTGAAAATTGCGATTGACGCCCGCACGATAACGCTGATTTGCATGAAATGCGCTCAGTGGACAGCGCAGGAAAAAATCAAAAACTTACCCTTGCAGCCCGAGTGTCCTAAGTGCGGTTCTGGACTTTTGGCGCCGCTTTACCGTTCACAGAACGCTAACCTTTTATGGGATGCTTTAGCACGAAGAAAGGAAGGCAAAGAATTGACTCCTGAAGAGCTAAAAGAGCTCAGTCAGGCACGGAGGAAGGCAGATTTAATTTTAAGTTACGGCAAGGATGCTGTACGGGCTTTGCAGGTGAAGGGCGTTGGGGCCGAGACGGCTTCGCGGATTTTAGGCAAGATGCACTCTCAGGAAGACGCGTTCTACTTGGATTTGCTAAAGGCGAAGGTTCAGTACCTAAGGACAAGACAGTACTGGGACAAATAGTACCTTTGGGTTTTACGGCGTTAAAGTTCAAGACACTTGGTTTTTCAAAAATAAATGTTAACTGATTTAAAAAAATTGGTTTGTACTGCGATAAGAATTTTAATCTTGCCTAAACCTTATTTTTAGGAAAAGTTCCATGACGGTTAAAGCTATCTTGTTTGACATGTTCGATACACTGATGTTGATCAAAAAGAACCACGATTTCTATAGTCCATCCATGATGCATATGTACACTTTTCTGGTCGAAAACGGCGTCGACGTGCCGTTGGAAAGGTTTCAAGATGCATTTAGTAAAGCCCGAGATGAACTTTATGCGAAGGCTGACCCGAATCTTGAGGAGCCGCACTTCAACATTCGAATAGCGTTGACACTAAAAAAGCTGGGTTACAGTTTTGACTCCTCTAGTTCCCTTGTTTTGTCTGCCAGCTCCGTGTTCTGTGAGGAATTTATGAATCACGTTTACCTGGACAATGATGCTGAACCCCTGCTATGTAACCTGCATGGCAGGTATAAGCTGGGAATAGTTTCGAACTATGTTATTCCCGAATGCGTCGATAGACTGCTAAAAAAACACGGGTTGGTCAATCTTTTTGATGTGGTTGTGGTGTCGGGAGCTGTTAACAAGCGCAAACCCAGCCCAGAAATCTTCAAACAAGCCCTAAATGCCTTGGGCGTCTTCGCGAACGAAACGGTTTTCGTCGGGGATACCCTTGATGCAGACATCGCTGGCCCCAAAGAAGTTGGCATGAAAACAGTTTACATCAAGAGACGCGAAGAAAAGCAAATTGAAAACGTCGTTCCAGACGAAACAATTAACAGTTTAACTGAACTCCCCTTGATACTTGAGTAGATATGAACGAAGGCGACTGCAAAGGGGCGGGTTCTGTTGATACGAAGTGATAGAGGAGCTTTAAAACCTTAATCCCTGGGCTGTGCCTTTGTCTTCTTGGCCGCGCCAACAATCTCTTAAGGTAACATCAGACAAACAGTGATGCAGAACCCAAATCTCACTTACTTTTAAAAATTTGATAATAAAGAAAGAGGGATTAAGCTCTTATTGATACGGGTCTTTCTTACCAGTCATGTACGCCCATGCGCCAACTAACACAACTGTTAGGCACGCACCCGCAAAGCCTGAGATCAAGTAGGTCGTTGCGCCAGCTAAAGATGGCAAAATTGTAATGAGCCATGGAATGAAAAAGGTCGCGGTAACTTGAGCTATGATGCCTGCTACGAAGCCTAAAAGAGCTATTAACCCGAATATTTTTAGTCTGTTATTCATTCGATTCACCTTTTTGTTTTAGCATTACTTTGCCGAGCTTTTTAGTCTAACTTACATATTTCTGTCTAAACAGATTAGTGCTCATATCATCTTTAACTCTTATATCGCAAGCCCAATGGACATTTTTTCGAGACGTATATCTGTACATATATACGTGCATATTCTCGACATATTAACAATGTATAAGATTATACTCCGCATGTCTCTGTCTGCAGAGGTAATCAAATTGTCAGAAAACTTCGCAAAAAAGTGGGAAAGCAAGCGGGACGAGACACCCTTCCAAAACCGCATTAAAGATGCAGTGAAGCCGCCGGGGCCATTGAAGCCACGACTTGACTTCGCAGTCAGACGCATTGACCTTCAAGTTCAGAAGCTTGACCAAGCAACAGACAGGTTCAGCCAAAGAGACAAAGCAATTTTCGCCCGAATCGTTGATGCCTACGCAAAACATGACAGTGCACGCGCAAACGTCTTCGCTAACGAGTTAGCTGAAGTCCGAAAAATGTCAAAGTTGATAATGAATGCTAAACTTGCGCTTGAACAAATAACATTACGTTTACGAACAGTATCAGAACTCGGCGACGTAGTTTCAACATTAGGTCCAGCCGTAGGAGTCCTGCGTTCCGTCAGAGCAGGCTTAGTAAGCGTGTTCCCAGAAGCAGAAAACGAACTGGGCGAAATAGGCAATATGCTAAGCGGAATAATGATCGAAGCAGGCCAAGGTAGCGGAATGACACTGAACTTTGACACAGTAAACGAGGATGCATCAAAGATACTCACCGAAGCAGCAACAGTTGCAGAGCAAAAGATCAAAGACAAATTCCCAGATCTGCCACCTGGAATGCCAGCAACCCCACAAACAGAAAAATCAACACAGGGATTCTAAAATAGGAGGATAAAACAAAATGTCTAACTCCAATCTTTTTCTTTATATTGGTAAACCCGTAAAGAACGAGTATGGCCGAGTAATCGGCAAAATTGCTTCATTCGCACTAACTCCCAGCGGAAAGTTTGATGCTGTTTACGTTGAATTTGGCGATGGCCAATTTACAAAACAGCCCATGGAAAGCTTACGCTTCAATGGCGCTGAAATCACTTACATCACGAAAATCAAGTCTCAATCAGGTGTCCTATGTGACCACATCCCGTTGATTTGGCGCAAAGACCAAGCTTTGAAAGACCTTCTGGACAAGAAGAAGATCACTCCAGAAGTATTCCAGGACCTGCACAATAGCTTCACTAACGTTTTGTCTTCGCTTAAAAAAGACGCTCAAGAAATCGTTGACGATGCAACCGTGGAAATCGAAAGGTGCCGAGACGAAATTACTTCTCTAAGCTACGCCATAGCCAACCTGGAGATTGAACATGAAATCGGCAAGGTAGATGAAGAAAACTACAAGTCTGCCTTTGTGGCGCTTCAGGATGCTCTTAGGCGCGCAACATCAGAGAGAACCGACTATGAGTTGACGAAAAGCAAAATCTCTAGCGTTCTTCTCGGCGACAGCCAAGATGCATTGCAGAGATCCAAAACCTACGCAGAACAAGTGAATGTTGCGGCTCAGAAATTGCCAGAGCCACCAGTAGTTGTCTACGTTAAGGAAGTAGGGAAAGCGGGCATCTAAACGACAAGGATTAGTGGAGACGCGACGCCGGAGGGATAAAGGCATCAAAGTTTTAAGCAACCCTACCCCTCCGCCTATCCGTGAAGTCGCCACAAAATCGATCACCACTCTAAAAATTCAGCAAAGCAAACTAGAACAGGCCAGTTTCCGCCTTAAAGAACGAGACCGCATACTTTTTGAGTCGTGCATGGGCGCGCTGAAAAAAAATAACCGTGAAAAAGCAGCAATATGTGCGACTGAACTGTCTGAAGTAAGAAAACTAGTAAAGTTTCTCTACAACGTACAATTAGCTATTGAAAGAGTCATTATGCGCCTGGAAACAATTAGGGAACTTGGCGACATTGTTAATGACTTAAAGCCTGCCCTGCGTTTGCTGCAAGGCGTTTCCCAAGAGCTGTTCCAAGTTCTCCCTGATGTCAGCTCCGAACTTGATAGCGTGAACACCGCAATACAGGACACGTTGCATGCAGCAAAAATTACGACTGACGAAAACGTGATTCCAGTAGGAAAGAAAACCGAGGGAGGCGAAGAAATCCTAAAAGAAGTCACATCGTTCATGCAGCAGAAAATATCTGAAACTCTGCCTGAACCTCCGATTGGAGCCCCACTGATAAAGGAGAAAACACCCATCAGGGAAATGGTTGCCCTCACCGCAACTTCCTCGCAGATGATCGGGCATAAAACCACTGAGGAAACTGGGTTCGATCCCGTGAAGTCTTTGTTCTCCTACAAAAAGCAGGAGATAAAGGAGTTCTCTCTGAAGGTTTCGAACCAATCGTTGGAAGACGTCCTCATGGAGTATGTCCGCAAGACCAATGGGGAGATTGATCTTGGTCGGTGTTCAACTGAACTTCAAACTTCAAATGAAGAAATAGAGCGTGCCCTCGAAAGTTTGGGAACAAAGGGCAAAATAAAAATTGAGTTAAAATCGCCAGAGTGAGAGAAAGGAGAAGGAGAGAGACATAAATGAGCGCTTCAAACGAACTTGAAAAAGCAGCAACAGCGTACGCCTTAGACGCCGTACGTTTAGATAAGCAAGGGCAAAAGGGAAGAGCCATAACACTTTATCAAAAAGCGATAGAAGCCTTATTGCAACTCGTCCAGCTTTACCCAGAATACGGCTTAAACAAAGTCTACGTCCAGCGAGCAATTGCTTACCAGGAAAGAATCAAAGCGTTGCAAGGCGCTGTTTCCTCAGCTGAAATGAACGAGGCAAGCAACAGCGACGCGGAAGGCGGAGGAGCCACAATGGACGCAAACGGCGGCGGAGTTCCTAAACCCAACGAAGAACTCGTCCTCACAGAGAAACCCAAAGTTAACTGGGACGAAGTCGTGGGCTTAGATGTAGCCAAAAAAGCCGTCAAAGAAGCCATAGTTTATCCAGTTCAAAGACCCGACTTGTTCCCACTTGGTTGGCCACGAGGCATACTGCTTTTCGGTCCACCAGGCTGCGGTAAAACCCTCCTAGCAGCGGCGGTTGCAACAGAGATCGATGCTAACTTCTACTCGATAGACGCAGCATCTATCATGTCCAAATGGCTTGGAGAAGCAGAACAAAACGTGGCCAAGCTTTTCGGCACAGCCCGTAAATCGGCAACCGACGGCAAACCAGCTATTGTGTTCGTCGACGAGTTAGACTCGTTGATGGGAGCACATACCAATGAAGTCGGTGGAGAAATACGTGTCCGCAACCAGTTCCTCAAAGAGATGGACGGCATAGTTGACAAAGGCAAAAACCTGCATGTCTACGTCATCGGCGCAACGAACAAGCCTTGGGATTTGGATTGGGCGTTCATCAGACGATTCCAGAAGAGAATTCTTGTTCCCCTGGCAGACCACTCCACCAGGCTTAACATGTTTAAAGTTTATTCGGCTACACTGGTGATATCTTCCGACGTAGACCTTGATGAGTTGGCGCGGCTTTCCGAAGGCTTCTCAGGAAGTGACATACGGGACGTTTGCCAGTCAGCACAGCTGAAACTGATAGGGGAATTCTTCGAGTCAGGCAAAGCAATGGACAAAGCAGCTACGCCGAGACCTCTAACGATGGCTGACTTCCGACAGATCCTTGAAGAGCGCAAACCCAGTGTCTCTCTTGACATGTTGACGGCTTATAACCGTTGGTTCGAGGCTTTCAAAGCACTTTAACGGAGGGCAAAGACAAAACCGAAAAATGGGTTGGGTGGAAAGGTTTGGAGAATTATGTTTTTTGCACGCTCTCCCTTCTCCCCCTCAAATTATCTCCAAACCCCACAACCCAATAATATTCTAGTTCCTAATGGTCGTCGAAACTCTGCGGGCTTGAAGCAGAACCTGACCTTTGTATGGTTATTGTTTAAATATTTCTTGTACTCTGGTGTGTTTATGACCTATCGACCTCAAACGGGTTCACGTCGAAACGCTGGTCGTCAACTCTCGAAATCGGCGCATGAGAAGAAAGCAAAAGAGAGGAAGCAGCGTAGCGGCAGCAAATACCTCGAAGAAGAAACCCAAGTTTCACCGCAAGAATTCGTTGAAAAAACGTTGGGTAGCCTAAACAGGCTGGGAAATCAGATTTTTGCTCTTTCACCATTCAGCCAATACTTTGACCCGTGGCTGGTGAACCTGCGTCAAATCATATCCGAATATGAATCGAATCCAGCCATAAAAGTTGACGAGCAATTTGTCAAGGAACGCGCACAGATTTTCTTGGACCTTGAAGCTGCTCTTGCTGAAAAAAGGATTCAGGAATCAAGTCTCACGGGAGAAGCAAAAGATCTAGTTGACAATAATCATCTTCTGGTGGAAACTGACAAGGAATACGCCGAAAAAACCCGGCAGTTGAGCAACAAACGAAACGCTGACGTTCAACGCATAAGCACAGAAATCCGTGAGTTAGAAGACGAAGTGGCAAGCCAGGAAGAAATCAAAATCAGCTTCTACAAGTTCAACGCTAAGCGTAAGGCGGCGGAAAACCTCGCGAAAACGAGGCAAGCCCTAAAGTCCAAAAAAGCAGAGTTGGAAGTGACACTTTCAAGCTTTACAGCTGACCAAGAGAAACTGCATGACAACTACGAGAAGGTAAAGCAGGAAATCACAGACAAAATCGAGAGCCTACATAAGATGCTTGAAAAACTCGAAACCGACATCTCGGTTGAACCCCGGAAGGTAGCATGCAACGCATTAGCAAATGCAGTAAATGCTCTTCAACAAAGAATCCCAGCAACGCTTGAAATAGAGTAACTCATTGGAGAGACGGCAAAGCAGCCGAACTCCTAGTTAGCTTTTAGCGGATTTACGTTAGGCTGCGGGTTTAGTTTCTCTTGCCCCATAATGGTTTTAAGCGTTTTAGCTTCTTCGCGTAGAGAAGCAACCTCAGCTTCCAATAAGGAAGATTTTGCTTCAGCCATTTTCTTTAGTTCGTCAATTTCAGCAAGAAGATTCTTTTTTTCAGCTTCTAGACTCTTAATTTTCTCAATCGTATTCTGCAAGTTACTCATTCCTATTACCCATAATAAATTGCTCATTCAACAATTAAGACTTTTGCAAAACCATAATTTCACGGAAGAAAAAGACGAAAAGTTTACAATGAAAAACAGTAACAAAAACAAATCAAAATTGTTTTTCTCGAAGCAGAAAAATACTCTGTCACCAAAATAATGTAGTTTTTATATAGGAATTCGCTGATTAAACATACCGCTTATCATTCATATTGTTGGATTGTGTCTGGATGAGGAAGACTGTATTTAAGAAGCTGGAAGCACAAGGGCTAATCGCCAATTACAACCGTCTAAGAAAGAATTTGCCTCCTAAACTTCCCGACCGTGCATACATCTGGGATGAAACTTTTCGGGAAGGCATCAAGGCACCGACGGTTTACTTGACTTATTCAGAGCAGGTGAGACTCGCAAAACTGATGGATGAGTCAGGAGTGGCTTTAATCAACGTTGGGTTTCCTGCTTTGTCAGAAGACGAAAAACGCAACGTAAAACGCATCGTAAACGAAAGTTTCAGTAGCGTCAAGCTTACCGCTTCGGCGGAACCGACCAAAAACAGCATCAACGCCTGCTTGGAGTGCGGAATCAAAGAAATAACCATTGAGACACCTATCAACGGGTTAAACCTGCAATACAAGCTGAAAATCTCTAAAGCCCAAGCTTTAGATAGGCTTTCCGAAGGTATAGACTACGCGAGGAAACACGGGGCAACCGTGGATTTCGTGCTTGTGGACGGCACCCGAACAACACTCGAAGATATCTTGGAGGTTTTCGGAGTCGCAGCCAAAACTGGCGCAAAAACCTTAGGCATAGCCGACAGCGTCGGTTTCATTAGGCCCCTCTCGATGCGTTACTTGATGGCTCACATTCGCGACGGGTTACCTGATTCAATACGTAGTAAAATTCCTTTGTCAATTCATTGTCACAACGACTTTGGCTTAGGCACCGCAAACACTTTAGCTGCCATGGAGGAAGGCGTTGCGTATTTGCACACTTGCATAGCTGGCTTCGGCGAACGGGCTGGAATAGCGCCTTTTGAAGAAGTTGTGACAGGTGCGGAACTTCTCTATAATATAGATACCGGAATAGACATGGGTAAGATTTACCGTGTCGCTCAAGCAGCAGAAAAAGCATTCGCCCTCCCAATCCAATTCCATAAACCCATCATAGGTGAAAACATTTTTACTCATGAGGTCGAGGAAGAAGTAGAAGAAATGATGGCCCAACCCCTTCTTTATGAGCCCTTCCCACCGGAAATCGTAGGGCGAGAAACTACGATTTTCATAGGTAGGAGCACAGGTCAGACACTGATTCAGAAGCTTTTGGAAAAAGCTGGAATCCGCGCGTCGCCTCGCCAGATGGATGAGCTTTTTCGGCGTATCAAGGGTCCGCAAGAGAGCCTTGACAAAGGTGAAGCCCAAATGACTTTTTACCAGGTGAAACGACTCATGAAAGATCTGCTTAAAGGCTACACGATGGACGAGTTTTGGCGGCTCGTTGAACAAGTAACAAGGCAGAAACCGAAAATCCCAAAAAACGAAAGCAAATCAAATCAAACCGCTGATCAATTAGTAGCCTAGCTATATCGTAAAACATAGCAAATGGCATTTGCCTTCCCTCTTGAGTATTTTTTCTGGACGAAAATCAAATAAGCCGAAATCTAAAAAGGATTCACTCCGGTAATCTCTTGCCAGAACTGCGGCGTTAGAAAGAGCTCGTAAATTGTAGCCTAACAGCCCGCAGCTCTCTGTAAGTCAGTTTTCTCGGGTAGTTGTAGATGGGTCCACTTGGCTTTTCGTTGTAGAAAGGCCTGTTGCAGTCTGGACAGCCTGAAGTCAGAAAGGGTTCACCTGATAAAACCACATCCTCTAACACTTCTTTAGGCATGCCAAAATTCACAATCTTGCCATCCTTATCAAAACACATGCCGTCAACCTGGGCAATTCCCTTCACAATCAGGAATCTTGCAAGCTGCATCCGTCTGTAAGACTCTAGCTTGGGCGGCGAATTCTTTTCTAGCCCCGTTCCTCGAATTGGCGTGAAAGCAAAAAGACCAGGTGAAACACTCATGTCAACGCATCGCTGAATGATATGCACTGCCTCCAGCTCTGTTTCGCCTAGTCCCACAATCAGATGCGTGCTGACGTTTCCCTTACCGAAAACCGCCAACGCCTCTGTTAACATTCGGAACTGATTGTTCCAACTGTAAGAGCCACCTTTACCCTTAACTCTATTGAAAATCGTTTCAGAAGCAGCGTCCAAAGGTACCCCAAGCCTGTCAACGCCTGCGTTTGCCATGCGCTCAATGTTCGCCTTTTCAAGGGGCTGGCAGGAAACCGAAACGGGAATTGTCGCTTCCTTCTTTATTTCCCTGACGATGGCTTCCAAGTGAGCGAAGACTTCGGGGTAGTTTAGGGCTTGAATGCAAACCCGCCTGATTTTGTTCTGCTTGAATTCGTTTCCGAGCACCGATAGTGCTTCTTTGATGGGAAATGTTGGCCATGTAACTCTGGATAGCAACTCGGCGCTGCCTTTGCTGCCTCGAGCTTGGGCGCAGAAGCAGCAGTTAGCCGTGCATTTACCATCCTTATAAGTCATTAGGTAAGCTGTCGTTGGTCTAGCATCTAACTTGCCCTGCTGCAATCCAAGAACTATGGCGGTGCCTGACGAAAGGCGAATTAGGCTGGGATTTGTATCTAATTTTTGTCGCTGCAATTAGGTCAAACGGCATGCCGAGAAGAGGTAAGCGGGTGATTTATTAGTAATGGTTTTTCATGAGCTTTGCCGTGGTATCTGGTGACTTTTTATACTTAATGCTCTGCTTGAAATTGACAACAGGAAGAATCCGAGAAAGGCGTATTCTACAAAGGTGAATGTCGCCTGTGACGGAAGAACCAGCGTTAGCACAACGCCAATGTATAGTGCACTGCCCGTGTATCTGCCGATGGGGTCATGGAGTTTTTTGGTGTAAAGGCTTGAACCGACGAATTGGGCGAACGCCACGGTAATGAGGAGCAACAGCCAAAAAGAGTAGAAGTCTTTCAAGGTGAAAAACGCGAATATGCTCATGACAAAGACAAAGTCGATGGGAATCAAAATACGCGCCGAACCTTGTGGTAACCTTCAGTTTACGTGCCAAGAAACCATCCGCAAGGTCCGTAAAAGACGCAGCTGCAAACACCGCCAAGCAAAGGGCGATCTTCCCCGTATTATCGAGGTAGAAAAGGAGCGGCAGAACTGCAATTCGGATCGAGCTGACCGCGGCTGGGATTAGGATTGATTTCTGCATTCGCTTCACTCTACGAAGGAAGGAACATTAAACTTTCTGCTCTCTTTGAAGATAAATGCTTGGATATTCAGTTAAAGCAGTCAATCTAGGGTTCGGAGTAAATGCCTACCACATGATTTCAAACGCGCCATCTGATAACCGTTCAAATGGTTTCCCCAATATGCTGTAGCCCACTTTTCCAAGGTATTTTCGACCGTAAAACTGGACATGCGCCTTACCTATCGCAAATTTCAGCTTCCTCTCACTAAAACCCGACGCGTAGAGCAGTTTGTGCCTTATCAAACGGTAGTTTTTCGGTTCTTCCCAATCGTCAA
The DNA here is from genome assembly GCA_049514075.1 of Bathyarchaeia archaeon. Lineage (GTDB taxonomy): Archaea > Thermoproteota > Bathyarchaeia > Bathyarchaeales > Bathycorpusculaceae > Bathycorpusculum. Next base: position 35,814 of record JBEKVK010000007.1, on the reverse strand, counting down.
TTGCGACGCCTTTGTCTTTAACCCGTTCGTAAAGTGGCGTTCCGGGAATGGGGTATGGCAAGGTGAACGACAAATAATCAAGCGGCAAGCCCGCGGCAAAATGTACGGTTTCCAGAACTGTTTTGTTGCTTTCTCCTGGGTACCCGACGATGAAGAAGGCTCCGACTTTGAGTCCGGCAGATTTTGCTGAATAAACGGCTCTTTTTGCCTGTGCTGTGGTGATGCATTTGTTCATCAAGCCTAAAACAGAATTGCTTCCCGACTCTATCCCGAAAAAAACCCGCAGGCAACCCGCACGCTTCATTCTTTCCGCAACCTCAACATCCATCGTATCCACTCGCGACAGGCACTCCCAACCGATGTCAACCCCGCGGCGGTTCAATTCATTGCAAACGTTTAGGAGGTGCGTGCGGTTGAGGGTAAAGCAATCGTCGGCAAACCAAACTCGGGAATATCCCAACGCCTTAATCTGCTCTACTTCGCCCACAATGCTGTCTACGCTGCGGCTTCTCATGTCAACGCCGAAAATGGGCCTGCTGCAGAAATCGCATGAAAATGGGCACCCGCGCGACGTAATCATAGACGATGTCGAGTATCCGAAACGATCAAGATAATACTTCTGATAAGCCTGGTTGTCAAACAGCTCTCTGGACGGATACGCTAAGATATCGAGGTTGCGGATGAAGGGTCTAGGCTTTGTGTGCACGATGCGGTCGTTTTCTTTGAAGACAATCCCTCTGACATTTGAAAGTGCTATCCCCTGAGAGACGCAGTTGGCAAGCTCAACCATGGTTTCCTCGCCCTCGCCAACTGCAACCACGTCAAACGGATTTAGGAAACTTTCAGGCGACCAGGATGGCATTGGCCCCCCGACCACAAGCAAGCCGCAGTCACCTCCGGATCGCGCTTTGATCGTTTCTGCCATTCCTAACGTCGTTTTCTTCATCGAAAACATCGAGTAAAAACCAACAATCTGCGCTCGGGCACGTACCACTTGCTCAACCGCTTGTGAAAACTGCATGAATGTGCAGTCCACCAATTCAACCTCAAAACCGTGTGCTTTCAAGGCGGCAGCTAAGTAGCCTAAGCCCAGCGGCGGGAAACGGAAAATCGAGTTGTCTTTGGACGGGTGAAAATACGGATAAACCAAAGCCACTTTAACTGTCATGGAAATTTTTGACCACCAAAAGTTGCTTTCTCAAAAATGAATCCTCAAAATCTTCATTAAAAATAAAGCAAGTAACCCTTTAAAAACCTTCCACACTTGCACACTTCTGCTATCCTTCGCACGGAAAATTCGTTCATACACCAGCTCGATTTGTCGTTGGCAAAACTTAATTATCCCCGCCTTCTAGGTCAATTGGTTGGTTCGATGGCTAAACTAATCGACTTAGGCTTTCGAAAGGGTGCAATCGCAGAAACCATAGTCTCCACCTACAACGAGGACGGTTCACCGAACGCTGCCCCTATGGGAGCCACATTCAAAGGCGGCCAGCATCTGATCGTTGACTTCTACAATTCATCCACAACCCTTGCCAACATCAAAGCACGCTTGTGCGCTGTTGTTAATTTGACAGGGAACATCGAGATTTATTACAGATCCGCTTTCAAGGAGGCAAACCCAAACGGGTTGCTTCCAAAGGATTGGTTCATGAAGGCAGAGTCTGTTAACGCGCCCAAACTGGGGTTGGCCGAGGCAACAGTTGAGCTTTCTGTCACGGGTTTGGCATATGTCACCTCGGAAAAAACACGTGCGATTTTTGCCGTTGAACGTTTGCAGGCACGAAAGTTGTACCCGCAGGTTTACTGCCGCGCTTTCGGATTGACGCTTGAAGCCATCGTTCATGCCACACGCGTAAAAGTGTTGGCAGACGACCCAAAAGAACGTACAAATGTCGTCGAGCTCATGGGGAAGATTCGGGATTGCAGCGTTTTGGTTGATCGGGTTGCGCCGAACTCAACGTACTTTGTCGTTATGGCTGATTTGATGAAAAAAGTCCATAAGTGGAGTCAAAAATGAGGGTACTTCTCGTGACTAATATGATGGAGAAAGAGACGCTTGAACGCTACGCCAAAGAAAGCAACGTAGAAACCTATGTGCTGGCATTAAACGTTGCAGTCGCCGCCTTCTTGACGCCTAAAACCATCATTGAAGCCCTAAAAAAAACCAACCACAAAAACTACGACTTAATCCTTACGCCAGGCTTGATTTGCGGCGATACCGCCGTCATCTCGAAAGCTGTCGGCATCCCAACGTTTAAGGGTCCACGGTTCGATGCTGACCTGCCGCTCGTGCTTGATTCGCTAGGACAAACTAAACTTTCAACGACTGTGCCAGCTTGCAACCTGCTGAGGGAAAAGCTTCAGGAAAAAGCACTGCAAGAAATAGAGAAGACCGAACGGAACCGCAGGGAATTACTTAAAACGCCTGGCAGCATGCTGATTGGCGATTTGGCTGTCGGTAAAGTTTTTCCGATGCGTGTTCTTGCCGAAATCGTGGATGCCCCCTTCATGGATGAAGATACTATTGAGCAGTTGGCAAAACAGTACGTAAAGGCGGGCGCAAATATCGTTGACGTAGGCATGGTTGCAGGAGAATCCCATCCTGCGGACGCGAATCGAATCGTGGCTCTCCTCAAACGGGCGGTCAATGTGCCTGTAAGCATTGACTCTCTCGATCCAGCGGAAATTCGAGAGGCTGTCTACGCCGGTGCAAACTTGGTTTTAAGCGGGGATGCAGGTAACATTGAAGCCATAGCGCCTTATGTTTCGAAGGTAGCTGTGGTTGTTATTCCAACAAATCAAAGACAAGGGGTTTTTCCTAAAAAAGCTGAGGAACGCGTAGCCTTTCTTGAGCAAATAATAGCCAAAGCGAAACAACTCGGTATATCAAAAAGCATCGCTGACCTAATCCTTGACCCAACCGACGTTTTGGAGTCATTCACCGCTTTCCGCCTCTTCACCCGAAGAAACCCCAATGTGCCACTGTTCATTGGCGTTTCAAATATTACCGAACTAATGGATGCAGATTCAGTCGGTATCAACGCGTTGTTGGCGCGTATGTCTTCGGAGGTAGGAGCAAGCATTCTTCTGGCAACTGAGAAAAGCGACAAGACTAAGGGCAGCGTGGGCGAGGAAGTCATGGCGGCTAAAATGATGTTTCTTGCAAAAAAACGCGGTTCCGTCCCAAAAGACCTTGGGGTCGATCTACTTGTTCTCAAGGACAAGAAAAATAGGGAACAACATTACAACAATATAATAGAGCACAAAGCACCTCTGATCTGCGCTGAAAAGCGGTGTGCGAACGAGTTGGATCCTTCTGGAGCCTTTAGAATCCTTCTTGATCGCGTCGGCGGAAATATAGTCGCTGTCCATTATTTGAGTCAAAAGGTGGATAAACCCGACAGAATTATCAAAGGCACAACTGCGGACGTCATATACACAGAAATCGCCTGCTTGGGTTTGGCGTCGCAGCCTCTTCATTTGGCTTATCTTGGCAGTGAGCTTGCTAAGGCGGAAATCGCCCTGAGAAGCGGGAAAGAGTACATTCAGGACGCGGCAATGTTCAAAAGATAAAAATTGTAGAGAAGCTGAGCTAAACGCGGACGTGCTTTCCCATCCCTCAAGTCAACCCGAAAAGAAGCTTTATCTCTTAAAGTGTACAAAATAGTTTTAGGAAAGGAGACATAGAATTTGGAAAACAATCCGTTACGAGTAAGCATCGCTGGCTTGGAGTTGCCCAACCCAACGATTCTTGCGTCAGGCGTGTTGGGTTTCACAGCTGAATCCTTCAATCGCGTCGCAAAAGGCGGCGCAGGCGCAGTTGTATCAAAATCAATCGGCCAAGAACCCCGAGTTGGATACCCGAACCCAACTGTGGTTCAGGCTGACTCAGGGTTGATAAACGCAATTGGTTTGCCCAACCCCGGCATCGACGAATACGCTGGAGAAATAAAATACGCAAAAACCGTGCTCCGGATCCCCCTCATAATCAGCATTTTCGGTTACACGGAAGAGGAATATGCAGCAGTCGCGGAGAAAGCTGTCAAAGCAGGCGCGGATGCCGTGGAACTTAACGTTTCCTGCCCCCATGTGCGATTTACAGGCTCAGAAATTGGTCAAAACCCCAAGATTCTCTCGCAGGTCATTGAAAAAGTAAAGGCAACAATCAATAAACCTGTTATCGTCAAACTTACGCCAAACGTTGCAGACATCGCACTTACCGCAAAGGCAGCGGTTGAAGCAGGCGCTGATGTACTAACTGCGGTAAATACACTCAAGGCAATTGCGATTGACCCAGACACAACGCGCCCAATATTAAGCAACATCAAAGGAGGCTTGTCCGGCGCAGCAATCAAACCCGTTGCGCTCAGATGCGTTTACGACATTCGCGAAGAACTTCCGGACGTACCAATAATCGGCTGCGGCGGCATATCGGACTGGCGCGACGCCGTCGAGTTCATGCTGGCTGGCGCTTCAGCCGTGCAAGTGGGAACCGCCATCGCTTGGGAGGACACGGATATTTTCCAAAACATAACTAAAGGCTTAGAAATCTATCTGAGAAAGAAACATGTTGGAAGTGTGAAAGAAATTGTCAACCTCGCTCATCGCAGCTAATACATTGAGAACCACGGAAATCGTGCGGGTTCAAAACGAAAGCCCGACTGTAAAAACCTACATAATCTTTGATAAACTCTGCTCAAAGGCCAAGCCCGGGCAATTCTTGATGCTTTGGCTTCCAGGCATAGATGAAATCCCTCTGAGTGTAATGGATATAGGGAAAGATTTGGTTTCGGTCTCAGTGAAGGTGGTCGGCGATGCAACTCGGCATCTTCATGAGTTGGAAGCAGGCGCAACCGTTGGAGTTCGAGGACCTTTCGGGACCAGCTTCACTGAAAGCCGAGGAAGAGTCCTTTTGGTCGGCGGCGGCACAGGAACGGCGCCTCTTCTGTTTCTAGCAAAACAGCTTGCCACAAAAACCGAAAAGCTTTCTTTTGTGGAGGGCGCAAAAACCAAAGACGAACTGCTCTTCGTTCGGGAACTGGGTAAAGTGTGCAACGAGAAAAGCCTGATTACTACAACAGAAGACGGTACATACGGTTTGCAATGCATGGTAACTGAACCGTTAGCCAAGCTGTTGGATCGCGAAAAATTCGACATGATTTACACCTGCGGACCCGAAGTCATGGTGAAAAAGATTTTCGACCTAACAGAACAAAGAAAACTGCCCCTTGAAGCAAGTTTGGAGAGGCTGATGCGTTGCGGCATTGGGTTGTGCGGAAGCTGCATGATTGGCAAGTACCGCGTCTGCAGGGACGGACCAGTGTTCACGGCAGCTCAGCTACGTGAAGTCAGAGACGAGCTGGGAATGTCAAAGCTGGGCTTTGACGGCGCAAGAATACCTTTCTAAGAGACACTAAATGTCTTTAAGTAAGCCGGAACTAGAACAAATCCTGGTCAAAACAATCTCTCTTTACAACAGGGTAAGAAGCCCTGAAATAACAGCTAAGCTGGTTTCCGTGACGCCTGTAAACGTCAAGGTTTCTTTTTCCGGCGGCTTCTGCTATGGCTGCGGTATAATGGATTACGTTGATGGGTTCGCCAAACAATTCAAAACATTAAGCGACAACGCAGAGTTGAAGACTGACAAAACCCGGCAAATAACCCCACGAACTTTCGAAGCAGACTACATTGTCAAAATTAAATAAGAAACTCATTTCTTCTCTGTAGGTTTTGTTTCCAACCAAAGCATACCTAGGCAAAACAACACATTTGCGGTTGTGTAATGAGAAGAAAGCGAGTGTCAGGTTTAGCAAATAGCTGTTAGTACTTCACAATGGACAAGTTATGTTTGACTATTTCTTAGAGCCCGAAAGCGAAGGCAAATCGGCAGGTCCGATGCCAAAACGATGAGAAAACAGCTTTTTGCTCGCAAAAACACTGAATTGGGCCAAACAAAAAATGGCTCCTTTGTTTGTCGATCCATTGCTACGTCAAGATGTCCCAAAATAAAACCAATTCTAAGACTGGAAGTTAGGAAGATTGGCATATAACAAGGTTGATAATGAATTGGGAAAGTCCATAGAGGAATTACTTCCCGTCGAAGTTTACAGTGTCTAAGGTGCGACAGAATGGAATTAAGTGCAAAATAGGAATGGTCGCGATTTGTTTTTTCAGAAAAAAGAAAAAATTTGACTGAGCTAGCCAAACGAAAGTGGTTAGCTTTCTCCTTGTGGCAGCCCTATCTTGCGTAGGTAATCCCGGGCGTACCGAGGATTGTAGGCAAGGAGTTCTTTGCTTCTAAGCAGCCGGCGATCCAAGCGATCTAAAGCGACGCGGAATGTAGGTTCGATTCCCCAGCCTTCGGATGCACTGTAGAATGTCCCCTTTACGGTTCTGAATTGAAGACGGCAATGGATCATGGGCGTCCCCCTCAGGTTAGTGTTGCCGTGGCTTTTCATATAAACGAACAATGTGCCCAGCTGAAAGGCTTCTTGGTATTTGCGGGTGAAGGAGTCGAATTCATCCATCATGAAAGTTTGCTGCTCAGGTGTAATCTCTACTTCCTTGACGCCGAACTGAATCGACAACTTGCGTACTGCTGTTTCAAGCTGACTGATGGGTTCAAGAAAATCAAGTTTCGTAACAACCCCAACCAAACGCTCGTTCGACGTGACTGCTAAACAGGAAACGTCGTCGTAATGCATCATTTTTTCTGCATCCATCAAGCTCGTCTGCGGTTCAACTGTGGCCACTGGTCTCCTCATTATTCCTTTAGCAGGAACGCTTAGCGTTTCAATCTTTTCGCCGACGATGTCCCCGGTGGTTTGGCGTTTTTGAGGCCAATAAATGTTCTCCAAAATATCTTGGATGCTGACCATGCCTACAAGTTTCCCAGAGTCCATGATTGGTACATGCGAAACACCGAACTCCCTCATAAGGCTAAGCACTGCTCCTACGGAACGGTTTGCTTCAAGAGTGTGGGGCGCTCGTGTCATTATGGTTTCTATTTTGGTGCTTCCCCATTCCTGTTTCACCGCTGAATGAATTATGTTTTCATCCGTGATAAAGCCTAAAAGCTTGTTTTTCTCAAGTACAGGAAGTTGCCTCAACCCGCTTTCAATCATCAACTTTGCCGTTTTGCTCAAGGAAAAGTCAAGGTTCACCGGCGGAGCAGTTTTCAACAACGTTTTAACTTTGGTGGCGTTGAGGTCAAGTCTTGACCTTAAAACCGCTCGGCGAGTAATCATGCCTTCGTATTTTCCTTTTTCGTTTAAGACAGCTAAGACAGGAAGCATTCCTTTTTCGAAGGCTTCTAAGCATCGGGAAAGCGTATCGTTTTCCTGCACGCTTCGAAAGTCTTTTGAATAAACATCTTGGGCGGAAATTGTGCTTGCCATAATAATCACTTCTGACTTAATAGTGAGAGTTGAATTTAAACATTGCAAGCAAACAATACGCATAAGAAAGCGAGGAATAACAATTATTGCAATCGCAAAACCCTATTTGTTGACGAAATTTATGAAGATTTTTCAAAAAGGTTTCTATTGAAGTAAACTTTTTTCCATCTTGAATGTATGTCTGGCTATGACTGGCAAACGCAAAAACCAAAAACCACTTTATGCTAGGACAAAGTCTCATCCTATTGACTGTGATGCTTCCCTTGTTTCACATTATCCTTATTCTATCACTATTTAACGCAGGTTCCATTTTGTTCTTTTCATCGTAGAAAAGGCGGGTTTGTTCAAGCAATATTTATATCAAAAGCGCCGCAATCCCTCTTACTAAACTGATAGACACCTGTGCACAGTTTGTTTCGTGCGAATGGTGCTCTTGGTGGATAAAATATGCCGTTTAAAACCGTAAAAAAGGATGCGGCAGATACCCTGACAATCGAGTGGGATTTACACGTTAAGAATTACAAGTTAACCCTTGATAAGAAACGCTGTGTCTCATGTCAAGTATGCACTTTAGCCTGCCCGAAAGAGGCAGTAACCACGCAAAAGCAGCCTAAAGCAGCAGGTGAGAAGGCGAAGAGGGCCAAGGTTGACATCGACTTGGCAAAATGTAATTTTTGCGGAATCTGCGACGTCACCTGCCCGTACGGGGCAATCAGAGTTACTCTGAATGGCAATCATGACCTGTCCGTTTTGGAGAAAGACTGTTTCCCGCAACTAATTAGGGACATTAAAGTTAATACAGCCCAATGCCCCAAAGATTGCGTTGAATGCGAAACAGCCTGTCCATTCGGGTTGATAACGGTTTCCAAAGTTGGCTTTGATGGCAAACCCGTGCAAGATATCGAGGCTTTATCTCCAAGCTTCAAAAAACGTGTTCAAGTTAATCTTGACATTCAGAAAGAGTACTGTCCAACTTGCAGAGTATGCGAGTTCAAATGCGCTCCGGGCATGATAAAAGTAAAGAAAGCCATCGACGGATTCGTCGCAATCGCTCAGGAGAAATGTCCTGAAGGCTGCACAGACTGCCTAGATGTCTGCCCCATCCCGGGCGCCCTGACTCTTGGGGACGATAAGAAGGTTCATGTTAACGATTCATTCTGCACTTACTGCGGCGCATGCAAAAACGTTTGCCCCGCCCCCGAAGCCCTAACGGTTAAACGTACGACAGTGCACCACACGCCCATCCGCTCCGGCGCATGGAACAAAGCGTTAGAAAGAATTACTTCAACAGCAGACGCCGCCAAAGAGTTTCGTGCGGTTGCCGGCGAAAGCAGGCGCAATGCCGTCAGCAAAAGATTCCCTATTAGAGGGGAGACACAGTTATGAGTTTACCACAAAATCCTAAACCAGCATGCCCAACGCCAGAAGAATTACGCGTCGGCGTCTTCGTATGTGACTGCGGTTTAAACATAGCGGGCACAGTAGACGTAAAAGCAGTCGTCGAATACGCCAAAACAATACCAAACGTAGTCTTCACCAAAGAGAACCGATACACTTGCGCTGACCCAGGACAGGAAGAAATCCGCAAAGCCATTCGAGAACAGAAACTGAACCGTGTCGTCATCGCTGCTTGCTCACCTAGAATGCATGAACCCACCTTCAGACGCACGGTTGCCGAAGCAGGCTTAAACTCGTTCGTCTATGAGATGGCTAACATCAGAGAGTTTGCTTCATGGTGCCACCAAAGTGACCCGAAAGGCGCGACCGAGCGGGCCAAAGATGCAGTTCGCATGGCAGTTGCAAAGGTACGCTTGATGCAGCCGCTGCAGACAATTGAGGTGCCTGTCACAAACAAGGCGCTCATTATCGGCGGCGGAATCGCAGGCATGAACGCTGCTTTGGACCTGGCGGAAATGGGTTTCAAAGTTTACATGCTCGAAAATAGTCAGAGCATAGGCGGGCACATGGCAGCCTTAGATAAAACCTTCCCAACGCTTGATTGCAGCATCTGTATTGAAGGACCAAAAATGGTGGATTGTGGACGCCATCCTAACATAACGATTTTCGCAAACTCGGAGCTTGTTAAAGTTGACGGTTACATCGGCAACTTCAAGGCGAAGATCCGCAAGAATCCACGCTACGTCAATCCCAACAAATGCACAGGATGCGGCGAATGCAAAGACGCTTGCCCAATAGAATACCCTAACGAGTGGGACATGAACCTTGGCACAAGAAAAGCAATTTCTGTCCCGTTTGACCAAACCGTCCCGTTAATTTACTCAATCAACAAGGATTACTGCATCGAATGCTTCAAATGCCAAGACGCTTGCGGCGATCGACAAGCCATAGACTTCAACCAGAAGCCTGAGGAAGTCGACATCGACATCGGAGCAATAATTGTTTCCACAGGCTTTGACGTTTACCTACCCTACGACATGCCGCTTCTCGGCTATGGAAAATACCCCAACGTCATCACAAGCATGGAGTTTGAACGGCTGATTTTGGCTGCTGGACCAACAGGCGGAAAAGTGATTCGGCAATCCGACGGTCAAAAACCCCATAAAATCGCGTTTATCCAGTGCGTTGGCAGTCGGGATAAGAACAAGTACCCGTACTGTAGCAACTTTTGTTGCATGTACACGCTCAAGCACGTGGTTCAAATAAAGGAGAAGTACAAAGAAGATGTGGAAGTATACGTTTTCTATATGGACATCCGAAGCCCGGGAAAAGGCTACGAAGAATTCTACGACCGTGCGAGAGAGCGAGGTGTAAACTTCATCCGCGGACGGGTAAGCCGGATCGACGAAGACCCAGCCACGCATAACCTAACTGTTCATTCGGAAGACTCACTCCTAGGTGTACCCATCGAAGTCGAAGCGGACATGATCGTTCTCGCTACAGCAGCGATACCCAAAAAAGGCTCAGAGGACATTGCGCGAATCCTGAACTTGTCCCGCGGCTCAGACGGCTTCTTCATGGAAGCTCATCCTAAACTTAAGCCGATGGATGCACCCACCGATGGGGTTTTCTACGCTGGCGCATGCGTAGGCCTAAAAGATATCCCTTTCAGCGTTTCACAGGGAAGCGGCGCCGCCTCACGAGCAGCAACTGTCATTAGCAAACCAAAATGGAAGATAGAGCCAATCATCTCCGTAGTCGACGAAAGCAAATGCAAAAGCTGCGGAGTCTGCGTTGACAAATGCCCCTACGGAGCAATTAGGCTAGAAAAGCCAAAACCAGCGCAAATAATCACCGCAAGCTGCCACGGATGTGGAACGTGCGTGGCCGAATGTCCGCAGCATGCCATAACCCAGATGCACTTTACCGATGCTCAAATCATGGCTCAAATACGAGCGGCTCTTGAAGACAAGCCTGAAGAAAAAATCCTTGCTATCCTCTGCAATTGGTGCAGCTACGCTGGAGCGGACCTTGCGGGAATCAGCCGTTTCGATTACCCATCAAGTGTTAGGGCTATCCGTGTTATGTGCAGCGGTAGGGTAGCGCGGGAATTCATTTTGGAGGCACTAAGGCTTGGCGCGGGAATGGTACTTATCGGTGCATGTCACTTGCCTTATGACTGTCACTACATCAGCGGAAACTACAAGATGAAAGCGCGAACGGACGCTCTTAAAGGAATGCTGACCAAGCTGGGATTGAGTCCTGAACGATTCCGAGTTGAATATATTTCTGCAGCTGAAGGCATACGTTATGCTGAAGTCATCAAGGAAATAGATGAGCAACGAAAAGCCCTTGGCAAAGAAAAGATTCAAGCGGAAAATGCGAAGCTAAAGCCAATCTTGGAAAATATGCTGAAGAAAAAGTAATCTTATTTGCTTGCTTTCCTGAACCATACTAATCCAATCACGACAACCGCCGCGGCTGCCAAAACAGCCACAGGATTAATGCTTTGAAGTACCGCGTAGCTTTCCGCTAAAAGCGCGGCTAAAGTTACGATTGAAACAATGATTACGGTGCTTACGGCTATGGTTTTATGGCTCATGTGTCGTCCCCTGTCTGCTGTGCAATGATTAAGAATGAGGTTTTTTGATTTAATGCTACGTATTAGAACAGGGTGTTCAGATAGTAGGACAGTGTGCACCCGGAAATCTTTGAAACAAGAAAAATTTGTTTAATTTACGGTTAAAAGAGAAATGAGCTAGTCTTCTTCCTCGCCGGTTATTCTTTCTTTCACTTTGAGAAGGTTTTCTTCGCCGCCTATCACTCTGAACTGCTCTGTCAAGTTGTGCTTGTGCAGAAACTTCTTAACAGTAACTCGAATGTATTTCTTACTCAATGCTTCGCCTTGCCCTTTAATCGTAACGACCTCTGATGCGAGGGATACTTCTCCGCCTGTTTTGTCTTTAAGGAAATCTGACAGTTTGGAAATCAAATCCTTCTCGTCGCCTTTAAGTTCCGACGCATCAACCTTCATTTCAACAGTTTTCGTTTCAACCATTTTAATTCACCTCGATTACGTCCGCTTAAAGCTCTAGTTTGACCATCCACTTCACTGTTGCTTCACAGATAAGTTTTCCGCTGCCAACAAAGCAACATACCCGAAAAAACCGCTGAAAGACTAGCTGTTTACTCGCTTTTTCTGTCTCTTGTGAAATATGCGAAGAAAATGGCTAGCCTGTCGATCGGGTAGAAGAGAAGCATGGAATATGTTCGGGTTTTACGGACAACATCCAAAGCACGGATTGGGCTGTGAACGAATATTTTGAAGCAGCCAACTTTCTGGCTTCTAGTGTAGCTGGGCAGCGACAGCATGTGGATTCTCATGTCATGCTGGACGGTTTCCGCAAGGCTGGCTCTTGTTATATGGTCAGAGACGACGTCGCACATGACTACCCACCGATACCCGTCCCGCGCCATCTTTCTAGGGCTCCCTGACTCGTCGAAACCAAATTTCCGCACTGTGTCAGTTCGGCAGAGGTTGTTATCAACGCTGCGTTTATCGCTTCTTCGAGCGTACTCGTAGGCGTCGAGCTTGCGCAGCCTCGGCTCCGTGGACAGCCTGATGCCCTGAACGACGCCGACATGAGGGTCCATCATAATTTCGGAGGCTCGTTGCCACCAGCGGCGGCTCAAAAGGACATCATGCTCAAAACAGGCGAATGTGGGCGTCGATACAAGGCTAAGCGCGTTCTGCTTGTTGTCCTGCAGCCCCCTTCCACTGTTGACGTAAACTGCCCAACCTAGCTCTTGGGCAATTTTAGCAGTCTCGTCGGTGCTATGATCGTCGCTGACGATTTTTTTGCCGATGTGTTCTGCGGGAATAACTTCATTAATTCGTTGAAGCACGGTTGGCAGAAGCTTGGCGCTGTTGTAAGTCCACATAATCAAATCGATTTTGCCGTTTTTCGCCATCTGCGAGAATTACCTGCCAACGTTTTGGGGTTTACACAAGGGACAATTTATAGCAAAGGCAAAAAAGATGTATTTAATGGTTGCTAAACAATCCATAGGCGAGCAGTTTTTCCCTCTTCAGATTTGTTTGCAAAACAAAGCGGGCTACAAGGGTCAATTGCAAATGAGAAAGCATGTACGTTTTGACCGTAACGTTTTAAACTAAGGAAAAAATTCAGGCAGGTGCCTTCTCTCCAATTCTTCTGAAGTTACGTTTTTCGTCAGTTCGCCCGTCGAGTCAATATCACCGCATAAGGCTCAGTGACTCTAGTGCTCATCATCCTAAAGACTGGATGCACATCAGAGCTTAAGGCTTTTATGCAAAAAAGTTGGAGCTTCAAAACGAAGCTGTTTTATTTTTTCGGTGAATACTATTTTATGGTGATTTTATGATGTCTATGGAGATTTTTGAAGCAATAACTAATAGGAGCAGCATAAGACCTAGAAGAAACAGGAGTTACCGCTGGGCACCGTCGAGAAGCTTATTTAGGCTTCAGGACACTGTAGCAGCTGTTCAAAACATCCTGCTGGTGGCTTACCCGCTTGGTTTAGCTCATGTTGGGTAGGTGCCTTCAAGGAGAAGCAGGTGCGGAAAGTGATTAGGGCTTCTGATAAAATGCGTCGAGTCGCCATGATTCCGGTGGGGTGTCCTGACGAAGCGCCTGAAGCAAGAGGCAGATTATCGTTAAGCGAGATAATGCATAAGGAAACCTTTTGATCTGCTTGAACAGTCAAAGAACCCCAAAAGTAAAAAGCTCTAGCAGAAAAAGAATATATGACTTAGACACCAATCTCTTGGAAAAGGTGCTGGTGAAATAATACGGCTTCATCAAACGCGGAAGAAAACAACAACGAAATGGTTGTTACTCCTTGGGAAGTTAAAGGCAAAGTGGATTATGAACGCTTAATCCGCGAGTTCGGAACCCAACCAATCACACCTGAACTGCTTAGGAAAATAGAAACCCACACCGACAAACTTCATCTGCAGCTTGAAAGACGCATATTTTTCAGCCACCGCGACCTCGACACTGTGCTTGACCTCTACGACAAAGGCGTCAAATTCGTCCTTTACACCGGTAGAGGACCCTCAGGGCCAGTCCATATCGGGCACCTTGTTCCATGGATCTTCACTCTTCACATTCAACAAAAATTCAACACGCGGCTTTATTTCCAGATGACGGACGACGAAAAATTCCTAATAGATGACGACGCCAACCTCAAGGAAACAGGTAAGTTCGCCTACGAAAACGCATTGGACCTAATCGCGTTGGGGTTTAAACCCGAAAACACATTCATAATTTACGACACAAAGGACATTGACTTGCTCTATGACATAACTCTTGAAGTTGCTAAGCGCATCACATATAGCACTGCACGCAGCACCTTCGGCTTTCAAGACAGCACAAACATCGGCTGGGTCATGTGGCCAGCTATCCAAGCCGCCCCATGCTTTTTACACAAGAAACTCACAGGTGAAAATGTTCCAGCACTCATCCCGGCAGCCATCGACCAAGACCCCTACTGGCGAGTAACCCGAGACATAGCCCAGAAACTCGGCTACTATAAACCTGCGCAGATCCACTGCCGTTTCCTACCCGGGCTTGGTGCAGGCGGAAAAATGAGCGCCAGTATGCCTGAAACAAGCATATTTACTATGGATCCGCCGGATATTGTTAAGAAAAAGATTTGGAACGCGTTCACGGGCGGCAAAGGCACCGCAGCAGAGCAGCGGAAAACAGGCGCTGACTCCACAGTCTGCAGCATCTTCCAATACTACTTCTACCTGTTCGAAGAAGACAGCGACAAACTGGCGGAGCGGGAGCGCAGATGCAGAGGCGGCGAAATGCTATGCGGCGAATGCAAAAAAGATATAGCGGAAAAAATCAACAAGTTCCTCGAAGTCCACAGAGAACGACGGGAAAAAGCCAAAGACGTCATCGAACAATATCACATAAAACGTTAACATTTTTTGAGAAAATTTCTTGTATATTCTAAAATTGAACCTGCAGGTTCAAAATTTGAAATATTTTCAGCGGAACGAGGGTTAGTTTGGGCTTGAATTTGTAAATGCAAACTGAAAAGGGAATTTGAAGGCTATTTATTTTGAACTAGTTTGATGTTGAAGCGGATCAGGTTTGAACCAAATGTATGTGGAATACATTGAGAATTTGCGCGTTGGTTGCAGCGGTTTTTGGTTTTTCTTGGAAGCGTTTGAATTGTAAGCAGGATTTTTTTCTGTTTTGCAAAGCTTTTTTCGAGTTTTTACTTTTTATCGCTTTCTTTCCCTTTCCAAACTGCCCTTGACGCAAAAGTAGACAAACTCTCCCCTGAATCTTGTTCAAGGATACCATGTGTAGTAGGTGGCTGACCTTTTTCTCGTGAGCGACCCCCCGATGAGACCGGCAACCGCCGAGACGATGGTTCCTAAAGCTGCTAAAACGCCGCCTATAACATCTATGGCTGTCCCCACCAAGCTGCCGAAAGATCCATGGATAATAAGGCTGAAAAACCCTCCCAGTAGCGATGCGCCCACGAGGGCAAACACCACAATTACTGCTGCGCCAAGCAATCCCGCCAACAAGCCCGATGCCAAGCCACGGATAACTCCTCTCGATATCGCGCCAGCAGCAAACCCGCCGACGAACATGCCTATTAAAACGCCGACAAAAGGTAAGAGAAAGCCAAGAGGTACCCCAATCACCAAAGACAAAACAAAGCCTGCCAAAGCTCCAACCAGAACCTGACCAATTGCACCCATTTATACACCAACTTTAAGCGTAAAGATAATTTTAAGATAAAGCCTTTTCCCAAACAAACCAGTTTACTGCGTCTTTAAGAAGGAAAAGAGAAATAAGCAAATCTGACCAAATAATTTTGTACTAAAAGGTGACTTATTTGTCCGCAAAAACTCAAGTGAACATATCTTCAGCCTACAGGCTGCTTCATCCAATGCACACAGTTCTGGTTTCATGTATCGGAAAAGCAGGCAAACCTAACATAACAACGCTTGCGTGGGCGATGCCGACATCCATCAAGCCGGCGCTTGTAGCCATCAGCCTTGCGCCAACACGCCATTCACACACGCTGATAACAGAGTCAGGCGACTTCGTTGTAAACATCCCCACGTTGGAAATACTGCAAGCTGTCTACGCCTGCGGCTCATTGACCGGACGAAGCTTTGACAAATTCAAGAAAACAAACCTGACGCCGATGCCCGCTAAAAAGGTAAAGGCGCCAGCTATCCGCGAATGCATAGCGCACCTCGAATGCACCGTCCAAGACAAATTTACTACAGGCGACCACACAGTTTTCGTCGGCGAAATCGTTGAAGCCTACGCTGACATAGGCGTATTTGCTGAAAGCTATGATTTGAAAAAAGCCCGCCTGCTCTACCATTTGGGCGGCAACAACTTCGCTGTGCTTGACCCTAAAACCTACAAGCCATAAGGCGCTGAAGACGGTTGCGCCCAGTTTTTCTTGGAGCTTTCGCCACTGGGTTACGCATTTAAGCATCAAATGCGTTATCCCAACGCAGCAAAAAAGTGAGCTGAAATGGCATACGACAGCGAAGAAATTGAAAAATTCCGTTTGTCAGGACGAATTCTGCGTGAAACAAGAGAAGAAATGAGAGCAAACGTTAAAGAAAACATGCTGGTAATCGATGTCTGTGAAAAAACAGAGGGGTTAATCTGCGCTAAAGGCGGCAAACCTGCTTTTCCCTGCAACGTCAGCATAAACGAGGTAACTGCACATTACACTTCACCGCCTGGCGATGTGTCGCGAATTCCTGAAGGCTCCACGGTTAAGGTTGACCTAGGAGTTCAAGTAGATGGTTACGTCACCGACACCGCCTTCACAGTAGCCTTCAACCCTGAGGGCAGGTCAATGACCAGTACCGCAGAGCAGGCTTTAAAAACAGCTATCGAAAACATCCACGGAGGCATGTCCGTGGGAAGAATCGGTGGCTTAATAGAAGCCACGATCAGAAACCGCGGGTTCAAACCCATCTCAAACCTAACAGGGCACTCGGTGGGCAGATACTTGATTCATGCTGGCCTGTCTATTCCCAACGTTTCCGAAACCGTTTCGCTTGCCAAAGTCAAAGCTGGAGAAGTCTATGCCATCGAGCCATTCGTTACTCTTCCTGAAGCGGTTGGTCGCGTTGATGACAGCCCGCAGTCAACCATTTACCGGCTTCTTAAAGCAAAATCCGTTAAAACGGAATCTGCAAAAAAACTACTCAAGCACATCGAGGCCAATTTTAGGACGTTGCCATTTGCCGAAAGATGGCTAATCGGAGTAGTTCCCACAGAGCAACATACGGCGGCGTTCAAGGAGTTGCTTTCTTCAAAAGCAATAATGAAATACCCCGTTTTTGTTGAAGTGAGCCGGAAACCCGTTGCCCAAGCCGAACACACGGTGCTGTTGACTGAAGACAGCTGCGAAGTCTTAACCTAGGCGGCCAAGATGACGTCAGCTGAAGGGTCAATCCTTTACGAACCTAAAAACATTGATGATCTTAAGGTTTTTTTGAATTCTAACAAAGAAAAGTACCATGAAATCTGGGTTGTGTTAATCAAGAAAGAGCATGCAAACCCACAGCCCGTGTCATTCACCGAGGCAGTCGGCGAAGCGATTTCGCAGGGGCTTGTTGATAGCCGCACAAAAACTTTGGATAATATCCGGTATGCTGTTCGTTTTACAAAAAGGAAAAACAAAAAAGTTTAGGCTTTTTTAAACTGCGTATTTCTTTTCTTTGTCTTTGACTTCTTTGTAGATTGCTGTTATCATTTGTTTGTTTGCGCATTTTTGGCATGGCGTGTCAAGTTCTTTGTAGACGTAGTCTCCGCGTTGGAATTCCCGCACTGTTTTTGCGTCGCATCCTACTCCGCTGCATCCTATTGTTGTCATTACTTTAGGAATTTCAATTTTCATTTCTGCAACCTGCCTCCTTGATTGGAATAGCGTGAAACTCGACATTGAGAGGGCGATTATGCCGATGACTGCGAGGACTCCTGCGGCTGCGTAGTCGCCTGATTGGGTTGAACCAGTTGTGGTTGTCCCGCTATAGTATAGGCTGGCTGCTAATATGAGCGCTATGGCGGCTAAGGCCATCACTACTACGACGATCATTGTTATGTAGTTTGAGATTTTTTTGGTTGATGCTGATGTTTGCTCGTTTTTTGCCATTATTTTATCCTCCTATTGTCCGACTCCGATGGAGTTGCCGACACCGACGATTATGACTTTGTCCCCTTCTTTGGTTCTCTCTAAGACGACCGCTCTTATTCGTTCAATGGCTTTGTCGACTGCGTCGTTGATTTCTTTGCGCATAGGTGAAACTGCGTCTCCGATGTCTTCCTTAATTATTATCGCGTAGTTTGGGATCTTGTATTTTGTGAGTTTATCTTCAATTTTGTATTGGTCAACGCCTGGTCCGCCGATTGCGGCGCCAATTCCTTCTGCAACTTCGCCGACGTCTTCGCCCTCTAGCTTTAAGCCTGCATCAATCATTATTACATTGGCGATTTTGCCTTCGTTTTCTTCGATGACTGCTTCAACTGCGTCGCCTGGTTTTCCGACGTTTCCACCTGGGCCTTCAGCTTTTATGATTAAGGCTGTGCGTCCCGCAAAAGGAACTGTTGCCATGACGCAGTCTTTTGGTAGTTTACGTGTTTCATAGCCGTGCATGAGTTTTGCTGCTATCAGTGGACCTGCTCCGTCGCCGATTGGTTGTCCGTACGCGAAGGCTTTAAGGGCGCTTGCGTATGCCTCGGCTTCTTTCATAACCATTGGCAAAATCATTTGTAGCTGCATTATGACGTAGAGGCTTAGTGTTTTTTTGCCTTGTATGTAGTAGTGTCTGACGACTTTGTAGATGAAGTTTAGTGCCATTGCGGCTTCCAAAGTGTTTTCTAAATTGTTTATCTGGACTTCGTCGCTTGCAGGTGCCATAAGTTTGACTTCATCTTTCATGCGTTCGTCTCTGACGTCAAGGATGTGATCAAGTTTGTAGACGACTCCGGATGGATCCATGTTTTGGGGTCCAATCGTGAAGTACTCTAAGAATCGGTCGACGCGAGCCGAAGGGTCAGCGGTTGGTTTGCCAATTTCTTTTATGGCTTCGATGGTGACTTTTCGGCCTTCTTCTTTGATGTACTTGAGTTTATGAAGCGAGTTCTCTACCTCGCGGATCATAACGTACATTTGGATCCTTTGACCATAGAAAATCAAAACTATGAAGAACACGTATGAAAGTAAACTTAGATATGTTAGCCACGTGTTTGAGCCGCCGCCAAGCTGACTTGCGTGAACTGGCAGGGCTACTGTCATTACTCGAGTAAATGCCTCGGCTATTGGAATAAGACTCAAATGTTACACCACTTCTCAAAAACAATTAAAGCTTAGTTATAAAGCTATGCCAAATCTACCCGCGAAATTTTAGGGAGAAAAGTGGTTGCCAGCTTTCCCAGGTTCACGTGGCCTAAGACCACACTACAGCTGGAAACGGAGCACAGTTTAACTTCTGAGTTCGGAATGGGATCAGGTGGAACCCGTGCCCTTTGACCGGCAGACCAACCATTACACCTAAACAATGCATTATTAACCTTTCGCTTTTTGCCTGCTTCTTCCTTGGGAAAAACATGGAATTTCGTATGAACGCGGTTTTCTTCAATTTTAGCCTGCTATACCATTTGTATCGTGTTTCCTATGGCAGAGAGCGAAGAAAATTTAAGATAACCAAAGTAATAGGTTGTTGGGGAACCAATGGAATGCTTGATTCGAGAAAAAGAGGAAATCTTCGAATAGGCGGATTTGCGGGTATATTAGCACCTATACTTGCGTTCACTTGCATACTATTATCTGTGGCGTCTGACCCCAAATTTAGTTGGACAAATAACGCGTTAAGCGATCTGGGCGTTGTAACAGGCGTCACAGGACCTCTTTTCAATTTTGGGCTCTACGCCAGCGGGCTTTTGGGAAAGTTGGCGCTTCTGCCTTTTCAGCGGCAACAATAGCGCTTATCGGTATCGGCGTTTTTAACGAAAGCTTCTCTGGAACCCACTACGACTTTTCGGTAGCATTTTTTGTCCTGGCGCCCATTTCATTATTCATTATTTCAGCCTCGTTTGCTGTTGCAAAGGAGAAATGGCTATCAGTTTTTGCGGTATCAATTGGAGTTATTGCTGCTTTGCCTTGGCTTCTTCTGTTTGCTTTTACCTATGTCCCGGGAGTAGCTATCCCGGAAACTATTTCAGGGCTTGCTGTTTCAGCCTGGATTATCACACTTGGTTTGAGAATGATAAAACAAGCTGAACAATAATTACTTCATGTTTTGATGGCAACATCCAAGTACATCTGAGCGCAGCAAAAAGACGAAAACGACGTCTTCCAGCCTTTCTCATTAGAGTACTTGACGGCTTCCTCACTGGGAAAAGCGATGGCATCTACCCCCGCCTTCAACGCTAAAACGTCGGTTTCCCCTCGCGCCTTGCCTTTAGGTCTCATGCAACCAAGAATCAACGGCACCTTTGGAAACATCATGCGGGCTGCGGCGACGACTTTAGCTATGTCCCAAGGCTTGGGCGGCGTCGTTTTCTCCATAGCTGTCCCCGGTATAGGCATGAACGCTATCAAAACAACTGCAGAAGGCTTCACGTCGGCTACTATTCTAAGAGCGTCTAATTCCCCGTCCAGTTTACCTTCGTTTAACCCTACGATGATGTGGGGTACAAAGTTTAGTTTCGACTTGTCAAGAGCTTTCAGAGACTCAACGTAATCTTTGGGGGTTATGTTTAGGCTGAGGGCTTTCTTTATTGTTTCAGCTGAGCCGATGACGTCAATCAAAGCGGCGTCGACTCCCGCCTTCTTGAGTGCAGCGGCCGATTTAGAAGTAATTACTCCTGTGTGTACGAAAACGGTTAAGCCGAGTTCTCTCTTCACCTTCTCGATAGCATCTGCGAACTCCTCAAGGGGTACTGAACCGTCGGGCAGGCATCCCCCGCTGACGAGACAGCCTACGGCGCCCTTCTGCTTAAGCTTCGCACATAAGTGAAACAATTCTGAAGGCGAGAGCGCTGGATGCATGGTTTCGAGGACTTTGCCGCCGCAGTGCTTGCAGTTTAGCGCGCAGCGGGTTCCCGTTACAGAAATTGTTGGGAAACTCGACGGGGAAGAGCAGAAAAATTTTGTTTTGTAGTAGGCGAAGCTTGGCGCGTAAAAGCGGATTTCTCGGGTTTGACGCGTGAAAAACCCCGTTTCCAGCATGTTTAGCAATTCTTTTTTGTCTAGTTTCCAGATTGTTTCGGGGGAGGGCAGCTGCATGTTTTTCAGTTTAAGAATTCTGCCTCTCGCTTAATAGTTTAGCGTCGCTTCTGTGTTTTTGCTTATTGTTTCTGTGTTCGTGAGTGATTTTTGTGTGGTGGAAAATTCTGTGATTTTTTTATTTGTGTTTTGGGTTGCTTTTCTTGTTTAGGGCTAGGATTGTCTGCAGGTTGAGTCAAAAAAAGTCAAGGAAAGTCAAAATAAGTCAAGAAAAGTTAAAAAAAGTCAAAATAAGTGAATGAAAGTCAAAAGGACTAACCCGGCGTCTTAACTAAAATCTGCAGAGTGTGATTTTTCCAAATAAAAAAAAGAGTGAAAACTAAAGTTTATGCCACTTTGACTTTCCGTTTTTGTTTTGGCGTCTTTTTGGGAAGCGTAATTTCCAGAACACCCGCTGCAAGATCGGCGCTAACTTCATCTGCTTTTATTTCTTCAGGCAAATCCACTACTCTGTAGAATGTTTTGCAGGCACGTTCTTTACATAAATACTCATGTTCTTTCTTATCGTATTTCCATCCCACAGCACCCGTAATTACAACAGAATTTTCGTCCACGTCAATTTCGATGTCCTCTTTTTTGAAACCAGGCATTTCCGCTTTCAAACGGTAATCTTTTTCATTGTCTTCAACATCTACAGCGGGAATTCGCGTTTCAGGCAAAATCGACATTGCTTTATCCCAGTACGATGGGAAAATGACGTCTTCAAAATCCCTTCTGAACCGCTCGAACGTGTCGTCAAAGGCTTGATAAAGATCTGAAGGATCAATTGGAGCTAAAACGCTCGAGGTTTTTCGGGCTTTGCTTATCGAAGATGGCTTTTTCTTTGCAATTGTTATCTCGGTTTTTTTAGAAGTTTCCTCTTTTTCGACTGGTTTTTTCTTTTCAGCCATTAAAAATCGCCTATTTATAGAAATATATTTTCCGAGATTTATTTTTTGCTTTTTTTGTTACTTTGCGGCGATAACTGTGATTGCATCAAGGTGAGAGAGCAAAGGCGGCTTCCACCGGAGTGGTTGTGGGTTCAGTTTGTGACAACATCATTTTATATTAATTTTAAGCAATAGTAGAAAGCGAGAAGTGTAAAACTAAAGGCAATGGTTGTTTGAGCGGGTTCGGCTGCTAATACCTAATAAAGTGTTCCCCTAAAGCTTTTACACTTTACCTTATTAGCGCCCGGCCAAATCTGCTTAAAACTATTTTTGCCCCCAATATCATTTTCGTGGGTCACAGGTAGGGAATTCTGGATTCCATGCGTTATATTAAATAGTCAGTTAGAAAAACTAATTGTTAGAAGATGCAACTAATATGACGTTGTCCCCTGAAGAGGCTGCACATGAGCTACTTGAGGTAATTCCAATCGTCATGAGAGACATACGCTCTGAAATGCGCAGCCGAAGATCACCAGACCTAACAGTTCCTCAATTTCGTACCCTCGCTTTTGTAAACCGAAACGTGGGCTCCTCGCTTCTGGAAGTAGCAAACCATCTAGGGCTAACCCCACCTTCCACGTCTAGGCTGGTGGATGGTTTGATTGTTCGTAGTCTGATGACAAGGGAAGATCATCCTGATGACAGACGACGCGTAAAACTAACAATCACTCATCTTGGACAAAAAATCTTGGAAACATCGCGTCAAGATGCCCTAACCTACTTGGTAGGCAAACTGAATAGGATTAATGCTGATGACCGAGAAGTCATAGTTAAAGCCATGAAAGCTCTGCAACCCATCTTCACTGAAGGTGTAAAAACTGAAACGGTGAGGAAGTAAACTATGGCTATTCTCACAACCGAGCACCTTACTCGTCGCTTCGGAGAGCTGACAGCGGTTGATGATTTGTCAATATCGGTTGAGGAAGGTGAAATATTCGGTCTCCTTGGTCCAAACGGCGCGGGTAAATCAACAGCAATCAAAATGATCATCACTCTTTTGCCTCCATCTGCCGGCCGCGTAACTGTAGGAGGGTTCGATTTAGTGCATAACGCAAGCCAGATAAGAAGACTTATTGGTTATGTACCTCAAATCCTCTCGGCTGATGGCACCCTAACCGCACGTGAGAACCTCATGGTTTTCGCGAAGTTATATGATATTCCAAGAAGTGAACGTTCCAAACGAATCGACGAATCCTTGGCTTTAATGGAGCTCACTGACGCTTCTGACAAGCTTGTGAAAAATTTTTCGGGCGGCATGATTAGACGTTTAGAAATTGCGCAGTCCATGCTGCATCGACCCAAAGTCTTGTTCCTGGATGAACCAACCATAGGTCTTGATCCAGTCGGACGGAAAACAGTTTGGGATCACATTCAAAAACTGCGTAGCAGCTTTGGCACCACCATTTTTCTTACAACCCATTATATGGAAGAGGCAGACAAACTTTGTTCCAGGGTGGCGATTATGCACTTGGGCAAGTTGGCTGTTATCGGTGCACCAGCTGATTTGAAGAGGTCTCTGAACGTGGAGGAAGCGACGCTTGAAGACGTATTTACCCATTACACTGGGGGACTTCTTGACAGAGGAGACAACTACAGGGAAGCTAGGTCGACAAGACGCACGGCAAAGAGGCTCGGATAAATGGCTGTAAACAGATTAAAAAATACTGGCAACTCGATTAGTTGTTTCGTCAGTAAGACGCTGAGCATAGCAGAAATGGAGGTACGGAAACTTCGCCATGACCCAACAGAACTGATTACTCGCGCCGTGCAACCAGCACTTTGGCTGCTGGTCTTCGGAGAAGTTTTCACAAGAGTACATATCATACCGACGGGTAATTTGCCGTACATATCGTTCATGGCGCCGGGAATTCTGGCTCAAAGCGTGCTTTTCATAGCAATCTTCTATGGCATAGCTGTCATATGGGAACGAGATCTGGGGATTCTCCATAAATTCTTGGTCAGTCCTACTCCTCGGGAAGCGCTTGTTCTTGGAAAAGCTTTGTCCGCAGGAGTCCGCGCTCTTTCCCAAGTAATAATCATATATGCTCTGGCTGTACTGATTGGAATTGGCATCAACTGGAACCCAATAAATCTAACACTGGTTGCAGTCGTTGCAATATTAGCCTCGGCGCTATTCTCAACATTTTCACTAATCATTGCATCGCTGGTGAAGACTCGAGAACGCTTTATGGGTATAGGCCAAATTCTCACTATGCCTCTGTTTTTTGCCAGCAACGCGATCTATCCCCTTTCTATGATGCCCAGTTGGCTGCAAGTAGCTGCTCGAGTTAATCCCCTCACTTACGCGGTAGATGCAATACGGGGTCTCATGATTACCGGTGGAACAAGCACATATGGCGTTGGCCTGGATTTGTCTGTGCTTTTCGTAGGCGTGGTAATTTTGATCTTAATTGGAGCAAAGTTGTATCCGAAAGTGATTGTTTGAAGCTGCAATCTTGGTAAGCTCTGCCAGCTTAATTTGAACGTTTTCAATAATTTTTTTGAGCATATTCTTGTTTTTGATCTATTTTGACTCTTGAAACATCTCTTATATTGTGACTCTCGACATCATAAGTCAACTAAAAAGGAGAAGGAAAAAACATGCAAAAAAAACAAATCGTAATAATCGCATTTCTAGTTGCCCTATCAATAAGCGCACTAACAAGCATTCCAGTAAAAGGCTGCGAAACTAACGGCACCTACAGCGCAAGTATAACGCCAACAACAACCGATGCAGGTTTAACTCACATATCATACACCATGACATTTACCAACACCGGTAGCACCAGCATGGGCTCCGGAACCATAACCATCCCCTCAGGCTACAGCGCCGTTTCATTGACTAGCGTAACAGCATCAGGAGCACAGACATGGACAGGATCAATATCTTCATCTACAATAAGCTTTTCAGCAAGTTCCTCCAGCCAGGAAATAACCACCCACCAAACTGTAACTGTGGTTTTGACTGCGACAAATCCCGCTTCTGCAGGATCATACACCTGGAAAACCGCAGCTTACAGCGGAATAAGCCAAGGCGGGACAGCATTTACCGCAGATCCAGTCACCGTAACTGTGAATAATGGTCCAACTGTGAGTCTGTCGCCTTCTTTGTGGACAATGCAACCGAATCAGCAAGAGACCTTCACTGCAACTGCTTCTGGCGGTTCAGGTACCTACCCGAGCTACCAATGGTATGTCGATGGATCTGCTCAAAGCGGTCAGACAGCTTCAACATTTAGTTTTGGTCCTGCACCCGAAGGTTCTTACTCTATTACTGCTACAGTTACTGACAGCTTAGGTGCAACTTCAGCTCCGTCTTCTGCGGCAACAGTCACTGTAAATCAACTTACAATAACCGTCACTCAAACTGCTAACGGTTTAATTACTCCTGGAACAAGCAACGTTAACTATGGAGACACACCAACATTCAACATCACACCAGCCTCTGGTTGCTCTATCTCAAGCATAACTGCTGACGGTGCGTCAGTACCCATCACTTCACCATCAGGCCAAGCTTACCAGTTTAGTCCAGTTTCAGCCAACGGTTCATTAACTGCAACTTTCGCCATCAACACGTACAACCTCATCGTCAATGTCGGCGTGGGCGGTTCCTCAAACATTGCTTCTCAAGCAGTAAACGTGGGTTCAGTAGAGAACTTTGCATTCACTCCAAACACAGGCTACAGTGTCTCCGACGTCATAGTCAACGGAACCATTGATAAAGAAGCCGTCAGCACTTTGAGTCTGACAATTACTGGCGATACCACGGTCAGTGTAAGTTTTGCACTCAACACATACACAATTACAGTCAATCAAGGCGCTAATGGAGTTATTGCACCAGGAACATCCACAGTTAATTACGGCGCTACACCAAGCTTCACAATCACACCAAACTCTGGCTACTACATCGCGAGCATAACTGCAAACGGCTCAGCAGTGACAGTTACTTCATCTTCTGGTCAGACTTACCAGTTTAGTCCAGTTTCAGCCAATGATTTAATAACTGCAACTTTCGCGTCGAGCAGCAACACGCAAACTTCAACTCCAACACCAACACCAACTCCGACGCCAACACCCGCCGCAGCGGCACCTCAAACACAAACAATCACGCCAACTCCAACACCGACAGTGAAACCAACCCCAACACCAACAGTCAAACCAACTCCAACACATACACCTACACCAGCTCCGACAAAAGTTCCAACCGCTACCCCACACACAACACCTTCACCAACACCATTGTATGTCGTCCTTATCGCCGTCATAACCTTCGCAGCAATCATCATACTATTACTACTCATGCTAGCAGTCAGACGTTCAAAACAAAAAATAAATAAGGCATTACCAAACCCTCAAACACCCCTTTAACAGCCCATTTTTTCGGGCTCTTTTTCTTAATTTTTTAGGCACTTTTTCTTAGCTTCTGTTTTTTAAGAGAAAATTTTTATGTGAACAAACATCACTTAACATTATGACTAAATTCCTTTCTTGCGGGGAACTCTATGAAACTATCCAACAAAAATCCATAGAAGCCAAAGAGATTCTCTGGATATCCTCCCCGTATCTAGGATTAGACGCACACACAATTTTTTCCCAAGAAATCCTGAAGAATCCTCCAACAGACATACGATTCGTTTTCAGAGTCGACGAAGCCGCTGTCAAAGAAGGGAAAGTCAATCCCTATGAAATACAGTATTTCATCGAGCATTTTAAGAGCGGCAGTGTAAGGTCACTTGACGGTTTTCATTCGAACATTTACATTTTTGACAATGCTGCCTTGATCACTTCAGCAAGCTTGACAAAAACTGCTTTTGAAAACAACGTTGAAAGTGGAGTGCTTCTTGAAGGGACAGAAACAGATGTAGTAAAGAGCTTTTTTGATCAAAGTCTTTGGAACCACGCAAAAACGGTAAGCGACCTAAAAAAACTCAAGCAAGCATGGAATATGTCCCAAAAGATTGTAAAGAGCAGTAATCTGAAGAAGCTAAAGCCTCACACAATAATCAAAGATTGGACCAACGATTACAGCTGCACATGGTACATCGGTATCCTCAACCGAATCCCTGCAAAAACCGAACGCAAGATAAAGAAAGAAACAAATTGGCCACCTACTGTCTCGCTGGTCGGAGACATCGGGTACACCTGCTTCAAGGAAATTAAACGCGGCGATCTAGCATACATAGCCGACTTGAGCAAAAAACGCGGCAAAATAGAAATTGAATTGGCACGAGTCTTCGACAAAAGCAAGGTAGAAACAGATCAAGGAGACCTCCATCTTGCCATTGAACAAGAACATGCCTATTCACTGGAGAGGCAGCAATTCTATGAAATGCTAAGTAAAGCTGACATCAAGTCTAGAAGCTGTGAAAAATCCGTCAATGGGGACCAACTAAAAATAATCGTCGATACGCTCGCTTCTATCAAGCGCAAAAGGAAACCTAAACCTTAGACCTATTTCTTTCAATTTTTTTCTTCCTTTGTCTCAGGCTTTCTATTGGCTAATTTTACTTGCTTAAACATGGTCAACGAAGGCTCCTGAAGATGCCTTCTGCTTTTCAACGTATTCCAAGGCAGATTGCTGTGGTTTTTTGCTTCTGTTTTTTTGCATTGATTTTTGCATTTTTCATGACTCCTGATGTTTAAGTGCCCTTGCTCAATCTTTGTAGGAGAGAAAAACCAGTCAAACGAAGTTCGCTCCTGCATTTGTTGCAGCGAATGCTCAGTTCCTCCAAACCCTGATCACTCACATAGGCTTCCAAGATAGAAAAAGCCTCTTCGCTGGGATCATCAGGAGATATTTTGTTACCACATCTTGGACATGAGAAATCTCCGTTGCCATCTATCTTGGTCAAATCCAACACATACACCTGTATTTGCTTCACCCTTCAAACCTCCACGTTTTCAATTTTCAGTTTCTTTTAAGCCGAAAGATTATAAAACAATATTCCAGATTTGCACTCAAATCTTAGCCAAATCCATACCATATAACCACCTACTCTTAGCCGCGAAACATTGCAAAATGGAATTATTATCCGGCTGATTTTCGTCATTGGCGACGCACTTGACTAAAAGGCGTCATTACGTTGACTTTAATCCTAACAAAAAAGAGACTGGGATCGTTGGATCCAATATTTCTGATAAAACGTTCTGTTTTTCCGAAATCTGTTTCAAAAATTGGAGGAAAGAGGTCGATTTAAACCTCATTAAGTATTTTTTACATCTTAGGCTTCATCATGTTAGGTTTCATCATGTTCCAGATGAATAGTATCAGAGCAACAATTAGCAGAACGAACCCTAGCCAAAATATGCCTAAGCCTACGCCTTGACCTGAATGGGCGCGTGCAACCGATGCTCCGACGAGCACTAAGATTATTCCTAAAACATCCAAAAGAATTGCAACCATTTGGTTGGTACTTGCTAACATTTTGTTTTCAGTCATTCAGAAATCACTACTTTTCAAGGTTATTTTTTTATATTTAAAGTTACTGGTTGCCGAGATACCTGTAAAATATGACAAAAAATAAAGAAACCGCTTTGATTTAACTGGTTGTTTGAGAAGTGTAGGTTGAGTCTAAGCCTTAACATGTTCGCGGTCCATTGAGACTTTGTCTTTGTCGCTGCACAGTCTTTCACCGTTTTGACTGCGCCGCTCAATGTCTCACTGCAACATATAGTGATGCTCAGCCCATCAAAGCATTGTCTTTGTCGTGTATCAATTTTCCGCTGTTTCAATTGACACACTCATTGCCTCAATGCACTGCGTCCAATGTTCAGCCCATCGAAACAGAGTTTTTGTCGCATACCAACTTTTCGCTGTTTTAATTGGTACGCTCTTTGTCTCGATGCATCGCTTTTAAAGCGTGCTCCTCAACCTACATCATCCTAATACTGCTTGCTTGAATATAACAAATTTTACACAAAAAATCGGCAATTGAACCTACTTTTTGTTTAGTAAAGACGTTCTTTCTACTCAACTGGGGTTGTCCCAGCTAAAATTGGGTGAAGAAGTTTTTACGCTTGAATTATCTCTTGACATAAACTTGTCAATTTGACATGGATAGCGCAATTTTTTTAGAAAAAATGGAATTAAGCGGTTAAGAATCAAATACACAGCGCGAAAGAAGCCAGTAGCTTTTGTATTATTTTTCTGGGGAAATAAGTCTAATATAGTCCTTTCAAAACTGTTTAGAATGAAAGGAGAAGACCACAGTAGAGTAGCGTTTTCTCTATTTACGACGCATTAACCTTTAGATACGATAGGTCGGGTTATCGTTTAGTTGGCGGCAGCAAATATGAATGGTTCGTTTCAAGATAGAATTGCTAAAGAAAGAAAGTTTGAAGAATCCTTAAGTGAAGCAATAGACGAGGCATTGACTCAATTAGGCGAACCAATAAAAAATGCTTTGTATTTGCAGCTAGAAGATAGACTTAACATCCAACGAAGCGAAATTCCCCATCACATTAAAGAATTTAGCGATTTTTTAAGTACGACTTTCGGCTTAGGCGCTGCTCGCTTTGAAATAAAATGTATGAAGAAACTTCACTCAAAAATAAACGTAAGAATTCAAATGACTGAAGACAATTTTTCTATTGACAAATGGGTAGATGATGGTCTGACCTTCGAATACTATATCAACAGAGCTCGCGACAATTACTGCAACCCACATTAAGCGCTTGAATGTTATGCTTCTCTTCGTGTTGTCTAAAGTCCAAATCAATTATTGAACGTGTGTGGATAGAGTCGTTAGCTTTGGTTTGTAGTTATGATTGTGTCGAAGCTGAAATTTGTTATTCCACTTACGGTTGGGCACACAGTCAAGGTCAGTTCTACCGGGATAACCTGACCTGCGCTGAGGACTTGGCCCGAGTAGTTCCATTTTAGGGATATATTATTTATGGCGGCGGAGGGGTTCCAGTTTGACGTTTCCAATGATAACGGAGCCGCTGAATTGCCTTCATTCTTAATGTAGATAGTCAAGGTAGTGTTTGAACCAGCTTCCACTGATCCCCAAGGCAGCGAAAGAGTCCTGTTTGTACAGGCCTGGTCCCAGTAGATTCCTGTTCCAACGCCGTTCACGGAGCTCGCATAGACAATTGATTTGGCCGAACCGCCAGACGCAATGAAGGCGCCGAAAGCAATGATAGTTAGTAGGCATATTGCAGCCGGTATTGTTTTTCGGTAAGACATTACATCGCCCCCACAATCTTATATCATAATAAACACTACAGAATGGTTTAAACAAATGTGGGTGTACCATCACTACAACAAAGTCAAAACTGTTAAAGAGGACCTCAGTTCGCGAAATATTCCGCCATTGTTTTTTCAACCTCTTTTCTTGTTTCAATTTAGTCATGCTCAACCGTACTAAAACTGCTGCAAAAACAGCCTAGAATATTCCCGTAGAGTGTCAATTTGAGCCGTTTTGCGAGGGGTCTTTAGCCCTCTGTGCTTTGCAAATTGGTGAATTTTGGTTCTCAAAAATGCTCAAAAGCTCCTTTGAATGATAAGCTGTCTAATGATCTGATATGGCTACCAACAATTGTCACAGTCGGTTCGAAGCATCAGTTAACCTCTTTGTTGATCCATCTCTGAAGACCCAAATTATTAATGCGCTTTCAAAGGTCGAAAACATCGAAGAGATTTACGAAGTTAAAGGAGAATTTGATATAGTATCGATTGTTTCGGCCTCGAGCGTAGAAGAATTCCGCGATATCTTACAAAAGAAGATCGCCAAGATCAAAGGGATCAAGTGCTACATAACATCCGTTGTGCTCAAAGCCCACAAACGCCACGCCTACATACTGACAAAGCCCCTCAAAAAATTGCCTCCTTGAAAGAGAAGAAGCTCTTTTCTGGTTTTATTTATTTTTATATGTTTACTTTGAGTTTTTAATAGCTTGCTTTTGCAGAATAAAGCGGCTTTTCCCTGGCTGTTTTGTGTTTTTAAGATAACGGGAGATACATGTGCGTATTATGAAATGTTTTATTTTCTTAGGGGCGAGTAAGGAGACAGCGAGTTGGAAGGTGAATAGGTTGAAAGAATTAAAGGCTGTATTTGAGAATGAAGAGGCCGTAAGATTATTAGATTATTTCCAATCCTATAAGGAAATTGTTAACAAGAATGCAATTACGCATGTCACCAAATGATGACATAGGAAAATAACGAAAAATATGTTATGAAATTGGGAAAAAAGAGTTAGGTTTTAGGGTTTAGTTGTTTTTGGAGTTCTTTTATTTTTTTGGTTCTGGATTTTTCTCCGCTTTTTATAAGTATGAATCCACTTGCTCCGGCAATTGCAATTGCTGCTACGACTATCGTTACTATTAACATGATTGATGTACTATTGGTTTGGGTGGTAACCTTGCCGTTTACAATGTTTATGTCCATTGTTAGTGATCCGCCTGGGAACTCGATTGTTTCGTTGGTTGTCGGGTATCCTTGTGCAACCAGCTTAAAGTTATACGATCCGGCTAGGACATTTTGGAATGTGACATATCCCGTTGCGTTTGTCAAGTCAGCTAACGTGGCCATTCCTGTAGGTTGAGTTATTGAGGAAACTAGAGTGTCGCTTAGTGGGTTATTGCTGTTGTCAAGGACTCGTAATGTCAATGTTGCATTGGTTTTGTTGGTTGTTGATGTTGGTGTTGGTGTCGGAGTAGGGGTTGATGTCGGTGTTGGTGTAGGTGTTGGTGCGGGGGTTGCGACTGGCGCTGGTGTCACAGATATTTGTGCTGTATTTTGGGAGGTTATGTATCCTGTTTTTGTAGCGATTGCTGTGATGGTGCATGTTGTTGTTTGGGAGAAGCTTGCTGCCGTGAAGTTTGTTTGGTAGTAGCCGTTTCCTTCTTCGGTTGTAGATGAGAATAATCCACCGTCATTTGACGAGAAGGTAACTGTTGCTCCCGTCAGTGGACTACCGTTAACGTTGACGTATGCTGTTATCGTTGTGGTGTTTGCACTGATCATGTTTTGTGGGCTGGTTAAGGTTATAGAAAGGGGTGCGAAGTCAATGAGGTAGGTTGTGGCTGTTCCTTGACCTATGGCGTAACCCGGGGCTTGGGCTGTGATTGTGGTTGATCCTGGAGCATTTGACACTGTCAAAGTTGCTGTGGCTTGTGTTTGACCTGAGGTGATTGTTAGGGTTGGACTGATAGCTCCTATCTGGGGTTGAGTTGAGAATAAGTTTACGTTTACATCGCCTTCAAGGTTTTTTGCTGGGCGTCCTTCTGAGTCTTGAAGCTGCACTATTACTGCAGAGTATATTTTGTTGTCTGCTGGTAGTAATGATGGTGCCACGTAGACAGCTAACTTTGGCGGAATGAACTCCACGGTGCTTATTGATTGTGAGGTAGCGGTCCAATTGGTTGCTGCGGCAACAATATTTGTTGTTCCTGCTGTGTATGTTGTGTTGAAAGTAGCTATGGCATAAGTTAGATGTTGTGAATCTGGACCAATCGTTAAAGTTGAGTTTATTTGCCCTATGTTTGTATCTGTTGAAATCAAACTGATTGAGACGTCTGATTTAACACTGCTAACAATGTCCCCTTGGCCATCTTGTAATTGAACCGCAACTTGTGGGTATGAGTTACTATCTGCGAGAACTTCAGGGGGTCCCGCGAAGATTCTAAGGTATTTTGGATTAACTGGATCAAACACAACATTTCTTGTTGTAATAGTCGTTTGTCTTGATGCGTATCCACTTGCCAGGGTGGTGATTGTTGCGGTATCTGTCGTTGTGGTTGTTGTGAAATTGGCTATAGCGTAAGTTTGTCCATAGGGTATGGTCACGTTTGTACTAACAGTGCCTACGTTACTGTCTGAGCAGAAAAGTGCTACGTTTACGCCTTCTGGAGGCGCCCTCTGCGGTAGACCGCTTGAATCTTGTAGTTGTACCATTATGGCGGGATAAGTGCCTCCGTCAGCGGGAAGAATTGATGGAAACCCATAAACTGCTATTGCAGATGGAATCGGTGTAACTGTGGTTACTAGTGCTTGTACTGTTGAGTACCCTGTTGCTGACGCTGATATTGTTGTGGTTCCAGGATTGAGCGTGGTGTAAAAGTTTGCAGACGCGTAGGTTGAGTTTTTGAGAATAGTAATTGTCGGATCCACTGTTCCAATATTGGTTAGGGACGAGGATAAGCTAATTGTTGTGTCCTGTAGTGCCCTAAAAGGTTGGCCGCTGGAATCAATTAACTGTACGAAAACGCATTTATCCACATTGTTATCGGCAAGTACGCTGTCTGGAGCAACGTAGATTTTGAGAAAGGGACTACCTGTTGCTGCATGGGTAGCGCTATTTTGGTTAAACGCAACAAAAGCTGAAATTGACAGGACCAAAATAATTGTTAAGGCAACTAATTTTTTATTCATCATGTTCATTCTTCCCTTGTTTCTTCCAGAGAACCATTTTTCATTTTTGTATTCTTCGTAAGTGAAGAGCTTTGCAGGCCAGTGTCTGGCTCCTGGCAAAGTGTGCATGTGATATTTGATAATTCAATATGAAAATGCTTAGTCGATTGCTCACAATCCTTTATTCGGCATTCGCTAACTATTGGTAATTTGTTTTTTGCAGCATCTTGCAAAACAAAGAGAGCGCATTGACCATCCATGGCATACTGGCAGTTGGCTTTTCTTAGCTCTCCAAAAAACGTTGCGTTTGAAAGTATCTCCACCAACGCTAAGACTTCTTGATCCTTCTGTTTTTCGAGTTTGTCTAGCCGCAAATGGAGCTCTTCTATCTGAGTGAGCATTTGATATTTTTCTTCCAAGCGTTAATTGCCCAAGTTGTCTTATAAACTGCGAAAGAAATTGGCAATTGTGCTTCTGCAATTGGGGTTTCTGAAAAATCAAGCTTAACTTTGTTGCTGTTTACGGCAAGAATGATGGTGTTTGTGTTCTTGAAGATTTTTTTAGTTTTCTTATTCTTGCTTCGTTTGTGTAGACTGTTCTTGGCGATATATGGAATATTTCGCCTATTCTTTCTTTGGTGATTTTGACTTTGTTGCTTTTGCATGTGTTGTAGAATGCTCCTGCTGCCAAGCCTATTGGGTTTCCGCCTGCTCTTCTTATTCTGTTCAAAACTTCGTCGGTTTTGATTATTAGTTGCTTGTCTTCTGTTATTTTTCCTGCGTATTCATGCAAGTAGTCTGTTGCTGTTTTTCTTTGATTTTTTATAGGTTCTTTTTCTCTGTTAATTGTTTTGTTTAGCAGCCAGGCTTGCTTCATGACTTCTCTTGCGTCGAGGCTGAGTTCTTTGCTTATTTCTTTTAGTGAACGCATTTTGTCGTATTCTTTTAGTGTTAAATGCATAAGGGCTGCCACTGTTGCTCTTTTGTTTTTTGAGAGCTTTTGCGATTTGAACAGAGAACGTTTTTGTTTTCTTATGGTGCGGGCTGCTTCTTCTCTGTAAGGGTAGTTTGGAATGTTTAGTTGGCAGGAAACTGATCTTAGTATGGTTAACCATTCTTTGAGGGTTTCTGAGTCTTCTTCGCTCCAGTTTGAATGCCATTCGGGTGCCCATTGAGCGTAACTTCTGATGGTTGGCGTTTCCTCTATAACAAGTCCGCAGCTACTGCAGATCTTTTCACCTTCCAACCCTTCAGGGTAAATAATAACGCTTTCACACGTATGGCACTTCATGTTGAAGATCTCTCTATCTGATTGCTTAATATTCGCCATTTCTAGCATGCTGCTCTCTACTGTGAGAAATTCCAGCATATAAGACGTCAGAAGAGAGCATACAGATTCAGAATTCACATTTGCGATAAACTGCTCTGTTTTCCGGTGTTGCAGATTGGACGGCAAGATTTTGAGAAAAATCGTGGCTTTAACATGCTACTGGGTAAAAGGTGAGAAACATGTTTGAGTTTAAAACTAAATTTTAATTACAGTTTTTGTTGGTTGTTGTTCAGGGTTGCTTTGCTGGTTTAAGGCATGAGAAGTTTGTAGGTTGCGAACCAACCGACCCTACGCGACCCATTGCGACACCTAACTACTCTGAAAGACTCTAAACGACCTAATTCGACTCCGCCTGACCCTTAACTAACAAGAAAATCTGGGTAGGGAAAACTACAAAACTTGCACAGCTCTTTTTAGATTGCTCTTCTTTATCTAGAGCTCAAAGTTTTCAGTTCACGTTTTTCCCATTTACTTCCGCTCCATTCAGTTGCCTCCAGTTCTTTCCATTCGCCTGCGACCTTGCACACACTCGATTTTGCTTTCTCTAAAAACTTGAGCGTAAGAAGAGACAATAGAAAAGATTCGGACAGAAGAAAATGCGCCAAGAACTTGCTATAGCAAGAACTGGAAGGTTTGTGTTGTTTTTCTAGATATATTGCATCTTTAGAAATATCCCTTATAAGTTTTTTTTGAGCTTTGCGTGGTAAGGAGAAAGGATGGAGAAAGGAGATGGCTTCAATACCTCGCAGACAGGGAAGGTTAAAGAAGTATCTTGAGTTGTTCGCTTCTTTGTTTTCTGCTTTAGGCTCGTCAGAAAATGTCCTGCGCAATTTCCAATCTAAAGGTGGTTTTGTTGGGTAAAAATCGTGACCGCGTAAGTATTGTCGCAGCTATTCTGGAAGCCGCAAATCCGGAGTCAAGCAAGACTCATATTATGTTTAAGGCCGGTTTGAGTTTTAGCCTTTTAGAGAAGTATTTGGAAATTGTTTATGCCGGTGGCTTTGTGCGGATCCAGGGATCTAGATATCAGTTAACTGAGCGTGGACGAGAGTTCCTTAGACAATACAG
>JBEKVK010000006.1:0-54781 GCA_049514075.1 Bathyarchaeia archaeon | reverse complement strand
ATTGGTTATCTTGCGAGAAATAGCCATCCAAGAGGTACACCCATGCTTGGCGGGTCGCGGTCAAACAAAGCGCGGATTGTAAAACCCTTACAAACAGGTGCTTATTCTGATTCGCGTCTCGGATTGGCGGGCGCGGTCCGCTAAGCCTGCTTTTGGTTTCGCGGCAAATAGACTAGCCGTCTTGCGGTATATGATTTATTAAGGGTAACATATAATGCTACTTTTCGGGAAACAACTTGAGCTACAAACAACACATGCATCCTAAAGTCAGCCAAGCAGAGATGGCATTATTCAACGAATTAAGCAAAGCTGGATTAACATCGGGAATGGTCACCCAGAAACCGATTATTCTCAAATCAACCATACCGGATTTCTGCTGGATAAACAAACGAAAGATTGTCTACATAGATGGCGTACCTGTCCATTCAAGCGACAAGCAACAACAGCGCGACAGCGAAATCGACGAGTTGCTGGAAGCCCAAGGCTGGGAAGTTCTCCGTATTCCCTACCAGCCCCCAATAACTGCGAAGGGGTTGGCTGAGATGATGGTAACCATAAAGCGTTTTCTAAATGTGGATGAAGAAGAATAAGATTACCGCACGATTTTTCAGCCCAACTAAAATTCGTGGCCGCTATTTGATTAATTTGGTACGACCCACGTGTTATTTGCTCAACCTTGGGAGAACCCATAAAAACATATTTATTTCTTCAAGAATAACCTTCTGCGAATGCTCCGGTAGTATAGTCCGGTCAAGCCTTACTAAGACTTCTTACTAAGGGACTAAGTATAGCGGCCTCTCGAGTCGCGGACCCGGGTCCAAATCCCGGCCGGAGCACCATAACTCTTCAAGTTAGGATTTTCCTTAATCATGAAGACAAACAAAAATGAAGAAATCTGCTCAGACTATTAGTTTTCCATTTGCTTACGATTACACCTTATTGGTGACTAGTGAAGAGCACTTCTCTTCAACAGTACGATTTAGGGTAAGCTCTGCCATGTTTCGGCTGTAATCCATTATTCGTCTTGAGCTATCAAAGATCAACCTCAAAGCGGAAGCAATGTTGGGGTCCAGTTTCTTGCTTGACATTAACGTAACCAGTTGGTTTTCAAGGGGGGCAAAGGAGTCACATTTTAGGATAAGGTTTTCCGCGTCTTTGTATTCCCTCTTAAAAAGCGCCTTAATTGCATCATCATACGACTGTTGAGCAAGAGAGCTGAAATTTACCAGTTGGTTGTAAACTTCTTCGTCAACTGGATCTCGTAGAAAGAGTGTTTCGTCATCGATTAGTTTTTGAATTGAACCGAGATTATTTATGATGTTTAGTGCGTTTTGGGCGATGCTTTCAATGTCGTTGACCGCTATGCGGTAAAGAAGGAATTCTTTGGGCGTTCTGAAACCGAGTTCCCGATACAGGTTTCGTTCTATGCCATATTTGAGTTGGCGAACAACATACAAGCCCAATCGGTTAACGTCGTTGTGGGCGTTAATGACTGCGTCAAACAACGCAGTGTTTCGGTCTTTGAATGCAGTGATTGCATCTCTGTTTGCAGATAATGCTACGATCGCCATTCTTCTAACAGCTTTCTCTATTGGGAATTCGGAATGCTTGATTAAGATTTGCAGAGTGATCTCATCTGAAGTTTCATCAATTATTTCTGAACCTAGAAAGCTGTCTCTAGCTAAGGTTTTTATTTCGTTTTTATATTTGGTGGCATCTTGCGGCTTTTTGATGTGGACTCTGATTATGTCAGCGCCTATCGCGTACAGCGCTTTTATCATTCTGAGGGTGGACTGTATTGTTTCTTTGGGGTCGATGCTTATGTAGTATTCTTTGGGTTTAGCTGCGTTGCCTCGGCCTTCTTTTTCTTGGATTTTTCTTGGTACCAGCATTAGGGTTGAGTCTGGTTCTATGTTGAATGCTATCTCGCTTCCTCGCTTTAACTCGAGGTCTTGCACCCATTCTTTGGGCAGGGATATTATGTAGGAACCTCTGCCCGTGCATTGGACTCTTCTATATCCTAGGTCTTTTTCTGCCAACGAATTCGCCTGATATATGTTTCATTTATATTACATAGTTCATGAACTGTCATATAAATGATTACCAACAAAGTTATATAGAATACATGTCATTTTAGTGGGCTAACTCCTTCAGGAAAGTGGTAAAAACGTCAGCGAACACACGTAAAATAATCTTGGAATGTGGTAAACAATCGACCACTACCAAAAATGTTCTATGCACAACCGACGTGGAGCTGCATATTTTCATGCTCACTTGTCCACGCTAAACATGAAAAATTGAGGCTAAGTTTATGGTCAAAAGAATAATCGCAAAACAAGAAAACTGCATGGGCTGCGGACTATGTGAAGTCTTCTGCACAGTCCAACACTCGAAATCAAAAGACATAATCAAAGCCTACAACAGTGAACGCCCCAGACCAATAAGCAGAGTAAGAGTAGAACGAAACAAACCTGTCTCATTTGCCATTCAATGCCGACACTGCGAAGATGCACCCTGCGTAAACGCATGCTTATCAGGCGCAATGCGCAAAGATCCGAAAACAGGCCAAGTCACACATGACCCCCAGAAATGCATGGGCTGCTGGACGTGCGTGATGGTTTGCCCATATGGAGCCATAATAATGGATAGGGAAGGACATGTAGTCGCAAAATGCGATTTGTGTCAAGGCTTCGACTCTCCTGCATGCGTCGCTAACTGCCCTAACGAAGCTTTGGTTTTCAAAGAGGCGAAAGCCTAAATGGCAAAGTATGTGATTGTAGGCGCTTCTGCAGCAGGCATAGGCGCAGTTGAAGCCATAAGAGAAGTCGATCCAGTTGGAACATTAACCGTAATCACCGACGAAGCATGCTCCCATTACAGCCGCCCAATGATAAGCGATTTTGTCAGCGGCAAAGCAGACCTCAAAAAAGTTGATTGCCGACACGAGGATTTCTGGAAAGAAAACAATGTAGAAGCACTCTTGGGCAAGAAAGTCACAGCCATAAAGTTTGAGGAAAAAGCAGTCCAGCTTGAAAGCGGCGAAAAAATTCCTTACGAAAAACTGCTCATTGCCACAGGCGGCAAACCTTTTGTTCCTAAGATGGAAGGCTCAGACAAAGAGGGGGTGTTCACGTTCACAACACTCAAAGACGCTCAGGTCATTGCAGCCAAAATCGCTAGCATAAACGCAAAGTCTGCAGTAGTCATCGGTGGAGGACTCATCGGGATAAGCGTAACCGAAGCCCTCGTGAAACGCGGCTTGAAGGTCACCATGATCGAGTTGCAAGATAAAATCCTAAGTTTGCTCTTGGACCCTAAAGGCTCAGATATCGTTGAAGCGGTTGTCCGAAAAGCAGGCGTTAACATCATCACTGGCCAGTCGGTTCAAAAAATCATAGGAAAACCAGACAACGAAAACACTGTCGGAGGTGTGATCTTAACCAAAGGAGACCAGGTGCCTTGCGACCTTGTCGTAGTAGCAATAGGTGTCATCCCACGCACTGAATTGGTAACAGGAACAGCAGTGAAGACTAATAGAGGAATCGTCGTTGACAATATGATGCAGACAAATGTTCCTGACGTTTACGCCAGCGGCGATGTAGCCGAAGCTTACGACTTCGTTCTCAACCAGAACCGTCTTCTGCCTCTCTGGCCACTTGCGGTGTTGGAAGGCCAGGTTGCAGGCTGCAACATGGCAGGTAAAAAAAGCACTTATTCAGGCGGTACAAACATGAGCAGCCTCAAGTACTTCGGCATCCCAGTCGTCTCCGTCGGCTTAGCTAACCCAAAGGATGACCCCACACTGGAAGTGCTGACCAAAATCGATCCTGAGCACAACGTTTACAAAAAGTTGGTTCTTAAGAACAACGTTATTCTGGGTATGACCCTTGTGAACTCGATTGAGCGAGCAGGCATACTGTTCTATCTAATGAAGAACTCAATGAACGTGAAAAAATTCAAAGAGCAACTTCTGGCAGACGACTTCAGCTGGGCATCTTTCCCCGTTACTCTGCAGAGAAAAATGAGTGTGGTGCAGTAAAATGAACCGGCAAGACCAAAAAATAATCAGCCCATTTGGTGACGACAAGGACTTTTCAGGCTGCGCTATCTTTGCCATAATGAACACCGAGGGCAACCGTTTCAGCTCAAAGAACCCCGTGCGTGGAATAAAGAACATGCATGACCGCGGCAACGGCTTAGGCGGCGGCTTCGCCGTCTACGGGATATACCCAGACTTCAAAGATTACTACGCGTTCCACATAATGTACCTGAGCAAAGACGCAAAAGAACAAACCAACCGCATACTCGCGTCGAAGTTCGAAATGATCTACGACGAGGAAATGCAGACAAAACCCGCCGACGTCCATAATCCGCCGCTTGTTTGGCGCTATTTTGTTCAACCCAAAAAGGTCAGACCTGAAAACCAAACTGAAGAAGACTACGTGATGGAAACTGTGATGCGAATCAACACGGAAACAGGGAAGGCGTTTGTCTTCTCAAGTGGCAAAGATATGGGTGTATTCAAAGGCGTAGGTTTCCCTGAAGACGTAGCGGACTTCTTCTGCCTTGAAGACTACCAAGGTTACCTCTGGAGTTGCCACAGTAGATTTCCCACAAACACGCCAGGCTGGTGGGGTGGAGCACACCCATTCAACATCCTGGACTGGACAGTAATTCACAACGGTGAACTCTCATCCTATGGAATAAACCGGCGTTACCTCGAAATGTACGGCTACAAATGCACCATGCAGACAGACACCGAAGTGCTAGCCTACGCGGTAGACCTACTTATGCGAAGACAAAAACTACCAATCGAACTTGTAGCCCAAATCCTTGCCGCGCCTCTATGGGATGAAATCGATCAGATGGAGCCCAAAAAAGCTCAGTTACTGACGGCGCTTCGCCAAACTTATGGGAGTCTACTTATGAATGGACCCTTCAGCATAGTCGTCGCTCACCACGGCGAAATGATTGGGTTAACGGACAGAATCAAGCTTCGGCCACTTGTAGCTGGCATTAACGGCGACTTAACTTATTTGTCGTCCGAAGAATCTGCCATGCGGTTGGTTTCGCCGCAGCTTGACAAATTCTGGGCGCCCAGAGGCGGAGAACCAGTCGTGTGTAGACTAAGAAACAGCAAAACCAGACCTGTTGAAGTTTTGGAAGGAGGACTAAATCAGTGAAAACTTACGTGATTCCCGAGTATCTTGTTGAACGAGACCAGAATCGGTGCATACGCTGCAAGGTATGCGTTAACCAATGTACGTACGATACGCATTACTATGATGAGGAAACAGACACAGTTTGCAGTAAAGAGGAAAACTGCGTAAATTGCCAACGCTGCGTAACCTTTTGCCCGACACACGCAATTACAATAAGACGGAACCCGAATGCTAACCGCGAAAACGCCAACTGGACTTTTGAAGCCATACGAGACGTGAAGAAGCAGGCTGAAAACGGAGCAGTTATCCTAACGGGCATGGGCAACGACAAACCCTACTACACTTACTGGGATCGACTACTGCTAAACGCAAGCCAAGTTACTAA
Source organism: Bathyarchaeia archaeon (assembly GCA_049514075.1). Taxonomy (GTDB): domain Archaea; phylum Thermoproteota; class Bathyarchaeia; order Bathyarchaeales; family Bathycorpusculaceae; genus Bathycorpusculum. Next base: position 49,234 of record JBEKVK010000006.1, on the reverse strand, counting down.
CCCGTCGATTGATCCCCTACGTGAACCCATGGAAATTAGAACTTACCTTGGCGCGAAACCGGACAAGCTGGATTTGGAAATGGAAAATAGCGGAGCCGCCCTCAAAACCAAGCTCACTCCGCAACTTTGTCTTGACACCCCAATAATGTTCTCAGCCATGTCTTACGGAGCCATAAGCCTAAACGTTCATGAATCTTTAGCGAGGGCAGCTACTGAATGCGGCACGTACTTTAACACTGGGGAAGGCGGCTTAGACAAGAGCCTCTACAAATACGGCGCCCACGCTATCGTCCAAGTTGCATCGGGACGCTTCGGTGTCCACCCCAAATACCTTAACGCAGGTGCAGCCGTGGAAATCAAGATTGGACAAGGCGCAAAACCGGGTATAGGTGGACATTTACCAGGCGAAAAAGTAACTGAGCACGTAGCCCGAACACGCATGATACCAATAGGAACCGACGCGCTGTCTCCTTATCCCCAACATGACATTTACTCAATCGAAGACCTACGCCAACTAATCTATGCTCTCAAAGAAGCAACAAACTACACCAAACCAATTTCAGTCAAAATCGCCGCAGTTCACAACGCCGCAGCGATCGCCAGTGGCATGGTTCGCGCAGGAGCTGACATCATCGCCCTTGACGGTGTCAGAGGCGCAACTGGCGCAGCACCGAAAGTCATCAGAGATAACGTAGGCATACCCATCGAGCTAGCTATTGCACAAGTTGATCAGCGGCTACGTGAAGAAGGCATCCGTAACCGGGCATCCGTGGTTGCGGCAGGCGGTTTTAGAAGCAGCGCCGACGTTTTCAAAGCCATAGCTCTTGGCGCAGACGCCGTGTACATTGCAACTGCAGCTTTGATAGCTATCGGATGCAGCGTCTGCCAACGTTGTCACACCGGAAAATGTCCGTGGGGTATCGCTACAAGTGATCCGTGGATCAGCAAACGCATTAACCCCGACATCGCGTCCAAACGGCTCGTTAACCTGCTTAACAGCTGGAGCGTTGAGATTAAAGATATGATGGGCGGCATGGGAATAAATGCCATCGAAAGCTTACGAGGCAACAGACTCGCATTAAGAGGCGTCGGGTTAAGCCGAACCGAGCTGAAGATTTTAGGCGTGAAAATGGCTGGAGAATAAAAAAGCATGCTAGAACAAAAGATCAAAGTGGAAATCGACGCAAAATATCTTCAATACATAAAAAGAGAGGGCAACCTGCTAAAAATCAACGCTGATGACCTCTACTACAAGGACCTAAACGCACTGCTTAGACAAGCAATCTGCACCGATGTGGAAAGAATAGAGATACACAACGTCTGCGGACAACGATACATAGGCACTGACCTTGACACAAACATCCAAATCGACATCTATGGAACCCCTGGAAACGACCTCGGCGCTTTCATGAACGGCCCCAAACTCGTAGTTCACGGCAACGGACAGGATGGTTCAGGTAACACAATGAACGAAGGACAAATCGTCATACATGGACACGCAGGAGACGTAACTGGGAACTCGATGAGGGGCGGAAGAATCTTTGTCCGAGACTACGTCGGCTACCGAGTCGGCATACACATGAAAGAGTACCAACGCAAAATTCCACAAATCGTCATCGGGCAAACGGCAGGCGACTTCTTGGCGGAGTACATGGCGGGCGGTGTAATGGTCATTCTGGGTTTAAACCTTAAAGAAGGCGAAAAATGTGAAGCCAAATTCGTCGGGACAGGAATGCATGGCGGAGTCATCTATGAACGAGGCGAAATATTGGAGCCAGTCACGGGAACCAAAACGCTCGATGCTGGAAAACGTGACATAAAAACGATTGAAGCCCTTGTCAAAGAATACTGCAGCCACTTCGGAGCGGACCCAAATCAGATTATGGCGCGCAAATTCAAGAAGATACTGCCAGTTTCAAAAAGACCTTACGAGAAGCTATTCTCCCACTAAACCTTTTTTCAAATCATTCAGTTCCTTTAAGGAAGCTGTGACTTAAGTTAGTTTTTGCCGATGTGAAGGTCGATTCCAATGTTCTTGACAAGCCGCTTCAAATCCTCGTCGCTCATCCACTCTGTCTGCAAGTAGCGGAGGATTCGCTCGTCGCTTAACCCAAGCCGCTTGGCTTCTTTTACTGCGTAGCGGTAGGCTTCCACCTCAGTGGGTCGATCCACATAGTCGTATCTGGGATTAAACAGTTCTTTCCCGTCTAGATGCTGCTTGACATGGCAGAGTTCATGGACCACGTCTAAGTAGATGTCAGTTTTGTCGCCACTGCTTAGGTAGCTCTTATTAACTATTAAATGCCCATCGTTGTCGTCGACGCCCATGTACCCGAACCACATGAACTGAACTTTAAGGTTACTCAACACCTCATCGGTCGCATCGCCGAAAATGCCGCGCACTGCCCTAGATTTTTCGAATCCGGTAAAATAATCCAGAAATAATCCAGTTGAAATCCCTACACGGAGTAGCTTCGTAAGCCGCAGCTTTCTCGCTACCTTGAACATAGTCCATGCGAAGTACTCCGTCCACGATGCCATTTTGGTGCCTCTCTTCCCAATATGCAGAAGCAGTATTTGAACGCTGACAAGATTGGATCAAACGCAGAACCGGCAAGCGATATCGGTCCAAGAAACTAAAGGATCTTGGCGACAAAATTTCTTAAACTTAACAGCGGAAAGGAGCAAACGAGAAACTATGAAACGGAAGAACCCAGAACCAAGATGGATATGGCCGACGAATTCTACAATTTCCTTTTTTCTCAAGTTATGAAGTTGGAGCTCAAACTGCCAGACGCAGCCGCTGAAGACAGGTTCAACAGCTTCAACCGCTAACCGCAGCTTAAGCCCAGTTTGTTTTGTATCGGCTTCCTATCGAGCACCCATGAAGTCGGTCAAAGTCAAGTTTTCGGAGGGAAGTTCAGCTGTGCCTAACATAAAGAATGGGTGTTTCTCCAGGGTTACTTCCCGTGTGTACGTAGTTTTGCTGAAAGATAAGACGGTATTTGCTTTGGCGCAGGTCACTTCTTGAAGCAGAACGTTTCTTCGGCTGTCAGATGGGAGGTAAGTTACGACGACGACTATTTGGTGTTTTCTGGCAAAGCTTGAAAGGTAACTGACAATTTGGCTGTAAACTCTTTGCGCTTCTTCATGCGGGACGTCGTTGTCTAAGAAGAACCCGGCTACGTCGGAAATCACCACGAGTTTAGCATCGTATTTCTTCACGGTTTCTTCAAGTCTATCAAGTATAAGGGAAGTCAGCTGGTAAGCGGTGAATGCTCTTGAAATAAAGATGCGTTCAAGCACTTCCTGCGGGTTAAGCTGGTGAAGCTGGGCTAAACGGGCAACCTTGTACAGCCTAAACGTGTTTCCGCCGTCGATGAAGACAACGTTGCTTCCTAAGCCACCAAGCTGCTTAGGCACTTGCGCTCGGATGCAAAGAAGAGAAGTTAACGAAATAACTGACGGTGACCCATAAAGGACTGCGAAGTCGCCTGGAGCAAACCCAGGAAAAAGATCATCGACACCTGGCATGTTTAAGGAAAACAGCGGTTGCGCCATTATAGGCTTCGCCAGTAGATTTTGCATCATTCCATTTTTGCACTCCTGTCCATGGAGGGCACTACGGAGGTTAACCCTTTTTAAAGCATCGTCCAAACGACGTTTGGGCACAGGGGAGGGTAGATTGAAAGTGAAAAGTCAAAAACCCACAAACTTAGGATTGCTGCTGTTTGCGTGCCTCTTTTTGTTCCCTCAGAATTTGAGAAGCAATAGTCATCAAGAAAATCATTGAGAACACTATTGCAACAATGCTTACCTTGTACATGATGCTCATGTTAATGTATAAAACCGCGAAAACAGAAACAAGCATCAATGCAAGGATGAACGCTTCTTGAATGCCGCCAAACACCTTAGAAGTACCAAAACTCATAAGTCCACACCAACGTTTCCAAAACTCATGCGCAAGCGTATAATATTAATTTTCTGCCCCCATAACCCAAAATCAGCCTAAACATCTTTGGGCAAAAATGGCTCAAAAGTCAGACGCACATACGCGAGCATTAAGAAGATATTAAAAAATTGCCAGAAAACAGCATCGGCGTCATCTTCCTCCTCATACCAATCGCCGCCATATTGAATATAGAATTAAGCACACTTGTCTCATCAAGGGTGAGCGATGTACAACCTGCCAACCCAGTCGAAAGGCTCATGTTCATACCGTCCACGGTCATTTACTTCACACGCAAGATAGACGCGATAACACTCAACACAACTCAAATAACCTAATGATTACTTCAGGTGCCGTCCTGATCGTTGATTTAGCTCTATTGTAATTCAGCATAGCAACTTTCAGCGGAGAAGAAATACTGACAAAATGAAAAATAGCAAACAACCCACGAGAGTAGCACAAATTTAGATAACCCATCAAAGTTATGGCCAACTGACAAAAACATTAATCTTTAATCTGACATATCCTTCACCCTGAGGAACACTAACTTGCCAATCCTACCCATAGACACTGGCCGCTACGGCACGCCAGAAATGCTGAAAATCTTCCAAGAAGAAACCCGAGTCCAAAAACTGCTTGACGTTGAAGCCGCCTTAGCCTTAGCGCATGCTGAAGTTGGCAACATTCCAGAGAAAGATGCCAAAAAAATCGCAGCCATGGCATCCACAAAATACGTCAAAGTTGACCGAGTCAAGGCCATTGAAAAGGAGATAAAACATGACGTCGCCTCGCTGGTTCGGGCTCTTGCCGAGGTTTGCGGATCAAGCGGCGCCTACGTGCATTTGGGAGCGACAAGTTACGACATAGTTGACACGGCTAACGCATTGCAGCTCAAAGACGCATTGGCTCTCATTGAGGAGAGGCTTGCAAATTTAAAGGCGACTCTGCAGAAACAGGCTGATCAGCATAAGGGAACTGTGATGATTGGCAGAACCCATGGGCAACACGCTTTGCCGATTACTTTGGGTTTCAAGTTTGCGGTTTGGGGCTATGAAGTCAACAGACAAATCGAACGATTGAACGAGTGCAAAAAACGGGTTCTAGTCGGAAAAATAAGTGGCGCAGTCGGCACCCAAGCGGGTTTAGGCGAACACGCGGAGCAAATTCAGGAACTCGTCATGAAACGGCTTGGTCTTCGCCCCGCCGAGATTTCAACCCAAATTGTTCAACGCGATCGTTACGCAGAACTCGTTTGTGTTTACAGCATGGTTGCTTCTTCGCTTGAGAATTTCGCAACTGAAATCCGCGAGCTGCAAAGACCCGAAATCGGCGAGCTCTCGGAGGCGTTCGAAACCAACAAACAGGTTGGCAGCTCAACAATGCCCCACAAGCAAAACCCGGAAACATGCGAACGCATCAGCGGCTTAGCACGAATAGTCAGAAGCCTCACTACCCCGTCGCTGGAAAACATGGTGACTTGGCATGAAAGAGACTTGACTCAGTCGTCGGCTGAAAGGTTCATTTTTCCTGAATCAAACATTCTTCTTGACTACATGCTCAGCTTAATGTGTGACGTTGTAACGAACTTGCGGGTTGACCAACAGCGAATGCTACAGAACCTGACCCTAACGCAAGGGCGGGCTATGTCTGAAGCGGTTATGATGGCATTAGCGAAGAAGGGTGTTAACAGGCAAGAAGCACATGAGATGCTAAGGAAACTAACAATCATAAGTGCAACTGAGAAAAAAGACTTCAAACAGGTCCTTCTGCAAGACAAGTCAATTAGCGGCAAACTTTCACAAGCAGAAATCGACGAGGCTTTGAATCCGAAGAACTATTTGGGCACGGCGGTTAAACAAGCGGAAAAGTTCGCGAAAAGCTAAAACTCAGAGAGCGCACTTTGCTTGTAATCCTGTTCACTGCCGAGTTTTTCCCACGTATCTTTTTTCACAAAGCCGCCGACCTGCTCCTTAATCTTTTTGGCAAGCCTTGGACCCATAAGCGGCATGTTGCTTAAGTCCTCCATTGAGGCGCGTTTTATGTCTTCGATGGTTTGGTAACCCGCATTGAACATTATGCGTCCGCGGACTCTTCCCACGCCTTCAAGCCGAACGAGGGGCAGAAGTTCCTTCTTTATACCTTTAGAAACCCGTTCAACAAGTTCACTGGTCAAGGGGCGAAGTTCTTTGCATCCAAATAGCCCTGCTAATTCGTCCGTCGCATGAAGAAGCCACTTCGCGTTCTCAATCGTGCGGTAAAGGTCGCCTGGCTGCACGTTAAACTGTCGAATCAGGTTTTCCTCGCTAACCTCTTCAACCCAGCTCTTCATCACCAAAGCGGTTTTGATTTCCCCAAGAAACTCCTCAAAGCCGAAGTGGTCCTCCCACTCGTTGGGTACTTCAACGAAAAGTTCGTCCCGATGTTGCTCCAAAGCAAGCGCAAGTGGATCAATTTCCCGCGCATAGGGGCGCATAACTGGCCCCATGTCAGGCATATGAGAAATCAAGTGTAACAGACCAAAATCGGCTGGTTCTTTAGCCTTCTTCTTGAGTGCTTCACGGATAACGACGCCTGACAGAGGATCAATGTATAGTTCGCTTACGCGTTTGCCGAACATCGTAGCGTAGATTTCGTCCCCGTTTACGGCAATCATTTCCTCTTCGTAGAGGTACTTCAAAATTTTGCCGATAATGCCCTTGATTGCTTTAACGTCATATTGATAAGCGTAGAATGTTTTGCCGAAAAACTCGTAAATCCCATTCTCTGTATGGGCGAAATCCGACGCGACCGTTGCCAGGACATGTCCCCGCATAATTTTTTCAACAGCGAGCCTACTCCAAATCCGTTCAGGCTTAGCCAGAACATAGCCTTCCATCAGGTAGTCTGCTTCATCTGAGGTTTTTGCAAGAAGGATTGATTCGCCCACCTTGTCGTATTTGGGTCGGCCAGCCCTGCCCGCCATCTGCTTGTACTCCAAAACGCTGATGGGGTAATTGCCGTAGCCCGGCTCGAAACGCCGATAATCCTGAATTATGACCGTTCTGGCCGGAAGGTTTACGCCGAAAGCCAAAGTCGGGGTTGCAGTTAAAACTTTGATTTTGCCTTCTTTAAACGAGTCTTCAACGATCTTTCGATGAGCGCCTGACAAGCCTGCATGGTGAAAAGCCGTACCGCACTTGACAAGCTCAGCTAAGGTGTCGCTGATTTGGGTTCGTTCGCCTGCGGAGAGGATTTTTTCCGCTTCATGCTCCAACGCCCGCTTCACAGGTTTAGACAGGACTTCGCCGGTGTGCTGAGAAATGGTTTTCGCGGCTGAAACTGCATTTTTACGTGTTGAAGCAAAAACCAAGGCTTGTCCACCAGTCTTAAGCGTGTTTAAAACGAGGTTAATAGTTGGGTAACGGGTCTTGCGCTCGATTTTTTTTGCGTCGCCGTCCTTGAACTGGATTTCATCATGCAGAAGCACGCCTTCTTTTAAGCTGACCGGGCGCCATTCAGTCACGATGAACTTGGCGTTTAGCCAGCCCGCGATTTCGTCAACGTTGTTTATGGTGGCGCTGAGCGCCAGGATTTGGATATCAGGGTTAACCTGCAACAGCCTAGCTAAGACGATTTCAAGTGTAGGACCACGTCCTGCATCGTTAAGGAGGTGGACTTCGTCGGCTATGACAAGTGAGATTTCATCCATCCATTTGGCTCGGTGCCGAAGAAGAGAATCTGCCTTCTCGTTAGTCGTGACGATTATATCATAGCGTTCGAGCCAATTGTCGGCGGTGTCAAAATCGCCCGTGCTGATGCCTACAGAAACTTTCCCGCCATCCTGCTTACGTATGGATGTGTATTTTCTGAATTCTTCAAATTTTTCGCTGGCCAAAGCTCGGAGCGGCGAGAGATAAATCACTTTGCCATTTTTTTCCAGCACATGCTTGAGCCCGCAGAGTTCCGCAATCAATGTTTTTCCCGACGCAGTTGGGCTGGCCAAAACAATATTTTGGCCATCCAAAACTCCTGCCCGTAAAGTGTCTTCCTGCGGCGGGAAAAGCTCAACGATTCCCATGTTCTGCAGGATTTGTTTGACTTCCTCCGGAACAGATAATTCTGCAATCTTCAACTTGAACTCGCCATTCAAACAGCATATTGAATATGCTAGTTAATAGTGTTAGCGAGGCACACATTTTTTTCAGCTACATTTTTCTATTTGATTAAGATATTAAAAAGACGAGTTATCTAATCCCAAACGGCGGAGAGTATATTGTATGGTTGAAAACGTAAAAGAACTTCTTAAACTGCACGAAGGCATAACACATGAGGTCTATTTGGACAACGAAAACTCCAGCGTTATTCCACAAGAAATCGTGGATGAAATGTTGCCCTACTTTAATAAGAAAGCCTACGGTAACCCGACACTTACCCACAAGCCAGGCTGGGAAGCTTTTGAAGTTATAATGAACTGCTTCCAGACCATAAGCAAATCCATCGGCGCCAAAAACCTTGAAGACATCACATTCACCCCAGGCGAAACCGAAGCAAACAACCTTGCAATAATGGGTTCATGCTTCGCGCGAAAAAGCATGGGCAAAAAAATAGTCATATCTGAAATCGAGCCGATCAACGTTTTGCAAGTTGCTGAAATGATGCAGAAATTCGGGTTCACGATTCAGAAGATTTCCGTGAACCCTGACGGCTTCATAAACCTTGAAAAACTCAAAGAAGCAGTTGACAATGAAACCGTTCTCGTAAGCGTTTCCTCCGTAAACAATGAGATCGGCACAGTACAACCCATAAAGGAAGCAGTCGACATCGTTAAAGCCAAAAACCCCCAAACGCTCTTCCACACCGATGCTTCAGACGCTTACGGCAGAATACCCCTAAACGTACAAGACCTAAACATAGATTTGGCAACGCTTAGCAGCTACAAGATTCTGGGTCCACGCGGAATGGGAGCAATGTATCTTCGAGACGGAGTAAACATGGAACGCATTCTTGAAGGGCAAATAGGCACACAGAAACTTTGGCCAGGAGTCGAAAACACACCTTTAATCGTCGGCTTCACAAAAGCGTGCGAGTTAGCATTCCAAAACTTCGAAGCAAACGTCGCTAAAATGCGTAGTCTCCGCGACAAACTTGTTGACGGAATATTCACCGAACTCGACGATCTCCGCTTTAACGGTCCCAAAGGCAACCAACGGGCGCCGGACAACGCCAACGTTAGCATACTGCGAGCAGAAGGCGAAGCATTAACCATCGAGTTAAGCTTGAAAGGCGTTTATGTTTCCAGCGGCAGCGCCTGCAGCCGAAGACTGCTTCAACCAAGCCACGTTCTCGTTGCTATAGGGCGCAGATTCAGCGAAGCACATGGAAGTATCCTCATGAAAACCACACGTTACCAATCAGAACAAGACATCGATTACGTTTTAAGCGTCTTGCCGCCATCAGTTAATCGTATTAGGGGAATAGTTGGCTCAACAGGAGTTGATTAAATGTCGCGTATACCACTACCTTACAACCCGAAAGTTATGGATTTATTCAGGAACCCCAAGAACCTAGGAAAAATGGATGATGCCACAGTTGTGGCAGTTGCAGGTAATCCAGCCTGTGGAGACATGATAACCTTCTACCTCAAAATAACCGACAAAGACATTATCGAGAGAGCCAGCTTCGAAAGCTACGGCTGCGCCGCAAACATCGCTACATCTAGCATCGTCACAGAAATGATTAAGGGATTGAGCCTTGAACAGGCATGGCTAGATGTAACCTGGAAGAAAGTCACGGAGGAAATCGGTGGTTTACCCAGCGTCAAGTTTCACTGTGGAGTCCTTGCCGTTGGCGCGTTGAAACGTGCGATACGGCAGTACTTTAAGCAAAAAGGCGCATTGATCCCCAGTTGGATGCCTGCGGAAAACACTTTTGAAGAAAAACAGGCCCTAGAAGAAGAAGAACTCGCAAAGCTACTATCGAAAAGGCTTAAGACTGAAGAAAAGGCAGAGAAATAGTCGTGGACATACAAGCTGTCCGTCAAGATTTCCCGATACTGAAACGCAGGATCAACAACTACCCATTAATCTATTTTGACAACGCTGCAACAACCCAGAAACCGCGCCAAGTAATTGAGTCTGAAGTTAACTTTTACGAAAAGCACAATGGCAACATACACCGCGCAGTCCACACGTTATCGCTAGAAGCCACTGACCTCTACGAGAAGTCACGGGAAAGAATCTCAAAATTCATAAATGCCAAAGAACCCTCGGAGATTGTTTTTGTCCGGGGCACAACTGAAGCCATCAACCTTGTCGCTTATACATGGGGTCTAAGCAACCTAGGCAAAGGCGACGAGGTGCTGGTTTCCCTGATGGAGCATCACAGCAATATTGTCCCATGGGAAATCACGGCTAAACTCAAAGGTTTCACAATCAAATATGCGAACGTCAAACCAGACGGCACCCTTGATTACGAAGATTTTGAAGCAAAGCTTTCCAAAAAAACCAAAATCGCCTGCTTAAGCCAAGTCTCAAACGTTACAGGAGTAATCAACGACGTTAAAAGGATCACTGAGGCTGCTCACAACAATGGTTCTCTAATGCTGGTGGACGGCGCCCAATCTGTCCCTCACTTGAGTGTGAACGTCCAGGATTTGGACATTGATTTTCTGGCTTTTTCAGGACACAAGATGCTTGGACCAACGGGAATAGGCGTGCTTTACGGCAAGAAAGCTTTGCTTGAAGCTATGCCACCGTTCCAAGGCGGAGGAGAAATGATTAAAGAAGTTGAGTTCAGTCGGGGAGTTGGCTGCAACATAAGCTTGAATGAATTGCCATGGAAGTTTGAGGCAGGCACCCCGAATATCTGCGGAGCCATTGGCTTGAGCGAAGCCGTAAGTTACCTTCAAGCCGCCGGAATGGACAACGTGCAATGCCACGAGAAAGATTTAACTAAGTACGCCCTTGAACGCCTCCAGGAATGTCGCAAAATCACAATCCACGGCCCAGGGGACATCTCTAAAAGATGTGGCATAATATCCTTTGGCGTTGAAAGCTTATCTTCCCATGACGTTGCCCTAATCTGCGACAACTATGGAATAATGATAAGAAGCGGCTACCATTGCGCGCAGCCCCTTCACCAAGAGATCCTTAAACTTCAGTCATCCGCTAGGGCGAGCTTTTACATTTACAACACGCGCGAAGAGATCGACCGATTCGTTGAGATTTTAAAGGAGATAGAGCAGCTTTAATGCCAACCCTCGAAGATTACGTAGCACGGGTAGAAGGAACATGTGGCGCGGAAAAAGATGTCATCGTGTTTTTTAAATACGAAAAAAAGGATGAAATCATCTCCAACATCCTAAAGAGAGTGACTGTAAACAACAAGATCGCCGGCATAATTTTTGAATTAACATTTGAAAACTTTTCTTTCCGGCTCTACACAAGCGGGAAAGCCATTTTCCGCGGCGTCAAAAACCGGGAAGAACTTAATGCTCTCCTATCCAAACTTCTGCTTTAGTTGGTGGGTTCTGTCTTTCCCCCAACATGGGCTTTTGAACGTGCCCTGTTCCTGCTGACCCAATTCATGACTGGGATAAGGGAACCCTTCAAAGATTGTGGGAGAGCATCTTTAAACTCCCTTTGTAAGCCCAAGCGCACATCAACCTTGCCTTTCCATGTTAGAGGTACAAAGTAACGTGTTAGAGGATACTTGACGAATCCGTTGCTTTCTTTGAACTTGTCAAGCGAGGGATGATTTCCTATTCGTCCATACATAAGCCACCGCTGGCTTTTGGATGAGCAGACTTCAACAGCCTTAGCAAGAAGCGCATTGTTCAACGCTTTGTCCCAGTGCTTCATCATCGAAAGTATCTGAGAAATAATCACGATGTCTTCGCCGTAGAGTAACTGAATAAAACCAACCAGTTCATCGTTCAGGTAGGCGCCGATAAATGTCGAGTTTTCCTTGGATCCGTACATGTTGCCAGCCACAGTTGCGAGTGGTTCGCCGTAGTGCAGGAAAGCTCTCTCTTGCCTCACCGGCGTCTCATTGTAGATTTTCCATATCCCTTCAGCAAGCGTGTCGCTGGGCTCCACGATCGCCACTCTTACGCCGCATTTCTCCGCTCTGCGAACCATGTTTCGAGTTTTCTTCCCGACATTGCTCCACCATCCTTCATAGTTTTCGATTTGAAGCATAGCAACATTATCTTCTGTTTTTTTCCAAATGGCTGGCGGATTGTCGACGGGAGAAGACCATTTTCTTTCCAGAAAAGAAAAAACATCTATGCCTCTTTCGCGGAGTTTTTCGAGGAAATCATCTGTGGGATAAACATTTTTTTGGTATTCCGTGCTGCTAGAAGCAACTTTGGCGAATCCTATTTTGCGAGTTCTTAAGGGATCAAGCTCTTTATCGACTTCCAAAAAACTCTTCAGCACCTGATAGTATGGGCCGCGCGCTCTTCCTGCCTTGAAAAGCCATTCTGGATGAATTGACCACGTAACCTCTTTGCCTGCCCATCTTTGAAGTGTTTCCATCATACCCTTATAGCCGCGCTTTTGGCTAAGGAGATCCAGTTGAAACGTGGGGTTATTGGTAGGATCAGCTGGAAGAATTCTAACTGGAAAGTCATCGGGGACTTTTGCCTGCTTAACCCTATGCCGCCAGCGTCCCCACAGCAGTTGGGCAACAAGCCATTCGGTTCCGTGAATAGTATAGTAGTTTATTGTACGGTTAGTTTCGTTTTCTAAAATCTTCCATTCTCTATAGGGGTTGACTACGACGTGCAATCCGACTTCGTGCCTGCTAGGGTTGAGCAGACCAAGAAACTTCGCGTCCGGAATCGTGTAAGGCGTGAAAAACCAGTAAGCCTTAACTTCTTCGGGGGACTCGTTAATCATTTTAGCAATAATTCGGGCGTTTTTCAGGTAATTGCCGCTTTTTCTTTTTTTAATCCGAAAGCCCACATACAGAAAGCTTTTAGCTCTCGATGGATAAGGATAGTCAACGTCGATTCTTAGCTTTATCATTGTCTATTCATTTGTTTTAAGTTGAAATGCGGTTTTGGTTATAAACCCTCTGCCAAGGGTTGAACGCTCGAGTTGGCGCAGTTTCACACGCAACTATTTCGGCGCTATTTGATCAGCTAACCAGTTTTTGTATATGCGACCAAATATTGTTTTGGAAGTTTTGAGGATCGAGGTCTGAAATCTTGCTCCAAAGTTCGCTGCGTTTCTTTTGCCAGTTTAGGCTTTCATCAGTTGATTCCATGTATCTGACAATTTTGTCCTTTAAATCCGCATAGTTTTCCCATCTGAACTCTTCTGGGATAAACTCTCTCATTCCGCCGCTATTGTGGGTTAACGTTACGCATCCGCTTGCCACACCTTCAACGGGTGCTATGCCGAAGTGTTCGCCTTCCATGAAATGCGCGTAAATCCGTGAATCATGGTAAAGATCGATCAGATCTGGCGTCGGCAGGTTCGTTCTCAAATTGTAATTTTGAGGCAAGTCTTCAGAGAATCTGTCGAACCAACTCTTTTCGTCTTTGATTAGTGCTCCAACGCTCACGAATTCATAGGAAGACAACTCAGAGGCCAACTTCTTCATGGTCTCATGGTTTTTTATGGGAGCGAAGCGAGCGACATAAACTACCCTTTTGCGTCTTTCAGATAAGGGCTTGTCGCACCAGAAAGCATTCAAGTTTACGGGCGGATAGACAACAGTATACTTCTTGCTGCCGGTTTTCCAGTAGCGTTCAAGCAGTTCTTTTGTGTAGTTGCTGTTGCAGAAAATTAGGTCGAGTTTGCTTACGCCTTGTTCAACCATTTTCTTGAATGGCCAAAGGTAAACTTTCCTTTTCACGCTTGCCCTTTCGTACTTGAAGTGAATCTCTGGAAAGTGGACGTAAGCGATGTTTTTCTTAGCTTTATTCAGGAAGACTGGTTCAAAAGGCGGCGATGATTGAGTCGAGAACAAATAATCGTAATTCAAACTGTTCCGATACTCCTTTAGAGATTTCGCGAAATAGCGACGCCTTTTGTAAAGTGCAAAAGGAGGCTTAATTTCGATTCGTGCCCCCAGTGGGTGCACGGTGACTTCATGGGGAAATTCTTCGCCTATGATATCTCTGTATCTTTCGCTGTCAAAGTCAAAAGTCAGTAACTCGACCTTTTGCCCATGCAGTATTAATGCTTTGATTACGTTGTGGCATACTTTTTCTCCTCCGCCGTAAATGTCTAAATAGGGGTGAACAACGAGAAACGTCGCCAAATTAAGTCAGCCTTGAGTTTTACCTTTTTTGATATGCGGTATCTTTGTTGCGCTTTATGAAGGTTTACCCCAAAAAAATCTGAGACCGCAAAAGTCGTCTGAAATTTCTGAAACTAAATATGCAAGGTTTACATATTTCACTCTGAGCATAGTATTAGGTTCAACCGCATCTCGCAACAGGTGAAACCTCTGGAAAACCAAAAGTCAGTGGCGATAATAATTGTCAATTGGAACCAGAAGAAACTTTTAGACACCTGTTTAAGCTCTTTGAAAAAGAAGACCAATTACTCAGCCTACAATGTTGTCGTCGTTGACAACGGCAGCTTGGACGGTTCGGCAGAGTTGGTGAAGCAGATCTTTCCATGGGCGAATGTACTGGCATTGAACAAAAACTATGGCTTCTCTGTCGGCAACAACAAAGGCATTTTGTATTCCCTGAAGAAATTCAAACCTGACTACATATTGTTGTTGAATAACGACATCGAAATAGTGCAGCCCGATTGGCTGACCCGAATGGTTCGTGTGGCGGAACCTGATAGGGATGTGGGTATAGTCAGTTGCAAATTGATTTATCCAGACGGAAAAACACAGTACATCGGCACGAAGGTAACCGTTAAAGGACTTACTTGGCTTAACCCGCTGAACGAAGATACCCTTCCCGAGACGTTTGATGTTGACGCAGTTCTTGGCGCCTGTTTTCTGATTAAGAAGGCAGTTCTTGACAAAATCGGGCTTTTAGACGTTGGGTTTTCCCCTTTTGTTCATGAAGAATCTGACTTTTGCGTCCGCGCCAAGAAAGCTGGCTACAGAACCCGCATGGTTCTCGGAGTCAGCGTCGTGCATTTCTGGAGAAGATCGGTGGGCAAAGTTAATTCGATGTACGTTGAATTTGTCGTCAGAAGAAACCTTATCAGGTTTATGCTTCTGAATTTTCCTAACTCATGGCTTCTGAAGCGCGTGCCTATAGAAGCCAGGATTTTCATTGGCTGCTTTATAACTGAAAGCAAGAACAAGAGAACTTCATTGCCGTTTAATCTTAGATCTGGCAAAGAAATGTTTGCTAGGCTACGGGTAAACTTCTCTGCTTGGTCAAGTAACCTTTCGAACCTACATGAGATCATCGCTAAACGCAGAGACAGAACTGCAAGACTCCTGTCAGCTGAATAGGTAAGGAACGAGTCAGTCTGCACTTTTCGTATAATATCTATTTTTGGGAGCATCGTATGCAAAGAGAAATGTTATTATATTGAGTCGAGGATTTTGCATGGTGCGAACGGACGCTGTTGGTCAAGGCATACTTGCAAGCGCCAAATTCACTTCCGCATCATTTCAGAAAAATCGGCTCGCCATACACGATGTGATTCCAATCATATGATAGATAAATCATTTGAAAAGGCATGGACTTCTAAGTCTAACGGTTCAGAGTCCGAAAATGCGCTTTCATCGGATCTTTGTTTCGTTGAAGGGTGATTTTTTTGGAGCCAAGCACTTTTCCCGAACCATCGCGAAGCTTCCTACAAAGGGCACAACGAGCAACCCAGACAATCCAAAAACAAGGTCTAAACTACTACGCGCAGAACTATGCTTACAAGCTGCTCAGAGACTATTTTAACCTTCAAAGAGGCAAGATCCATTTTGTTAAGCCTGTCTGGCGTGAAATCAACTTCAAAGCTTTAGACATCAAAGGTTCCGCAAGACTATTATTGAATCCTTCAGACACAGGTTTTTCCAGGGAATTCAATGTCTACGGCTTCCGTGAGCCCTTAAATTCTCACGCAATTTTTAAGTCTGTGAAAAAAACTAAACCAGCAGTTCTTGACATAGGCGGCAACCTCGGATATTTCGCTCTGTTGGAACGTGAAGCAGGCGCCAAGAAGGTGATAGTTCTCGAACCAGTTCCCTCCACGTTTGGCTTCCTTTCCAAAACGCTTGAAGGCCAAGACCAGTTTGAACTTATGAACGCCGCGATCTCAGACGGAGCGGATTTTCTGAATCTTTTTTCCACGGAGCAAAGAAACGTCACTTCGTTTTCAAAAGCGATCTTAACCACCCACGGTCACACAGTTTCTGAAGAGATACGTGCTAAAGCAATCTCTCTTGATAAAGTTGCCGAGAAGTATCCTATTTCGATGATCAGAATGGACATTGAAGGTTACGAATACCGAATATTGGAAAAACATCTTCCAGACAAAATCGAGACTATATGCATGGAACTTCACGTCATCCCACCCGGCACTCCGAACAAAGAAGGAGCCATCGATTTTCTAAAAAAACTCGGCGAACAAAACTTCAAGGTGTCGGTTGCCATTAACGAAATGATCTATGCATATTACCCAATCATTCACCATCTAGGGCTAAAAACTGCATATGAGGTTGTGACAACGCTGAATGCGCTTTCGCGGTATTGCCCTCAAGTTCAAGTAGACCCATCAGCAAAAGAACTAAGCGACATGATTCCTGAAAAAGGACAAATACACTTGATAATGCAAAGATAGACTTCCAGTAGCGCCTTTCGTCGTTTTCACCAAGTTGATAGTCGCTGACCAAAAACACGACGCACTTTACGCTACCCAGGATTAACCAAAAATGTGTTTGCGGGTCGTTTTCATGTTTTCCCTGAAAACGTCAATTTGGATTAAAAGATCACTAACAGTGAGTTGGAAACAATGTTTTTCTTTATTACCAGCACCTTTTCAAGATTGATTGCTGCGCAGTTGCAGACAACGATGGTATTTTTTTGAACCGTTTTTATCGAAAAAACATAAAAGGAATATTCATGTTCAATAACTGCGGGTTTGAGGAATGAATTGGGGAAGTAGGAAGAATGGGACATCCTTTAGAGTTGTTTTGGCGATTGCAGTTTCATGTATTGTTCTCTTGGCGTTTGGATGTGTTGTGATAGAAAATCAGAAAGTGAGCCTCCAAAACCAATTGGCGTCAAAAACTTCAGCGCTTGATGCACAAAACTCCGTGGTTTCATCCATGAACGCCACAATAACGAACCTCAGAAGTCAGATCGCATCCGACAACGCATCAAACACTGAACTGCAAAATAATCTAACGACCGAAGAAAACCTTCAAAGTGAAACTCATGCTCAATTAGTGACTCAAGACACAGCGTACCAGCAAAGTTCGCAGTCCGCTCAAGCCTCCGTGAGTGATCTTCAAAAGGAGTTGTCGGCGGATCAGACGCAAATTGCAAGTTTGAGCTCGCAAGTGACTAACCTGCAAACCCAGGTCACTTCGTTAGACCAGAGCATGCCCTTCAACGGATTTAGCATAGTTCAGATCACCGACACTCAATACTTACCCCAAGATACCCCAACTCTCTTTTCTGGACTAACAAACTGGATCGCGAACCAAAGCAAAAACCTCAATCTAATGATGGTAATACACACAGGAGACATCGTAAACATCGCAAATCAACCTTACCAATGGGCAAATGCAAACAACGCAATGATGGTTTTGTACAATGACAACATTCCTTATTGTTGGAATTGCGGAAACCACGACCAATTGTTGCCAAATGGAGTGATGATAGGCGACGGAAACCCTGATTCCGGCTGGTTGGGCGGGAACTATCCTGCTTTCAACGTAACGATCATGCGGCAAGAACCTTATTGGGTCGCAGACATTTTTGACGGAACAAGCACAGCTGTCCAGTTCAGTTATGGAAACTATAAATTTATGGTAGTTAACGTAGAATACAACGCCAATGACACAGTCTTAGAATGGATGCAGACACTTATCAACACTAACCCCAACGTCAACGTCATCGTGGCAACACATAACTTTCTTAATGGAAACGGCACTTATGGCACCTTGACTCAAGCCGACGTGACCTGGGCGGTCAACTTCCAACAAATATTGAACAAAGACCCTAATGTTTTCATGACTGTGAATGGGCACGACATCGATTATGGCCCAGCGTATCACACCGAAATTGATAACAAGGAAGAGATTTTCTTCAACAGGCAAGAAATCGACAACAATACGGGCGCAGCAACAGCTCGGATCTACACTTTTGATATGACCAATCCAAACAATCCAAATGTGTTCGCATCCACTTATCAGACATATGGAACTCCTCAGTACCTTCTCGACGCAGCCAACCAGTTCAACTTCTCAACGCACCTTCTTCAGTACAACCCCAATCTATCAAACATTACTATTCCAGCTAGCACCGATTTTGTGGGTTCAAGCGGTTACAGCGTCAGCTTTGCAGCTCCTGCAATCCTGCAAACCTATAGTCAGTACGGTGATCAGCTCACATTCACAGGCCTAACGTTGAATAATGCCACTTCAAGCTTTACAGCATCTGCCCTTGGCGCCAACATCACAGTGGAAAATGTCAATTCAGCTTTGATAAGCTACACAGTTAGCGGAAACGGAACACAAACCTTCTCAGCAAATACTGCTCCAACATCTGTTGACATCGACGGCGTCGTAGCCACCAACGGCGACGGGTGGAGCTACTCAGCCGCAAACGCCCAAGTGACTGTAACCGCCGCGACCGCTAAAGTGGACATAAATTTCAGTTGAAGCTAAAGTTAGACGGAAAAATCTTCGCTTCTTCCGAATTATTTTTTTCAAAAACTGGTTTTACAAAGAAAGACACCAAATCAGCGCTTTTCAAGTTTTTCACGTAGCCAAGTTCCACTCCAGTGGCTAACACCGGAGGCATTCTTCAAATAGTAAAGCTGATCTTCCTCCAAAGAGTTGAGATTTATATACCAATCTAAGTGCCTCGCCCAGTAAGGCGCATAAGTACGGTAACCCTTGGTTAGACGATGAAATTTGAAATAGCGTCGATACATTCCAAAAGTCGTGTCAACTCGAGCTAATTGGTATTGAATAATCTTATTTCGCCACTGCAAAGTTAACGGTTTCTTATGCCAAAATTGTTCGGTATGCCTCTCGATAACTTCTTGCTTCAGTTGGTAAAAATCAGGGATATCATCAATACGAAGCATAGGACCGACAACTTCAATGCTCTTTACGGTATCCAATAGGTAGGCGTAAAGCTCTAAGATATCCTCACAGTTTCCTTCCAAAGCAATGTCTGGATCAGTTACAACATAATGTGAAGCTGAGTGTTTAGTAAACCAATCATCAATAGTGTCTGACACAGTGTCCAATTGTTTTTCAACTGAAACATTCACGGTTGAGTAATAAACCGATACACCTTCCTTTTCCAGCCGTTTGAGATAGTCCAGCAAAGGCCTGTAAGTCGAATTGTTATCGTGAATCACCAGTTCATAAGGAGACCCTATACACTTTCTGTAGGAGCCAATTGCTGCTTGCAAGCAACACAGTCTATTACAACTGATGATGAATATCGGTACCTTTTCAGCGGCTGTTTTCTCCCTCCTTTCAGACGGCAAAGGCTTAGTTTTGCGCATTAATCTAAATTTCATTTCTCTCAACCGCACAATTCAGATCCTTTTCACCCTTCCGGAAGGTGTAAACTTGCTCCTTTGCCCCTGTTAAAGAACGAAGTTATCAATGCAAGTCTAACATTAAAAGATATGCAACGCATAAAATCTTTTTGTTCCGCTCATCATTTTTTCATTATTTTGCTGTCCATCTGGCGCCTAAACATGCGGTATCTATTGAAGGAGGAAATGACAAATCTTTGTCTACCTTCAATTTCGTTTTTCAATCTTTGCTTTATCTTTTGCACGTTACACTGATAATCACGTAGCTTAAACTTTTAATAATGTCAATACGAGTCTAAATTCGACAAAACAGGAAAGCTTCCTTGAGCAGGAATTTAAGGCTACAATACAGTGGACTAATAATATTTTCCTCACAACTAATAGGCGTAGCCACTGGTCTAATTTTCACTCTTTTGTTAACCCGAAATATGCATGTAGACCAATATGGCGTTTGGACCAACATTTTCGATTATACCGCTTACTTCACAATCTTTAGCGGTTTGTTACCGTTTTGGGCAACCAGATTCGTAGCGAGGGGCAAAGAAGGAGCAGCTAAAACCAGCACTATAGCGCAACTTGTGATTTCGCTTATTTCAATGGCAATTTACTTTCCCGTTATTTTCCTTATTTACACTTTAGCTATCGCCAAAAGAATAGGATCTGAATCCTACTTGCCGATCTTCTTGATTGCGGGTCTTTACATTTTGACCTTTTACATGATAACTAACTTTGAGAGTATTCTGCAATCCGTTAGGCCTCAAGCGCTCGGGTACGGCTTCCTGATAGAGGAGATTGTA
This sequence comes from Bathyarchaeia archaeon, assembly GCA_049514075.1. Taxonomy (GTDB): domain Archaea; phylum Thermoproteota; class Bathyarchaeia; order Bathyarchaeales; family Bathycorpusculaceae; genus Bathycorpusculum. Next base: position 28,799 of record JBEKVK010000006.1, on the reverse strand, counting down.
AAAGTAAGTGTTGCCTTTGTTTTAATAGTCGGCTTTAAGCAATTATTTCTCGGTGCAGTTTTAGCTTTAGTTCTTTCGTGCGTTGTTCAAATAGGCTACTATGTTTCGCTTTTGCGAGACGAATTGAAGGAGAAAGTGAACTGGGGATACCTAAAAGAATGGCTCAAAGGGTCAATAGCGCTTGCCTACAACGCTATCGGAGGCCAACTATCATCCTTTACTTACATCTTGCTTTTCTTCTACGGCGGACCTAGCACAAGAGCCTATTTCCAAGCCGCGTCCAGCTTCACAGTAGTAATTGGTTATTCTATTTCCTTGTCAACGGCGCTTTATCCTAAGCTGTTAGCTAGAAATTGTTCGAAAGAACAAGTCGGAGACTCATTCAGGACAGTGATGATGATGGCTATCCCACTAACAGCGATAACGTTCGTCATGTCAGTCTCGTTCTTGACTATTTTAAAAACAGCATATGGTGTTGCTTGGCCCGTCCTGATTGCAATGTCAATCAACACATTCATCAATACAATTTATCAATTCTATTATTACTGTTTAGCTGGTGTTGAAGCATTCGATGCTGAAGGGAAAATATCAATGCATCACCTTGTGAGAAGCAAAATCTTCAAGATGTTCTCTTTGCAATACATTCAAGCGGCTATATCGATTCCTTTGGCATACTTTGTTTTAACCATGTTGCCTGTGGCTGGTTCAGTTAAGGCGGCGTTTTACGTCATAATTATACTTATAGGAGTGCAAATCTCGACATTCGCTGTCCTCTACTGGCTAATGCGACGTGCAATCTGTGTACCTATCGCTTGGAAAAGCATAGCAAAATATGTTTTGTCTGCCGCAGTGATGGCCATAATTCTGTTCTTAGCTCCAACTACAACGACGCTGCTCGCAACTATTGTCAAAGCAATAATCGGTCTTGGCATTTACGTGGCTCTTTTAGTAGCAATAGATAAACAAGCGAGACATCTTGTCCGGTTGATATCGAAGGAATTCAGAGAAACGATTAGTCAGCTAACTTCTAAAAAACAAGATGAAAACGCTTTCGAAAATGAAAACGGCGCAGGAAAGAATGGAAAGTCAATGAGCACTTGACTTGTCTCTTGTTCTAAACGCTCGCAAACAAGTTATCTTGCTTCGTACCATCCTTTTGCCAGGCCGATGTAGTTTTCGAGCTGCTGTTTGCCTGCGGTAAAGTCGCCCGTTGCCATGATAATCCAAAGCGACTTGGGAACAGCTAACCCCACCCGAAGCAGGATTTGGCGGTTCGTGTACGATTTAACTTTACGCGCAAGCTTGCCGTTTTGTACGAACTCTTTCCAAGTCATGCCTTCGTGGAAGTAGTGGAAACAGCAGGGGTCTCGGGTTTTCAGCCAATCATAACCTTTGGCAACAACATGTTGCCCTATAAAGTGATCTTCCCACTGGTGTAGATCAGTGGGTATTTTGATGTCTTTAACGGCTTCCGTTCGCAACAGCGTATCATGGGTCAGATAACGTTTAAGGTTTTTTTGCGCCATGATCCAGTCAATGGTGTCTTTACGGTAGAGCACCGCCATCGCTTTGTTCTGGTTGTAAATGTGCTTATCGCCAGGGACGGTTACGCCCCACAAGCCGCCAACCTTCGTGTTAAGCTGCTTTTGTGCTTGATTGAACCAGTCTTTGCTTAGAACAACGTCAGAATCAACGTGCATGTGCCAAGTTGTCTCCGCGGCTTCGATGCCTTTCTGCCTTGCGGTTGCCCTGTTCCCACCCGAATCATCAATTATTTCGCAATTCGCGTAACTCTTAGCGACACCCAAGGTTCCGTCAGTGCTGCCACCGTCAATTACCAAAAGGCGCCCGACTGGAACGTTTGCGTATAAGGAGTTCAAGCATTCCTTTAGGCATGGCTTCACACTGTTCTTTGTAAGAAAGACAACGTCAACTTTTTCCGTCAACACCGGCAGCCTTTACACTTTGAGTTTATTCACTAAGCATTAAAGACTTAATTTAGTTTTCTGGAATTGTTGAAAGGACAGGGAAGTTGCAACCCGGATTTTTGGGTTTTTACGCTGCCAGCCAACCCTTGAAAACTAATACATTACTGATGAAGTTGGTTTTGGACGCTTGGAAATCCCGGGTTACGATGAAGATCCATGCTGACTTGGGAATCGCTAGCAGAACCCAGCGGAGAACCTGGCTGAAGTGACCGTAATGATAAGTTTTTAGCAGATAGCCTGTTGTGACATAGCCCTGCGTACGCTCACTAGGTGTAACGTTGTGCAGGCAGAAAGGTTCAGTGACCTTTAGGAATCTGTATCCTTTCTGAATTATGTGCTTGCCGATATAGTCGTCTTCATAGATGTGCAGGTTAGGAGGGATCTTTATGTCTTTGACAGTGCTTGTTCGGATGAGCGTGTCATGCATCATGCAGCGTTCGCTACGCATTTGCCTAACCATCAAGTCTTTAACACTTATACGGTACAACCTAGACATTGCGTAGGTCGCGTTGTAGTAATGTTTCTCGTTAGGAACCGCCACACCCCAGACAGCTCCAACATCGTCTGCAATGTTTTTCCAAGCTTTTCTAAACCAGTCCTCGCAGAGAATAACGTCGGAATCAACGTGAATATGCCAATCTGTTACTACCGCGTCAATTCCCTTTTGCCGCGCACTTGCTCGGGTGCCATGCAAATCCTCAATGATTTTGACATCAGGGTATTTCTGGAGAAGCTCCAAGGTGCCGTCGGCGCTTCCGCCGTCCACGACAAGAAGCCGGTTGACAGGTACGTTTCGGTAAATCGATTCGACACAATCAGACAAACAAGGTTTAAGGCTGTTTTTTGTTAACAACACAACGTCTAGCTTCATCGTGTTCACGTGAACGTTTGCCATTTATTGTATCTCTTTCGGTATTAAAGTTATCATATTCAAATACGATCCTGCCAGAAAAAAGCGGTTGATGAAAAATCATCTTCAAACGCCAAATGCAGACAGTAAAGCACACGCAAAGGGCTTAGTCGCACTGGTTTGGTTCTGTAATCTCGTTCTTTTCGCCCGCAAGCTCCTTCTCCAAAGCCACAGCCCTCGCAGCAACCTTCGCCACTTCCGCTTTAACATCCTCATCCTTAACTTCTTCTTTGCGCCTCTCGTTCGACTTCAAAATCAACCGCAGAAAATCCGAGTCATAAGCATCCATCAACAGTTCAGTGTTTGGGATTAGGCAGTGTCCGCCAATCACACCAGGAAACATCACGGGCCTATCGAACCGTAAACGGTGGGTATCTTCAAGGAAATCGACTGTTTCGTTAAAGTCGGCACCGAAAGCCTTTGAAATCCGATGCATCTCTTGAAAGCAAGCAATCATCCACGCTCGATAAGTTGTCTCGAAAAGCTTTGCGAGCTCCGTTTCTTTGCAGCTTTTGAGAATCTTCACTTTTAAGCCGAGTTTTTCAAAATGGGCTTTGGCAAGCTCCGCAGCGGTCGCATCAGCGCCGCCGACATATTTGGTCCAACGCTTCATTTCCCAAATCATATGCTCAGCATTCTTGTGTACTCCGCGCGACGGGGAATGAGCAACTGAGCACTTACATTTTGTCGCGACCTTCAGGGTGGTTCCAGGGGGAACTGTGCTGTTGACAATTACAAGCTTGGGCTTGAATTCTTCAATGTAGCCTTCAACAGCATCCAAAAATTTTTTCTGTGAACCGCAGGGCAAGCAAACATGTACAGTATCCACCTGGCTCGGAATATGGCTTCTACTTTGACCAAGCTGGCGCATTTTTGCTTCATCTAGATCTAAGCCGTAAACGCTAAAGTCTTTCTTCTGTTCGTTCAGCAAAACGAAAAGAGTATGCCCAATTTCGCCTAAACCTATAATCAGAACTGTTTCTTTGGTCAAATTGTTGCATCCGCCTTTGGAAAATCAATGTTTAGCTTAAACTATTTAAATCTGGAGCCCGCAAGGTGAGTTTATGCTGAATCCAAAGAAAGGCGTAGGCATAGTTACAGGCACCAACGTTAAGATTGGCAAAAACGTTGCGATCTGGAATTACGTTGTAATAGGTGACGGCACCAAAATCGGCGATTTCACCCTCATTGGAAGCTTCTGCGACATAGGAAAAAACGTAGTCATAGGCAAAAGATGCAATATTCAGGCACATGTAACCATCTCAAACGGCGTCGTAATAGGTGATGATGTGTTCATCGCTCCTAACAGTTCAATTTTGAATGACAAGTACCCCAAAAGCGACTTTTTGTCTCCTCCAGTCATCAAAGATGGCGCGGCAATCGGCGGTGGAGTCACCGTGCTTCCGGATGTGACGGTAGGCGAAAAAGCGGTGATCGGCGGCGGAAGCGTCGTAACCAAGAACGTGCCTCCCCGAACCGTCTATGCCGGAGTTCCTGCGGGCGCCGTGATGAGTTTAGAAGATTATGAAGCTAAACGGAAAAGTTTCATTGACACAAGGCATAAGGTGAAGAAATGAAGATTTGGTATGACGCTTGTACGGGCAAACACATCAGGTATGGGTCAGCTATCGGGCAACGACTAAGGAAAGCGGGGCACGAATACGTTTTAACGACGCGGGAACACCCGGATACGATACCGCTGGCTAAGGTTCTCGGAGAGAAACCCATAGTAATAGGCAAATACAACCCGTCAACACTGACGACAAGGCTCAAAGAAAGCGCTGAACGGGTAATAGAGTTCGCAGATCTTTTCAAGGATAACCCGCCAGACGTTGCCATCGCCCATCAATCGGTTGAGCTTTGCCGAACAGCCTTTGGAATAGGAGTTCCAATCATTTTAACGGCAGATACCCCATATGCATTGGCGGTTAACAGGCTCACATTACCTTTTGCGCATACAGTTGTGGTGTCGGAGTCGTTGCCGAAAAGTTTTGTGACCCAGAATTGCGCCAAAACCCGGGTTACCTTCAAAGGAGTCGACGAAGTCGCTTGGATTAAAGACTTCAAGCCGAGAAAAATCGATGGATTAAAAAAACCACTGATAGTTATCAGACAAATTGAAACCAAAGCTGCCTACGCAGGAGGCAGGCAGGACCTTGCAAGAACGATGGTGGAGAAGCTCAGCAAACTGGGCAACGTTCACTTCATCCAAAGATACAACGGCCAAGGCGAGACCTTCGCGGGCAAGGAGGGATTTGTAGATTCAGCGAATCTTGTGGCGAACGCTGATTTAGTGGTCAGCTATGGGGGAACGATTGCGAGGGAAGCAGCGCTTCAAGGCGTTCCAAGCGTGGCAGTTTCGGACATGGCAAAAACCAACGTCAACCGTTACTTAGTTATGAAGGGATTCCCTCTTTTTGCAACGAAGGAACCTAATGTACTGGAGTACGCTGAGAAGTATCTTGGCAGAAGGTTTGATGTTAAAAACAAACTTGCGGAACTCGAGAACCCTGTTGACGTAATCGAGAAAGTTGTAAAAACCCTTAAGCCACGCTGACTTTGATTTTGTCTCCAATTTTCTTGCGGAATTTTTCGGCTGCGCTCGCTTGATTTAGGGCAAGCTCCAAGAATCCGTGGCTGCCGATCAAGAGAAGAGGTTCTTTTGGTTTTGTCGAAGCATAAGTTTTTCCTAACGGGATTTCAAGCGTGGCAGAGGCTAATTCTAAACTGAGGGTTTTGCCTTCCATGTCAGCCACGTCTCTCTCAGTTATGTTTGTGATTATGTTGCCGAAGCCATCTACATCTAAAACCTCTCCAATTAACGAGCCGCTACTAATTTTCACTTTAGCGAATTTTAGAGTGACAGGATCATCAATTTCTGGACCAAAATCCGCAGGCATAACACCTCTATCCAGATAAGCGGCTGCAGGGGCAAAAATGTCTCGGCCGTGGAACGTTCCTGAAACCTTCGGCAAAATGAACTTCGGGTTCGTCAGGTGATAAATGTGCTGAATGCTTTGATTTCGGCCAGCTAAGACTAAAACGCCATTGTCAGGGCCGACAAAGCAATCCTTTTTCGTCTGAATTACTATGGCGCGTCTATCTGTGCCAACACCTGGATCTACAACTGCCAGGTGGACTGTGCCTTCAGGAAAGTACGGTGCGGCAGAAGCCAATGCAAAGGCGGCTGCGCGAACGTTGAACTTTTCGATTTGATGAGTTATGTCAATCAGGGCGGCTTTGGAATTTATGGTTAAGATTACGCCTTTCATTTCTGCAACGTATGGGTCTTTCAGCCCAAAATCACTGGTGAAAGTAATCAAGATTATCAACCGCCATGCACAACGGGAACAAAAACGATTTCGTCCCCATCGTATAACTTTGTTTCTAAACCGTTCAAAACGCTGATTTCCCTACCGTTAACCAAAATCAAAGCGTTAGAATTCGAATTGGTTGTCTGTTGGTCGCCGAACGATTTTCCAAGCGCTGGCGTTTCTTGGCTTATTATTGCAAGTAGCTCCCTGAGCGATACTTCTTTTTCATAGTTGAGAGTTAACTGAGTTTTGCCCGTGAGGTGGCGCATTGCACCAATAAATTTTATTGTTAACACCATTGCCTTCGCTAAAATACAGAATCGGTGTTTACTTTAAAATTGTTTGCGTGCCCAAAAATCCGGCTAAAAGTTTTGTACTCGCTCTTCCGTTAACGTTTCCACTATGTCCGTCGCTATCCCGACGATTGAGTCTGCCTGCTTCATCATGGCATCCCCGTTCACTTCTTCAAGCTGCTGCATCTGTTGAACAAGCGCCTCGATTTCCATTAGAAAACGGAGGATTGAATCGTTCGTGCCAGGGTTCTTCAGGACCTCTTCCCGAATAAGAATTTCAATAAACGCTGGTTCACCTAGGCTGTAATAAATTGCGTTTCTTGCCTTTCTGATTGCTTCTAAAACCAAACCTGGAGCCATATAAGGGATTTTACGTGCTGCTTCTAACTCAGCTTTTGCTTCACGAAGGTACCGAAGAGCCCACCCTTTTCTATAGTCATCCATCATGCAAGTTTTTCCTCTTTAAGAGAGGTTAACTTAATCTGAATCGTCTTCTTCGTCGGCTTCAATCGGCTCTGTTCCCGAATTTGCTTCAGCCAAAGCCAACGTACGAGTTATGTACCCAGCAATCTGATTCCTAACACGTGTGGTTGTACCCTGCGTTAAGGTTTCAACTGCATGTTTGTTTTCGTCAAAGCTGGTATTGAATTTTTCTGGAAACCGATGCATTAGTTCTTTGCCGGTTCTTTTTACTTGATCAGTCTTAACTTTTCCCAAATCCCAAATCCTCAGTATCAATGATTTAATTTCCGACGCTTGAAAAGCGCAAGAGCAATTCCAAATAGACGAATGGTTTAATTTAAGTTTACGCTTAGTACCGCAGCTTTGAAGGTGCCGAAAGTCCTTTTCGGCGTTCGAAGCCCATTCAGCCGATTTTTACGGTGAAGAAAACTTGGAAATTCTCAATTATTTGATCGGCAACTAAGTCAACCTGCATTTTCTTGATTTCAGCCACTGCTTCAACCACGTTGCGAATAAAAGAAGGCTTCGTTAGTTGTCCGCTGAAGGGGCGCTTGTAATATTTGACTGGACCATCTGTCTCCGTCAAAAACTGAGTTAGCGTTACTTTCTCTATGATTTCTCTGATTCCTATCGAGTAGGCTGCGGGCGGCCCTTCAGTTATAAAATAACCGTTGTCCATCGCTTTGGAAAGCGTAGTTAGCGGATAGCTGAACCAGTGAAGCAGCACACGCTTGAGACGGTACGAAGGAAGAATATCAATTATTTTTTCGGTTGTTCCGCGGCTATGGATTATCACTGGAAGCTCAAGCGATTCTGCAAGCCGCAGCATCTTGTCAAAAACCATCGTTTGCTTTTCCCATGCAGTTTCGTATTTGGCGTCTAAACCAATTTCGCCGATGGCCTTGATCGCGCATTTATGCCGCAATATTAGTTCGATGGTTTGCTCAAGCTCTCCTTCTTTGAGGACGTTTACGTTCCACGGATGAATTCCCAGAGCAGGGTAAACAAAACCGGGGTATTTTTCTGCTAGTTGTAAGTCACTTTGACACGTTGCCAAATCCATCGAATTTGTCATTAGCGCCGCTACGCCGGATGCCTTTGCGTCCGCTATCAACTCGTCTAGATGACCAGAATATTCTATGTCGGAGAGATGCACGTGGGCATCGATTAGCTTCATTTCTTCCAGCAACATAGTCATTGTTGAGTGTTTCTTATAATTTTCTTTCTGTCGCTCCCAGAGTTGAATGTCGATAATTTAAACTAAAAGGCACAAAAAAAGTTAAATATTGCTTTAAAAAGAAAAAGAGGCTGTGGAGAAGTCGATATGACCGAATTAGAAATAGCTGTAGCTCCCATGCATCGTTTATGCAAGAAAGCGGGTGCTGACAGAGTAAGTGAAGCAGCAGCAAAGGAACTCGCAAAGGCTCTCGAAGAAATCGGCGTAAAGATTGCGAAGGAATCACTGGATTTTGCTATGCACGCTGGAAGAAAAACCATCAAAGCGGAAGATATTGAGATAGCCGCAAGAAAAGTCATGGAAAGATAGTTACCTTCTAACAAAGTTCCTTCCTTTCTTCTTTTTTTGTAGTTGTCGGCATCGAGTTTCAGGATAAAGAAACACTTTTAGTCAGACTTGCGACTTTTTTTAAGCAGTTGCAGAGGAATCCCAGAGGAACTGAAAGTATTCACGAGCGAACCCCACTAATCCAACGTGGTTGCTCCAAATTACGAGGCTCGGTTTGTCTTCGCCTAGGAACAACATGGCTTCTTTGCCATCAGCGATGACGCCGCCGCCGAACATATGGTCGCGGGTACGCAGCTCGTTTAGCGCGGGATATTTCTTTAAGAAAAGCCAATCCTCCCTCTTCCCAGCAACCATAAGCTTGATACTTACCGTTTTCTTTAAGCCACTTCCCAGCACGGGTTCAGCCAGCGCGATCACGGGTTTGGCAAATTCTGGTGCAGCAATAACAACTTCCTTAGTTGCCTTGGTCAGTACCTCCTGAAGTTTGCTGAGAACGGCTTGTTGCCCGCGTAGAATCAGCATGTCTGGTCGCTCGACGAGTTCTCGTTTTTCGTATAGGGGTTGAAGCGACTCTGCAACTGTGTTTTCCCAGCTCAAATATTTGTCTTCCAACCTCAGCTTGGTGAACCTTGTCGCTTCAAGCGGCGGAACGGGGTAGTATTTGAAGGGTCGGGTTTCGCTACTTTTTATCCAGCCTTTTTCTTTAAGCGAGTTCAAAACCTCGTACATTTTGCTGTAGGGCACGTGGGCTTCCTGGCTGATTTCCATGGCTGTCATCTGCCCAATTTCCAGCAGCACCGTGTAAGCGTCGATTTCGTATGCGTTCAAGCCCATTTCTCGAAGGGTAACGCGCGTGTTCTCGTTAATCGACATGTCTTTCCCCTCAATCACCTTAGGAAACGTTTGGAAACATTATTATCGTGACATTAGCTCTTAAGCACTTCGCAACCGCTTAGATAGCAGAAGGCAAAGAAAATGAAAGACATCAAATCGACAAGAAGCATTTGCCCTGAATGCCTAAAGGCTATAGATGCAACAATCTACGAAGACGGTGGGAAAGTCTTCATCAAAAAAGATTGCTCTGAACATGGGCATTTTCAGGAACTTTACTGGTCAGACTACGACCAATACATGCGGGCAGAAAAATTCCGCTGCGACGGCGATGGCATGGCCAACCCGAGAACTGAGAAGAAAAACGGGTGCCCTTACGACTGCGGCATCTGTCCCGAACACAAGTCTCACACGGCTCTTGCAATAATTGATGTAACAAACAGGTGCAACTTAACCTGCCCAGTCTGCTTCGCCAACGCTGCAGCAGCTGGTTACGTTTACGAGCCAACCAAAGAGCAAATTGTTGGCATGTTGGAAAATCTTCGAGCCAACAAGCCGGTGGCAGCCACGGCTCTTCAGTTCTCGGGCGGGGAACCAACGATACGCAAAGAACTGTTCGATTTTGTTCGGAAAGCAAAAGAGCTTGGGTTCAGCCACGTCGAAGTCAATACGAACGGACTTCGACTCTCGCAAAGCGTAGAATATTGCAAGCAACTCAAAGAGGCAGGCGTCAGCACTATTTATCTGCAATTCGACGGGCTAACCCCTGACGTTTACAAGTTTATCCGCGGCGTGGACCTGTTAGCGATAAAAATGAAAGCAATTGAAAACCTCCGTGCAGCAGGTTGGGACAGCATAGTTCTTGTTGTCACACTTGTAAAAGGCGTAAACGATAATCAACTTGGCGACATAATCAACTTTGCCGCCAAAAACTTCGACATAGTCAGATGCATAAACGTTCAGCCTGTAAGCCTCTGCGGAAGGCTGCCGCAAAAGCAACGCGAAAGCATGCGAATAACCATCCCAGACTTTATGAAGAAAGTCGAAGAACAAACAAACGGGGCAATCAAAGTCTCAGACTTCTACCCGGTGCCCACAGTTGTACCAGTTTCAAAAGCGGTCGGAGCATTAAAAGATAGACGATATTTAGAGTTCACAGCGCACCCTCACTGCGGCATGGCAACTTACCTTCTGATTGAAAACGGCAAAATAGTTCCAATTACAAAGTATGGTAACATAGACAAATTCATTGGTGTAATGAACAAGGTTTACGAGACAGCGTCCAAAGGAAGCAAGAATAAGGCCAAATTACGCTTAGTCGGTTCAATGCGTTACATAAAATTCGGGTTCCTACGAAAATACGTCTTAGGCGTTGTAACAAAGGGCGATTACGACTCACTGGGCGATCTGCAGAGACAATCAATTCTCCTTTCATCCATGCACTTCATGGATCCCTACAACTTTGACCTTGAAAGAGTGCAACGCTGCCTAATCCACTACGCCGTACCGGACGGACGGATCATTCCATTCTGCACAATGAACTCCATTCACCGAACCGAAGTTGAAAAGAACCTTGGCGTCCCACTCAAAGAATGGAAAGAACAACATAAAGTTGAAATAAGCCAGCCATTCTAGATGTTGAGAACAATAAAATCAAGGTGAAAAAATTCATGGGTGGAAAAAAGAAACTCGGCATAAAGCAGATGGAGAAACAGCAGGTCACTCAGGACGAAGCGAAAGCGCAAGATAAGAAGAAAGAAAAGTCAGGACCTCCGAAAGAGCGAAAAGCCGCCAGCATAGTGTCACCAGATGCCAAAAACGACAAAATCGTTGCGGAAATAAAAAAGATGGGAGTTCTAACACCATACGTAGTCGCGACAAAGTACAACATACGAATCAGCACAGCAAAAGACTTCTTAGAACAACTAGAAACAAACGGCGCTGTACAACTCGTATCCGGAAGTCACAACCTAAAAATTTATAAGCCTGCAGCATAAAATTCCATTTCGTATCTTTTGATTTTCTTAAATTAAGACTGTTGGAGTTTTTGTTTTCGTTTGACAGAGTTTCCTGAAAGAGTTTACACAGTGGAAGAAGTGAAAATAGCTAAGGAACTAGTCGATCAAGGGTACAAACACAACCCGACAGTTGAAGGTTCAGCCCAATTTAAAGAAAAAATCAATCAGGTTCTCGGGTTAATCAAGACGGCGGGCTACTTTGACTTTTTCAGATCATACATTCGAAGGATAATGGAAATAGACGGTTTAACCCAGCTTAGGGAAACTGAAGCCGCGATCTGGGCAAACAAGTTTGCCGTAGAAAACATCGTAGATGCGGCTAGCCTATTTGTGCAGAAGGCATATAGCATGAAAGAGTATTTGGAGGGGGAACTTTACTATGGCGGCAGCGCCGAGAAGCGTTCGGTGGCGAAACGAATCGAGTTCCTTAATATGTTAAGCGAGAAAAGTGACGATAAAAACGTCAAAAAAGAATGTGAGCGGCTGCTACAAATGTGGAAAGAAAGCTCGCTATCTTTTTAGGTGCCTGAAAGTTCTATCCGCATTGTTATTCCGCTTTTGACCTGCTTGAAAATGTCCAAATTATCCGTTATTTTGCCGAGTATACTCACGGGGCTGTACGGCTGGGATTTTCCATAGAAAACGCACAGAGCACTGCCCATAGGCCAGAAAGCAATAGTACCTGTCTCAACGATCGGCTTAGCTTTTTCTTCGCCCATCTTGATTGGAATTTCAAAGTAAACTTCTTCTTTCCATATTGCGGCTCTGCCTTCAAGAGGTAACTTACGGATGATGTAGTCGATGGTTCTTGGCGCCAAAAACCTGACCAATTCACCTTCGGCGTGGCCTAAACCTTCAATTACGAACTTGACTTTTATGCGCGAAACATCTGCGGATTCAGTGCTCAAACTTCTCACACCTCATTAAATAAAATCCAAAGTAAACTGAAGTTTCAGCCTATCCATAATGCAACGTTCGATTTAACTGTTACAGTTAACCTAGGAGACCTAGCTGAAATGGATAAGCAGAAACCAGATTAAAGGAGGCTTAGGAGGGTCTTTCCGATGAAATCAACCTGTTCAGATGTAACTGCAGGATGAATTGGCAATGAAAAAACCTGTTTCGACGCTTTTTCTGTTTCAGGCATCTTAACGCTTCCGAAGTTCTCTCGGTAAAATGGCATCATGTGGACTGGGTTGACATAGTACGCTTCGGCGCCTATTCCCTGCTTTTTGAGATCTTCCAAAATACTGTTACGCTGCGCCTCGGTACCGTCCTTCAACCGGGCAGTGTACAGGTACCAACTGTGTTGTCGATCCGCCGACTCGTACGGCAGGACAAGTTTGCTGTTTCTTTCCAAGAGTTTTGTTAGTTGCTGAGCGTTTCGGCGTCGTTTAGCGACAAAGGAAGTCAGCTTCTCCATTTGCACGTTGCCGATCGCAGCCTGCAGTTCCGACATGCGATAATTGTTCCCAAGAATAAGAGACGCATACTTCGCTTTTTCCCCATGAGTCCGAATCATCCGCAACGTCTCATCAATCTGACCATCGTCTGTCGTGACTAAGCCGCCCTCACCCGTAGTAATGTTTTTGCTTGCGTACAGACTCCAGCAAGCGGCATCAGCATAGCTTCCCGCGGGTTTTCCATTGTAAGTTGCCCCGTGCGCTTGGGCAGAGTCTTCGACTAGAGCAAAATCGTGTCTTTCAGCGATTTCCTTGAGAGGTTTCATGTCGGCTGAAAAACCATAGAGGTCCACTGGAAGTATTGCCTTAGTCTTTTTTGTTATCGACTTTTCAACCGCGTTAGGTGACAGATTATAGGTTCCAGGATCAATGTCCGCGAAAACGGGTTTTCCGCCTGCGAGGACAACTGCTTCCGCAGTGGCTACGAAAGTGAAGCTGGGTAGAATGACTTCGTCGCCTTGTTTTACGCCACAAGCAACAACAGCCGAATGTAGGGCAGCCGTGCCCGTGTTGACTGCCACGGCATGTTTGACGCCTGCAAGCTTGGCGAAATCCTGCTCAAGACGGGTAACCTCTGGACCTGCCCCAAGCCCACTCGTAAGCATACCGCTACGCATAACTTTGACAACTGCTTGAACTTCTTCCTCGCCGATCTGCGGTTTATTGATGGGTATCATGTTGAAACCTCACAACATGGATACTAATCATTGTGGGATATTTCAATTTGTTTGAATCGATAAATAAAACGGCACGACCGCATAAGCCGATAAAAAACTTGCTCTCTGTTTATTTTGTGGTAATTTTTTTGGCAAGATTTAGTCGGTGAATTCAAAGGGCAAAAAACAACCCGAAAATTATTCGATTAGGATTTGTTGCTTGGTCTTGTAGTCAGTTACAACCCTGATTCCCCGAGCTCGAAATTCCATGTCTAACTCTGCATCGCCAGTGTCAACCCTTAAACTCTTCAGCTTATCCAACTTGCTTTTAGATGCAACCACAATAATGTTGTCGATGCCTACTTGGCGGATTACTTTGGCGCTTATCTGCTGGTTGCCCCTTCCAAAAACGAAGCCTTGGCCACCAATCGGCGTCACAACAACCCTCGTAACCTTGCCCGCAATAGTTTCTAGAATTTGTTTTTCGTTTGCATCGCGCAAAATTATCTTCTTGTTTTGGAAAAGGTCAATTCCCAGCAGGGTTTTCTTCTCGTCCAAGAGATCGCTTATTGTACGGGTTGTGGTTCCCGGCCCAAGGACGTAGATGATTTCGGGTTTCATTTCTTCTATGATGTAGACGGCGATTGCCGCTTGGTTGCGTACCTCATTTTCAGTGGTGGGGCTTTCAAGTTTGTTCCCCTGAATCAAATGTGGCTCGAATGGACTAAGCATGTAACCGTAAAGTTCCGCGGAAAGACGACCCGCCCGGAATGCTTCCTCGTCAATATCCATGACCTCGGCTTCCCGCAGTGGCAACCCGCCCCAAAGGTACCCTATCGCGACTCTTGCGGCGGCTTGAGGTGTTACAGCGAAGAGGGCGCTGTGCATTTTGACGCCTGTCGGAACGCCAAGCACCGGAACATTCAGGCCGACGGCTTTGTAAATGTCGCGTGCTGTTCCGTCGCCACCGCAGAAAACGAGCAAATCCACCCGTTGATTTATCATTTCTCGAGTAGCATTTTGCGTGTCTTCAGGTGTGGTTTCTTCTTCACTATTGCCTATCCCTTTGTAAGTGAAGCCGCATTTTTTTGCCTCAGTCTCGCCCATGTTGCAGGCTCCAACAACTAAACGGAGACTTTCTTTAACGGCAACCAGTCCAGCGAGAAAAGTTTCCGCTCTATGAGAGGCTACCGGTTTTGCACCCAGAGCTATTGCTTTGGCTAGAATGGTTTTGCCGTCTGTTCCTTTTAGCCCAACTGCGCCGCCCATTCCTGCGACTGGGTTAACGATAAAGCCAACGTTTTTTTTAGGTAGATTTTTCTCGGGAGCTGACAATCGAACAACCTAAGTATTGGGTTGCTTAAACAAAAAGAAAAACAGGTCTATTTTAGTTAAATGCTTCTATAGTTACACCTGAAATTTGTTGAGGAACGTTAATTTTTGGGTTTTTGATGCTGAGTTCTTAAAAGATTTGAATAAGCTGTTTTTGCGTGAAGAGAATACGGCAATATTTGTGTTTGTGTTTTGGGTTGCTTTTTTAAAGCAGAGCTTAAATCGCTTGCAGGTTGATACAATATTTGACAATATTTGACAATTCACAGAATAAAGAAATGAGTTTGTCGCCTTTAGCTAATCAGGTAATCTTTAGAAGCAGGTTCCAGAAAGTTTGATTGACAGAGTGGGTTAGAAAAGAGATTTTTTGTTCTCTGTGCCTTAAGTTACTTTTTTGTGGAGAATTTTGAATCTTTTGCAGGTTGTATCCTTTAACGCCGTTTCCCGTCGTTAAAGTCCTTTCACTGTCTTTTAACGGCGCTTATAGTCTACAGAAATCCATTAAAGTTCCTTACAGTCAAAAGTTAGATTAGCTAAAAAAAGATAAAACACCTAGTGAAATCTGTCCAATCTGAAAAAGATCTCTGGCGTCTGGCGAAGTGATAAGGATATATAAGTCATGGGCAGATTTATTGAAATTAGCAAAACGCCTTGTGGGTTTTTGGCTTCCGTTAAAAGTGAGACAAGAATGTTTTTTTAAGTCAAACAAAAAAAGAAAAATTGGAAGAGTGGGGGTTTTAAATGGTTTCGCAGCTTATGTATTTCTTGTTGACTTCGTCGAGCCACGGATAGAGTTTGTTCAGTTTCTTCATTGATTCTTCGACTTTCTGGGCTGGGTATTCGTAGGGTTGCAGGTTGCCGCTGAAGTATTCGTCATAGGCTGCCATGTCGAAGTAGCCGTGTCCGCAGAGCACGAACAGGATAGTTTTTGCTTCCCCAGTCTTCTTGCAACGAAGTGCCTCATCAACAACGCCTTTGATCGCGTGAGACGGTTCAGGCGCTGGGATGATGCCTTCGGTTTGGAGGAAGAGTTTCGCGGCGTCGAAAACCTCAAGTTGGTTGAAAGCTTCAGTCGTCATCTTTTTCTCCTGCGCTAAGACGCTTATCACCGGGGATATACCGTGGTAACGTAATCCGCCTGCGTGTATAGGTGCAGGGATGAAGTCGTGACCAATTGTGTGCATTGGGACAAGTGGTGTCAGTTTTGCCGTGTCGCCGTGATCATATTGGTAATATCCTTTTGTTACTTTCGGACAAGCCGTAGCTTCAGTCGCGACGAACTTTGTTTCCTTAGGTGCCTTCTTTGAAACTTGGTCATAATAGAAGGGCCACATCAACCCGTTGAAACTGCTACCGCCGCCTATGCAGCCGTAGACCACATCGGGATAATCATCCACCATTTCAAGTTGCTTCTTAGCTTCTAAACCTTCAACGGTCTGGTGTAAACAAACGTGATTGAAAACGCTGCCGATCGCGTAGTTAGTTTCTTTTTCGTTGACAAGGGCATCTTCGACTGCTTCGCTGATGGCTATGCCGAGGCTGCCTTTGTTATCCGGGTCCTCTGCAAGGATTTTTCTTCCCGCCTCAGTTTTGTTGCTTGGACTTGCAATGCATTCTGCACCGAAGGCTTTCATCATCATCTTTCGATAAGGCTTCTGATCATAACTTGCACGCACCATGTAAACAGTGGCTTTAAGCCCGAAAGTCATAGCTGCAAACGCCAAAGCTGAACCCCACTGGCCCGCGCCCGTTTCTGTAGATAAGCGTTCGGTGCCTTCCTTCATGTTGTAATATGCTTGGGGTACAGCGGTGTTGGGTTTGTGGCTTCCTGCTGGGCTGACGCCTTCATACTTATAGTAGATTTTAGCGGGTGTTTTCAACGCTTTTTCCAAATTAAGAGCTCTAAAAAGCGGTGAGGGACGCCAGATACGGTATACCTCTCGTACCTCGTCAGGAACATCTATCCATCGCTCCTGGCTTATTTCTTGGCCGATAATTTCTTTTGGAAAAATTCTTGGGACAATTCCGACTCCAGGCTGCTTCGTTGCTGGGTCAATAAATGGTGGAAGCGGCTTTGGCAGGTCGGGTACTATGTTATACCATTTTTTTGGGATATCTTCTTCGGGTAAGAATATTTTTTTCATGGGGGTTGGCATATTTTTTCGTCCTCTTAGTTGAAGGCAGAGAAGTGTACTTTAAAGTTTTATTTAAAACTTTTGTGTACACTTATGCACATATCAAAAGTAAACACAAACAACATATTTATACTTAGAAGAACAAAAACACACAAGCGAAACAAATGTGGAACATGATTAAAGACCAGTTGCAAGACTACCCCGAAAGACTCAAAGTAGCACGCGTATTAATAGAAAATGGTTTAAGCGTCCAAAACGATAAAATATGCCTAAACCAAATCGAAATCCCGCCCGTACGCGTAGCTAGAGCCGCAGGTGTGGACCGACGAACAGTAAACGAAACATTGCGCTCAATAGAATCCGATGCTGAACTCAAACTGATTTTTGAAGAAATGCGCCCCGCAGGGCATTCGCTTAAGGAAATAGCAAAACACCTCAATCTGGGGGTCTTAGAGATAACGCCTGTGAATGCTAAGTCGCCAGGAATCTTATCCAACGCCGCAATGTTACTGAACAAGGCAGGGTTGAGCATTAGGCAGGCCATTGTAGATGATCCTGAACTTTCGCCTGAACCAAAGCTCACCTTGATAGTTGAGAAGAAAATTCCAGGAGAATTAATTCCTGAGCTGCTAAAGATTACAGGGATAGCTAAAGTTTCAATCTATTAAGCCACGGCGGAAAAGAAAACAAGAAAACCCCGAAAAATGGTAAAATGATGCAAAAACGCTTCGCCTAGGCTTTAATCGGCATACCCCGCCTAGAAAAACTTATATGGCTAGTAATATTTGTTGTTGTTCGCATTATAAATGGAGGTTTACTGATTTGTCATCATTTCCAACACAGGCAGGCGGGGTACCCGTTCTCGTTATGAAGGAAGGATCAAACAGGTCCCGTGGAAGAGAAGCACAGCATGGAAACATCACTGCTGCCAAAGTTATTGCTGAAAGCGTCAGAAGCGCTTTAGGCCCAAAAGGCATGGATAAAATGTTAGTCGACAACTTTGGAGACACCACGATAACAAGCGATGGTCGCACTATTTTGGATGAGATGGATGTCCAACATCCGGCAGCCAAAATGCTCGTTGAAGTAGCCAAAACACAGGACAATGAAGCAGGCGACGGAACTACCTCTGCAGTCATAATAGCAGGCGAACTACTTAGCCGAGCAGAAGAACTAATCGACAAAAACGTTCACCCAACAACGATAATTGACGGTTACAGAAAGGCAGCTGACAAAGCACTTAAAACCCTTGAGAAAATAGCCATTCCTGTCGATTTGAAATCGCAGGACTTTCTGAAAAAAGCAGCCACAACATCAATGGGAAGCAAAATCGTAGCTGAACACAAAGATTACTTAGCTGATTTAACTGTTAAAGCGATGCTCGCAGTCGCGGAAAAGCAAGATGGCGTATACAAGGTAGATGTTGACGACGTGAAGATTGAGAAGAAAACAGGCGAGTCACTCAGTGACACGACCCTAATTAACGGCATAGTTTTAGACAAAGAAATTGTTCAGTCGGGTATGCCTAAGCGAATAGAGAAAGCCAAGATTGCATTGATCGATGCTTCTTTGGAAATTGAAAAAACCGAATTAGACTCCAAAATAAACATTGAAAGCCCAGAAATGATTGAAGCCTTCCTAAACGAAGAAGAAACAATGCTGCGTGACATGACAAACAAAATCTTGGCGTCAGGAGCAAACGTGGTAGTATGCCAAAAAGGCATAGATGACATGGTTCAGCATTTCCTTTCACGAAAAGGAGTCATCGCAATTAGAAGAGCAAAGAAATCTGACATGGAAAAGCTGGCTAGAGCCACCGGCGGAAAGATAGTTTCAAGTATAGATGCCCTTGCGGCGACTGACCTTGGATACGCAGCTTTGGTTGAGGAACGCAAAATCGCTGATGACAAGATGACTTTCATTGAAGGGTGCAAAAACCCAAAGGCAGTAACCATCCTAATCAGGGGCGCAACACAACGCATGACCGCCGAGGCAGAACGCTCAATACACGACGCACTCTGCGTAATCAGAGACTTAATTCAAGAACCCAAAATCGTTGCTGGAGGAGGCGCACCCGAAATGGAAATGGCTAGCGTACTTAGGAAGTATGCTGAATCTGTTACAGGAAGAGAACAGCTGGCAATCAGAATTTTCGCAGAAGCCCTCGAATCTATACCCGTAACACTGGCTGAAAACGCCGGCTTAGACCCCATTAACATACTTGTGGAACTGAGAACCAGACATGAAAAAGGAGAAACATGGGCTGGCATTGAAGTTTTAGAAGGAAAAATAAAGGACATGTCAAAAGTAAACATATTTGAACCGCTCTCAGTCAAGAAACAAATAATAAAATCCGCAAATGAAGCAGCATCCATGATACTCAAGATCGACGATGTCATCGCTTCAGGCAAAATGAAGAGCCCTATGGGCGGAATGCCCTACTAAGGAGAGAACAAAAAACGTCAGAACAAAAAATAATTGTTGGACCACCAAAAATTACTCGCTTCGAGAAAGCAAGAATTGTTGGAGCTAGAGCTCTTCAAATTTCGATGGGAGCACCGATTTTGGTGGATGCAAGTGAAAATACTAACCCAATCGACATAGCGCTAAAAGAACTTGATGCATCAATTCTTCCAATAACTATTAGGCGAACATTGCCCGATGGAACATTCCAAGACATACCTTTGAAATGGCTATCTTAAGATTCTATTTTTTCTTTTAATTTTTGCAGTTTTGTCTGCGCTTCGTGCAGGGTGATGGTAATTTGATTCCAGTGAGCTCCTTGCCAGTAGATTTGTCCGCAGTTTGGGCACTTCCAGAATTTATCGTAGTAGGTATAGGTGTTCTTCTGAAGTTCGCCTGAAAGCTGTTCTTTCGGGGTAGTCTTAAGCTTGGTGTTGCAGATGGGGCAATAAGATTTTTCCATATCAACTTCCAAGGTCAACCCGCATTTATCTGCAACTTCTGCCAATCTTTCAGATTCCGATTTGCCTTCAACAAAAAAAGCGTCAACCCCAATCGCGGATGCACGTCGGTAAAGCTCCAAATCTTTAGTCAGCAAAATGCGGCTTTCCTTCTTCGACAAGTCCAGAAGTTCGTTATCGTTCAGTTGAACGTTGTAGGTAACATCTTGGCCTAGCATGCGTAACCAACGTGAAAGTTTCCCCAGCATGCTATCAGCTAAGAACTTCAAGGGGAGCCTCTCCGAACAAGAGAGCCAATTCCCGCCTTCGCGACTATTTCGCCCTCATCAAAAACAAGAAGCCCTCCGACGAAGGTTTTCTCCGGCTTACCTTGCACTTCCCACCCATCAAAGGGTGAAAATTTTGCTTTAGACTTAAATTTTGAAGCATCAATCTCAAATTTAGTATTGAAATCCACAACCGCTAAATCCGCACTCTTTCCCTGCTCCAAACGACCACGGTCGCTCAAACCGAAAATATCAGCTGGATTCTCTGCCAAAAGTGACATGGCTTGCTTCAGAGAGAAACGGTTCTTCCTGACTGCCGTCAACATAAGAGGCAACGTTGTTTCTAATCCTGGAACGCCTACTTTGACATCCCAAACGCTACTTGCAGCTTTCTCTTCCACAGTATGTGGTGCGTGGTCGGACCCTAAAGAATCAATCCAACCTGCCTCCAGACCCTTCCAGAGCCCTTCAACCTGATCAGCGTTTCGAAGCGGCGGCGCCATGATCAACATTTGCCCTACTCGTCCCAAATCAGCAGTTGATAGCAAAAGATGGTTTGGAGTAACTTCACAGGTTACTTTCCGACCCGCTTTCTTTGCTTCCTCAATCGCGTTCAAGCCGTTTTTCGTCGAAACATGACAAAAATGGAGGCGCACATTGGTCGGTTCACCAATTTTCAGCAAGCGTTCGATGGCTTTAGCTTCAACGACCTCAGAGTGAGCATTTTGAAAAGCCGAGACGCTAACTTTTTTGGCCTGCTTGAGTTTGGTTTCGTTTGCCTTGAGCAAGGCTTTGTCTTCGGCGTGTACTGCTACGACCTCACCCAACGGCGCAACTTCTCTGAAGGCGTCCAATAACTCTTCGTCATCGTCAATATTCAATCCACCCACTTGGGATCCCATGAAAAGCTTAAAGCCGACCGCTCCTTCGAAAACTATTTCCTGGACTTCGGCAAGTTTCTTAGGAAATTCAGAGTAAAACCCCACATTTACCAGAATTCTTCTTTGAGCCAACGCCATGCGGTTCCTCAGCGCATCAACACTCATTGTAATCGGTTCATTGTTAGGCATGTCGAGAACTGTTGTGAAACCTCCTGCGGCTGCGGCGGCGGTTCCAGTGTAGAAATCTTCTTTGTACGCTTTCCCTTCGTCGCGCAGGTGCACGTGTTCGTCGATTAAGCCTGGCAAGACAAGGTGGCTTTTTAAGTTGGTTTTTTCGTCGGAGCTGGGCATTTGGGTTTCTTTGCCGATTTTGAAGATTTTGCCCTCTTCGATGGCTATGCTGCATTCGACGATTTGCCCATTCAGGTAAGCTTTGGCGTTGTTAAGGACAGAATCAACAATCACGGTGGTTCACGGTTTATTGAATAGCGGCTGGTTTGGTTAAAAGCTTCTCTTGGGCAGCCGCAACGAAAAGGAACGTTAGGAATCAAGCAAAACCCTTAACTTTCTTTTCCGCGGAGATAACTGTTGATTGAAAAGGGGCTTGGTTGTCTTTTCAGGGAAGTCAGAGGGTGCGTTTTCAAAACTATTTCTTCTCATATTGAAACTTGCAGTCTATTCGAATTCTACGTTCCTGACCATGAGCGCTCTCGCCCTTTACGGCTTAATCACTGGCGTCGCGAGCGTTCCCAGAAAAAGAGCAAGCGCGATGAAAAGCCTTCTTCGTTACGGCGTTTCGGTATTTCAGCATGCATTGGGCTCACAAAAGCAGGTTCAGCAAGCCGATAAACGCATAGCTCGAAAACTAAATGAATCTGAAGAAAGCCAGTCTGGAAATTAAAAAGAAAAGGGGCAGCCTTTTACTTTTCCTCTTCGAGTTCAACTCGGCATTCGTCGCAAATGTTCTGTCCGTTTCGTTCTTTAAGGGTGTCAGTGTAAATGTTACAACGGTCGCAGTACCCTGACAGGGGAACTTCTTCGCCTTCTTCGGTGCGGGCTGCGCCTTCGATGCGTGTTCTCTCTTGGATTATCTCGATGAGCTCAGGCATCACACCTAAGACATCTTTGGCAGTGATTATGCCGACAAGATTGCCCTTGTAGATCACGCCGAGCCTCCTGATATCCAGCCGGTTCATCCTTCGGGCAGCCTCACTAATTGTTGCTTCAGGTTCAATAGTAACCAAAGGGGTAGTCATAATTTCCTTTGCTTTCACCGTGTCTGGCTTAATGTTCTTCGCCAACACCCTAACGACCAAATCTCGCTCCGTGATTATACCGATTGATTGTCCAGCCTTGTTGGTAACAATTACGCATCCTAAATCGTTCTGGTCCATGGCTGCGGCGGCAAGGTTTGAAGCTGCGTTTTCATTCATCGTTACGACTGGGCTGCTCATTACATCTCTAACCAGCATTTTTGTTCTTAACCCTATTTCGGACATTGCAATTCTTCCAACAATTTTAGCAGGCTTAACTTCCATTGCAACAATAAAGAGACGCATAATTTAAGATTTGCTTAGGCTCAAAAATTGCTCTGTGAAGTTTATTAGCCACTTCCGCGGATAGGACATAGTGCCTAACAGGGAACTATTTATGCTGATAACAAACGCTGAAAAACTCATAAAAATCTCAGTTATGGGTGAAATTGCCAGCCCAACCATCAGGTCAGTCTACACCGTGTCTGCAACGGGACAACCGCAAGTGCTGCCAAGCGTCGGCGGCATCACCTACAATCTGAGAGTCGGCGACCTAGCCTGCGGTTGGGAAGCTGACCACGTTGAGCCAGGCGTAAGCGCAGAGAACAAGGAAAACGATGCACGATCAGGAGTCGCAGCTAACACAGCATTCAACGTGTTGTCTTGTGTGGGAAACGAAGCAATCGTGGTAAACGGTGATGGCAAAGGCGCAAGAGGCGTTGTCACGGGGAAGCACGGCGGGATCGAGCATGTGCTGATTGATTTTCCCTCAGGAATTTTGGATAAGCTGGTGCTTGGAGACAAGATCCTTGTGAAAGCCTTCGGCACGGGTTTAAAACTAGTCGATTTTCCAGAAATCAAAGTCTTCAACATGGACCCAGCTTTGCTTACCGCATGGGATCCTCAGCCGAAAGAGAATAAGCTTTTGGTTCCTGTCACGCATGTTGTTCCAGCCGCTGTTATGGGTTCAGGTTTAGGGGCAAACCAAGTTAATTCGGGAGATTACGACATTCAAATGTTTGATAAAGCAGTTGTTGACCAATACAAATTAGAAACGCTGAGGCTTGGTGATTTGGTAGCGATCGTTGACGCGGACCACTCGTTCGGGAGGATTTACCGTCAAGGCGCAGTTTCGGTGGGTGTGGTGATTCATTCGAATTGTGTCACAGCTGGGCATGGTCCTGGAGTTACGACGTTGATGACATCGTCGGACGGAAAAATTGTTCCTTTGATAAATCGGGAAGCGAACGTCGCTTCGCTCTTAAAATTAAGAGCAGATATATAAGATAGTTTAATGCATAATGTGAAAAATAGAAGAGAAAGAGGTAAAAATAATTGCCATCTAAACGAAAAAGCCGAGGAAGATCAAAAGGAAGCAAAGGAAGCGGAAGCCTTGTACAATGCGCAAATTGCGGGGCACAGGTGCCACGTGACAAGGCAAAAAGATCTACTCGCCGCGTATCGTTTGTAGAGCCTCAACTAGCCAAAGAACTTCGACAAAAAGGCACATTTCTAGCTTCATGGGTTGACACAAAATATTACTGCATATCATGCGCGGTTCACCGTGGAATAGTCAACGTTAGAGCCGAAAGCGAACGCCACTCAAAAGCCCGAAGAAGATACTAAGCAACTGATACTGCTTTTTTCTTTAATTCTTTATACACATACAATGCTCTTTGCATAACTGTGAAGTTTGAAAGCACCGCTATCAAGGCTATGCCGTACCCTAAAGCGGGCAACCAGAAAAACGCTGCTACGCTGGCAGCGGCTAAAATCAACATCCGTTCTGCCCGTTCAGCCAATCCAACTGACTCCATCTTTAATCCTACAGCCTCAGCCCTTGCACGGCTGTAACTTACCAGCAAAGAACCCACCAAAGCCGCCAGAACCCAAAGGGGACCCCAAAACGCATGCCAAGCAGCGTTACATAATCCAGCGATCAATATGGCAGCGAAAACGATTGCATCGGCGTACCTGTCGAGAACTGAGTCGAAGAACCCGCCGAAAACCGTCACCTGTTGGAAGGTTCGTGCGATAATTCCGTCAAGAGTGTCGCAGAATCCTGAAGCCAAGAGAAAAGCCGTTGCAAGCAGCAAAAACCAAGGGTGATTTTGAGCTAGACCGTAGCTAGCGGCGGATGCGAAAGCGAGAATGAAGCCGATTAGACTCACCCTATTGGGAGTTAAACCTATTTTGTGAGCGGCTTGCGCTTCGGATGTCAGCATTTGCTGAACTTTTTTCTTTAGTTTCGTCAGCAATGGGTTTCTCAACTTGGAATGGGTGTTAAAGCTGATTATGGATTGGCTGTAGAAAAGCCTTTCTCGTTTTCTACCAAACCAAACCCTTCTTTCTCTTATTTTTTGAATTTCGCTCCTCACAAAAATTTTGTAAGTTTACGTGGCGCCGTCCGATCTTACTTCGACTTTTGCTCTTTTTCTTTCTTCTTAACTTTTTGTTTTTGAATTATTGTCTTTGGTAGACGAGGGAAAAGAATAGATGCTCTGGCACGAATTATCTTTCTTGTTTCAACAGTCACTCGTGATGTTGCAATCAGCCTTTCCAGCTCAATTTTGCTTTCTTCGAGTCTCTCTGCGAATTCAGCTTCAGAAATTCTGCCTTCTAATCGTAGCCTATGCATCTCTTCTATGTAGGAAGACAAACGGGCAAATTGGTCATCAAGTGCCGTTTCTTTGAAGGCTTCTACTTCAGGCATTACTCTTTTGACGTACCTGAACAACAGAGGCACCTGAAGCATTATGGAGACAAAGGCAACTCCGAAAACCATTGTGTCTATCGTATGCAGGTCTGCCGTGGAAATAATCGCTGATGTGGTAATAG
The DNA here is from genome assembly GCA_049514075.1 of Bathyarchaeia archaeon. Lineage (GTDB taxonomy): Archaea > Thermoproteota > Bathyarchaeia > Bathyarchaeales > Bathycorpusculaceae > Bathycorpusculum. Next base: position 3,710 of record JBEKVK010000006.1, on the reverse strand, counting down.
TTGCTGCAAGCGCGATTGAAAGTGCGCCTCTGACGCCGCCAAGCATTGCGACGTTGCTCCAAACTGACGTCATTTCCCCGCTGATCTTCCTGTAAAAAGCAAGTATAGGATACACGGTGGCGGCCCTAGATACGGTTACAGCTGCGAAAGCTGCCAAGATAACCAGGATTGATTGAGGAAAAGTGATGATGTTTGCTTGGAAGCCAATTAGAAGGAAAGCTATCGAGATGCCGATAAAAGCAGCAATCTGCCAAAAGATCTCTACGGCTTCTCTTGTCGCAGGTTCCATGGCAGTTCGAATCGTAAAGTTGCCAAAGTATAATCCAGCAACTGCGACCGCGATTAATCCGGAGGCACCAATACCAGACGCAAACGCGTATGACCCGTACACAACTGCTATCGTTAGAATAGTTTCGGCAACTCTGTCTTCAATTAGACTTGAGAGGACCTCCCCCGCAAAAGCCGCGCCTAGCCCGATCAAAACCCCGGCGCCGAGGGTAAACCCAAAGTTTGAAAGAGAACTCAAAACGTTTATTTTTTGAAGACTGATCGTTGAAAGAATAATTGTGAAGACGATGATTGCGGTTGCGTCGTTAAAGGTTGCCTCTGTGTCCAGAAGGGTCGCCAGCTTGGAAGGAACTTTGACATGGCGGAAGACTTCCAAAACAGTCACCACATCCGTGGGTGCAATTAAGGCAGCGAACAAAAAAGAGACATAAATTGACAGGCCGACGACTTTCCATAAAATCAAGCCTGTTACGGTGGTTGCTATAAGAACGCCGATTGTTGCAAGAGCCAATGATGGTTTTATTACGCTTTTCAAGTCGCTACCACGGATGTGAATCATAGCCTCGAATATGAGTGGTGGAACAATTAGTCCAACGTACAGTCCGCCTCCGCCGCCTTGAATTAGCAGGTTATAGAGCGACCGAATCTGTGAGGTTATGCTTTGTATTTGCCCTTGAATCGGGCTTCCCTGAAGCGACATTAGCCCGAAAACTATTGTTATGAGGACGCCTGTTAAAACCAGAATCAGAGTGTAGGGCATTTTGGCTTTTATTGAAATAAGCGCAGCTATGAAAGTTAGTAGCAAGAATGCGGAAAGTACCAACTCTATGCTTGCCACTTAATGTCTTCACCGTCGGCCCTAAGCAATTTTGAGTTAAGCCTTTTATTGTTCAGCGCTTAATCAAGCTCTCTCTGCATTATTCAGGTTATAAATAAACCGTTTTAGGTTTTTGTCTTACATCACAAAGTTAAATAGCTGAATTCCTTAAGTTAGGAATTTGCGTGTGACGGTAATGTTAGATATCAAGCTTATCCGAGAGAACCCGGAACTTGTCAAGTCCAATTTGGCAAAACGCGGCAACCCTGAATGCCTTCAAATGCTACAGGATTTAATTGGTATTGACAAGGAATGGCGACAAAACCTCACTAAATTAAACGAGATGCGCCACCTACGAAAACAGGTAACCATTGAAATTGCAAAACTGAAAAAAGCAGGCAAGGAAGCCGACGAAGAAGTTCAAAAGGCGCAAGATGTTGATGAAAAAATCGGGATTGTTGAAAAACAGGTTTCAGAGCAAGAGCTGAAGACCCATGATTACCTTATGCGGCTCCCGAACCTGCTGGAGGACAGTGTCCCATTCGGCAAAGACGACAAAGATAATGTGCAGGTTAAAACTTGGGGAATAATCCCGACATTTGCTTTTCCAGTAAAGAACCACATTGACCTAGCTGTGGCATTGGACCAGATTGATATGGAAAGGGCTGGAAAAGTTTCCGGCTCAAGATTCTTTTACCTCAAGAACCAAGTTGCCATACTGGACATGGCGTTGATGAGCCTTGCAATTGAAGAGTTAACCAAGAAGGGCTACTCGGCAATTGTTCCGCCCTGCTTAATGACTCGTGAAGCTTATGAAGGGGTGACGGCGATGGGAGACTTTGCAGACGTGCTCTACAAAGTGGAAAATGAAGACCTGTATTTGATTGCGACTTCTGAGCACCCGATGGCTGCAATGTACATGAATGAAGTGCTCAAAGAACAGAATATGCCCATAAAACTCGCGGGAATAAGTAGCTGCTTTAGGAAGGAAGCAGGCGCCCACGGAAAAGACACACGTGGAATTTTCCGCACCCATCAGTTTAACAAAATTGAGCAGTTCATCTTTTGCAAGCCAGAAGACTCAGCCATACTGCATGAAGAGCTCCTTTTGAATGCTGAGGAGCTGCTTCAGAAGCTTGAGTTGCCGTACCGTGTCGTGAATGTTTGCACGGGCGACATTGGGACAGTTGCAGCCAAAAAATACGATATTGAAGCGTGGATGCCGGCGCAGAACGGTTACCGAGAAGTTGTTTCGTGCAGCAATTGCACTGATTACCAAGCAAGACGCTTAGGCGTAAAATATCGGGAAAAGGAAGGTGCGGCGCCTAAAGCGTTTGTGCACACCTTGAACTCCACGGCTGTGGCTACGGGAAGAACCATAGTTGCATTGCTGGAAAACAATCAACTAGCAGACGGCACGATAAACATACCAGTTGCTTTGCGAAAATACATGGGTAACAGAGAAAAAATAGACAAGAAACGGTAAACCTTTTAATATTTCTATGAGAATGTTGACTGCGCGTTCGGAGAAATAGCTTTGTCTTCAAAAACGAGACATGTAAAAGATAAGTGGCGTGGAAAAGCATGGTACATGGTTGTTGCACCATCCTTCTTTGGCAACGTTGAGTTAGGCTCCATTCCAGCTGAAGATCCAAAACTGCTGATTGGAAGAGTTGTCGAAGCCACATTGTACGACATAACTGCTGATTTTTCACATCACTATTTGAAAATGTTCTTCCAAGTTAACGAGATCGACGCGAAAACCGCAAAGACACTCTTCAAGGGTCATGAGTACTCGCGGGATTACCTCCGCAGCTTAGTCAGAAGACGAACAACCAAAGTTGATTCATTAATCAACCTAACCACAAAAGACGGATACAAGCTCAGAATCGCCGTTTCAGCACTGACACTTTCAAGAATAAAAACGTCACAGGAAAAGATAATCCGCAAGATAATGGACAAAACAATCCATGAAAAAGCCGAAGCATTATCCCTTGACCAGTTCGTCCAAGAAATGGTTCTCGGCAAAATCGCTTCAGACATCTACAATCAAGCCAAAGAAGTGGCACCACTCCGGCATGTCGGCATAAGGAAATCTAAACTCTTAGCGGCACCTCAGATCGAAGGGAAGGCGAAAGAGGCCCCAACCGGGCCCGCAGAGCCTGAAGAAGTAGCTGAAGCATAAGCAACCCATTATTTCCTATTTAAACGTCGATCCATAACAAGTTTCTAAATTCAAGATTTTTACTGGAGCTTTTCCTTCAAGATGCTGTCCCCGCACGTAGAGGCTAATGCTTTTAGCTAACACAATTTGTCTGCGCGAGATCTTAAAGAGGGAACGACAAGAATTCGTTTTTTGGTTGTTGTTGATGTTGTTGTTGAACTTTTCATTTTGAATTGTTCAAAAAAACTGACGAGGCCTAAAACCATAACATTGCTGAGCGGCGGAAAAAGCGGTCTTTTTCTATCCTTCTCTAAATCACTTTTTTCAAAAGCCTATCTTAGGGCAAAATACTTTAGAAACCTTAATCTAGAAACTTCTAAACGAAAGCAGGAAGCATCATCTTGTCGGCAAAAGCAGGAGTTCACGAAAAAGGTACTTTCA
>JBEKVK010000005.1:0-54058 GCA_049514075.1 Bathyarchaeia archaeon | reverse complement strand
CTGTAATTTGAGTAAAATTTTAAAAGTGAGGCTTAGAATATGTCAGACCAGTTAACACGTAAAAATTAAGCAGGCTCTCCAAGATTACCGCGTCCACGACATAATCGAAAAACTAAAAGATTAAAGAAAAAGGCGAATTCTCTGCAATGACAGAAAAAAAGAAGATCGGAAACATGACCTTTAAAGAGTTTGTAGAAGAAGGAAAAGCAAGCAATGACCCAGCGAGTGCCGACGTAGAAAATGAAATATTAAAAAAACTGCATCAAGAAGGATTCACTGACGAACAGATTTATGCTTTGCCGGCTGTACGAATTTTAAACCTGTATCGAGAGGTATTTTTAATTGAAGTGGAGAACGGTCTTTCCGAACTGGATAAGGCTTTAGAGCGGAACCCATCTTTAGAATATAATGCGAAAGTTAGAGAAGAGTTTGAGCAACTAAAATTAGCAGTAAAAGCGTTAGTAAAGGATGATCAACAAGAAGAAGGATCTGAAACAAAATCCTAAAGCCTTTTCCTTAATCGGTGTTGAAACTACCATAAAAAAGTGGTTTTCATGGCTCAAGATGACTGAAAATTCAACGGTAAGATCGCTGACACTTTAGACGACGCTATTAAGCTGCTTAAGGTTGGCTTTAAGCGTCATTGTGAAGTGGAAGGGCATAAAATTTTTGAGAAGCAAATAATGACGAAGAAAGACGATGGATTCTAAATACTCATGGGATTATTTCGCAGCCGTTGTATTTGATGAAGTCAAAATCTTTCAGATTTACTTTGCCGCTCTTGATTACCTGGTGAATCCTCTGTTCCTGAGTTTGTACAGCTCCCACTAGCTCCTCAACAGTGCGACAAACCTTAGCGTATTGTTCATTGCTCCATCTTTTAGTGATGTTTGCATAGAGGCATCGTCCCCCGCAAACCCCCAGAATGTGGCAGGTCACGCATGGCGGTTGTTCAACAAAGATTTTCTTAAGTCTCAACGGGTCAGCTTCATTTATGTGCCCCAAATAATATTTTTTCATTCCCCACATCGTTGGGCAGGGAATAATGTAGCCGTCGGTTTGAATGGCGTAGTTTATCCATCCGCCGCCGCAGCGCATAAGGCAGTTTGTCTCTTTTTTCAGAACAGATTCGGCGATGCCAAGCAGGGGGTAAAGTTTCAAAACAACGCCGTTTTGCTCCATCTTGTCAACCCAGAACCCTGCAAGCTTTTTTACGCCGGGAACGTAGCTTGTTTTTGCCCACTCTTCAAAATTCCTCCTCGCATAATTGTTGCCCCAAAACCCAGCGTTCAACTGCCAATGCACAGAGGTGAAAGAGAATTCGTCGTTTTCAAGAAGAAATCGGACCTGCTTGTAGATGTCCGTTTGCTCCATGAGGGTCATCCTTGCAATCAATTCCCCAGTAAAACCGTTCCTTTTGAGCTGTTTGAGGTTATCTATGACTTTGCGGTACGTACCTTTTCCTCTGTAATAATCGGTGAGGGCTTCGTCGCCATCTATGGAGACTAAGATTGTGGTGAAACGGTTGAGGTATTTTGGCTCTAATTTGTCCAGCAGCAAGCCGTTTGTTTGAATCATAAAATACTTAGGATTTACAGTATCCATTATCTGCTTGATTTTGTCCGTGCAGAGCAAGGGTTCGCCCCCGTAAAATGTTAAGACGCAATCAGGATCCTTTAGGCAAAGCCTCTTCAGCAAATCAACATCATAATTGATTTTGCAGGGAAGCGTATAGTCCACTTCTATGTCGTCACAGAACTCTTCGTCAAAATCATCCAAAGATTCGCCGAAACAGTACTTGCATTGCAAGTTGCAGTCGGTCGTAAGGATCAAGTGGAAGAACATAGCTCAATTGTTTATAATACTGGCTTAATAGTATTTTTCTGCCAACTTACGTGCTTCTTCATATTTGTCCCCTTCATCGTCCTTTTTTCCTTCATCATTGTCGTTAGTCTTTTTAATTTCTGATTTTGCAATCCCTTTTCTTGTCTCTTCCTGCGCCTTTTTAATTGCCTTCTCGGTATAGCTCTTTATGTCCCGACCTTTAATCACTACTTCAGGCAAAGTTTCGGTTGCGTAGAAAAGCGGCAAAACTGCGACAAACAAGAAAAATGCAGCAAAAGTGAAAAGCGGCGTATTGGAAAGTTTGAGAATGATCCAGTTACCGAAAGTAACACCAATCAGCATGGAAGCAAAAAAAGGTGCTACACCGACCGCATAGTATTTTTCGCTTGGTAGATAGCCACTTAGGTCACTCCATAGAGTTAGTATGAAAAGTACCAAGAGTAATCCCCAAGCAGCGCCTTCAAAAATTGAGCTAAAGTATATAGAGAGCGGAGTTGGTTGACCGAATCCGTTTGCTGCCGCAGCAAGACCTAACATGATAAACCCAGTAATAGCAATCCGTTTGCGCCCTACAGAATCCAGCAAGAAACCTCCAACAACCGAGAAGATTGCTAGAAAAATGGTCTGGATTAGCAGAGTGGCATGAGTTGGCTGAGTGGGCGTTAAAGGAACCAAAAAATTAACACATGAAAACAAAACCCATGGAATATAATATGCAATAAAGGACCGCTGCCCCAGCACGTTTTTGAAAGACGCGGGTGCTTTCTTTGGTTCAACTTTTAGCGAAGGTCTGACTGCTAGAAAGATGACAAGACTGCATAGTCGCCAGATCGAAAGTGCAATTCCAATATCAAAAAAATTAAGCGGAGCATCGGCAAACGCAAGTATGCCAATTCCGCTTATTAGCATGATTATTCCGCTTGTTCGACCGCGATTTTCAACTGGAATAGAATCCGAAAATAGACTCATGCAAATCGGCATTCCCAACCCGAAGGACACTGCATAGAAACTCACAAGAGCGGCGGTCACTATGAAATTTGTATAGCCCAATCCAAATATGGTCAACGATGAAATTACATTCAAAGCCATCCAGACTGTTAAAAATTTCATTCGATCAATTCTTCGGGCAATTTTTGCTCCAACGAGGGCGGAGAAAATTAACAAAGCAAAATGTAAGCTCCAAACTACCACTTGACTGCTTTGGTCAAGCCATGATTTCGCCCCAACCATACCTAAATTATTCTCTAAGACCACGAGAATGCTGGCATACCAAACGAGTGCATTTGCAACTAGAATAACGTTCGTTGCGGCAACTTTAGACCCGAAGCTGGATGCCCATTGGTATTGACTTTTGAGCATTTTGTTAGTCTGTATGATTTGTATTATGGATTGAGAGATAAGGATTTAGAATTTAGAAAACAGATTTAAAAACCTGAAAATGGGGATCCAATATATAAGAATTTCTGTAGAACAGAGATACAGAACCGAAAATCTTTTAAGCAAACTCTGTTCAACAGATATACAGAACGAGTAAAGGAGAAGGCTAAAATGAAAAGAGCAAAACCAATACGACCAATACGAACATACTGGTAAAACCAGTACTTAACAATTTTTCTTTCTTTCTAAAAAGGTAGAGTGGTGTTTGCTAGAGGTCTTCTAGTAGTGCCTGTAGCAACAGCACTAAATCTTCCCTACAGCGATAGGCAGTTGGTAGGTTGGAGATTTCGCGGTCCGCCCATTTTTTCATCTCTTCGATAAGTGCCTGAGTTTCTCTGAAGTCTATCGACAAATCAAGGATTCTTTCAACGCTTTTTTCCGTTAGCTCCTTCTCGAGCAGTTGAACAATCTCCGCTTTTATCGAGTTGTCTTGAAAAGCGATTAGTATGGGAAGGGGAAGGCATTCGTTTCTGTATCTATTCATTAGTTCTTCTGGTTCAAACATGTCGATGAATTCGTTCCTGATAGTCATGAGAACGCCATAAATCCGCCCATAATGCCCCAATAACTCTATTTCTCTCTCTGTTCCACCCCCGAAAATTGCGCCGATTCTGGTCGCAGTTTCCGAGGCAGCTGATTTTTTACCGATAATCTCAAGATAATCCTCTTTAGAAATATTGGTTTTTCCCTTCCAACCCGCCTCCCTTGCCTCGCCTGTGCATAATTTCAAATAAGATTGCTTTACGGATTCCAAAATCAATCTTTGTTTCTCTTCCGAAACTAGTTTTACTTCTTCACTGAGCACGTACAAGCCCAACATCAACAACGAGTCTCCAGTAAGCATCGCAGTGTCTCGACCGAATTTTCCGTAAACTGTCACGTACGGTTTTTTTATTTTTGATTCATCAATAATGTCGTCATGAATGTCTGCTGCGCCTGCTAAAAGCACGAGCGCGGCTCCGATGTTGATTGTGTCTTCAACATTACCTCCAAGTGCCTCGCAGGCAAATGAGATGAGAGCTGGATGCAGATAGTCGTACCAGAATTCGTCCATGAAGTATTTTATCGCGCCGCTTAGTGGCTCATATTCTGCGGGATCCAGCTGAGCAAGTTGCCGTGCTTTTGAGACAGCTTTTTGTCCGCGTTTTTCGATGATATCCATTGCTCGTTGCATTAGTTTTTCTTTATGTGCCATTTTTCATCAGTACTTTATGCACTGTCTGCGTATTTGTCATTTTAGGTAAGCTCAACAAGCGTAAATACGTCATGGTTTTTAAGCTCGATATTGGCAGTCAAGCAATGACATGCGGGTAGCAAAACATTCGCGACACAATAGTCATTTTTGACAAGAGATTCAACGTTGTAGTGCAGGGGGTGGGATTTGAACCCACGAACCTCTGGAGGATAGGCTCCTGAAGCCTACGCCTTTGACCATGCTCGGCGACCCCTGCAAGCAATGGTGGTCAAATTTGAGATGGGCCGGGGCAGGGATTTGAACCCTGGCAAAAGGCTCCACAGGCCTCTAGGCTACCAAGCTACCTCACCCCGGCCGCTTTGGCTGACTCTGCGCCTTTTTTTGAGCTTGGGTGAAACATTTACGTTTTCTCGGCAATATTAACTTGTCTTTTTAGAGGAGGAATACCTATGCCCAAAGCATCCTTGTTCTTTGGGAAATCCGGGTTTAAGTGTTTCTGCACGTTTTGCTGCGCTGAAAACTTGACTACTGAAAGGCAACTCCATCTGAAATGAGCCCAGATCATTCATAAAATATGTGCGATCGGAAAGAAACGGGAATACACGGGAAGCAACGGGGAAGAACGGGCTGCAACGGGAAAAGACGGAAATAAACCTGACTTACAACCGATTCAAGCCTCAAACCAAAAAACAAACCCAGAACACAAAACAAAAAAATTTGCGGAAAAACACAAAACCTTCCCAGACTCACGCTTCCTCTTCCCCGCTGTTGATTGGCATTGCCTTTTTTAGACTTTTCTAGCTGATTCTAGCGTTTTCTAGCTGAAAATAGCATATTATAGCGTATTCTAGCTTATAGTTGCAACTGATCCAAGCCCCAAACCAAAAAACCAACCCAAAATACAAACAACAAAAACCACAGCCACCAAATATTTAAAGTGCGCATCCGAACTCAGAACGTACCAACAAACTTTTAATGCACATTCCAACAAATAACTAGTTGCTGACCCAGTATGGTTAGGCTAAAATGCAAAAAATGCAAAAACGTCTTCGAAATCGGCACTTCATCAGCGGTTGCGTTAAATGTTGTAGTACATGTGGGACCTCTTACTCCTGTGAAATGCCCTGCCTGTGGGAAAAGAAGCTGGCTGAACGTCTATTCATCGGTCAAAGATCCAATAACTTGGCCTCCAGAAGCGGCGAAAGAACAGCAACACGCAATTCAACCCGAGCTATCAGAGGAAGAGCTGGAGAAGAAGCACATAGAAGAATCCAAATACGAAAAACCGTAGACTCGATGTCTTCAAATGATTGACGCTGAAAACCTAACACGAAAATTCGGCAGCTTAACCGCGGTCGAAAACGTTTCTTTACATGTCGATGAAGGTGAAGTTTTCGGTTTTCTTGGACCCAACGGCGCAGGCAAAACCACCACAATACGGATGCTCTGTTGCCTAATCGGCAAAACCAGCGGGCAAGCGCGCATCGGCAACTTTTCCGTCGACAACGAGCAGGACTGCCTTGAAATCAGGAAAATAGTTGGTTTGCTGCCCGAAAACGTCGGTTTATATGAGAATTTAAGCGCTTACAAGAACCTGGACTTTTACGGTAAGCTTTATGAAGTCCCAGCACAGAAGAGGCAAGAAAACATCGAGCGTCTTCTGAGGCTTCTGGGAATTTGGGAACGCCGAGAAGATGTTGTGGGCACATTCAGCAAAGGAACTAAACAGAAAATAGCGATTGCTAGAGCACTGATTCATGAGCCGCAGGTGCTGTTTTTAGATGAACCCACAGCGAATCTTGACCCTGAAGCAGCAAAAACTGTGAGAGACTTCGTCTTAGAGCTTAAAAAGGAAAAACGTACAATCTTTCTTAATACTCACAACTTAGATGAGGCAGAACGGCTCTGCGACCGAATTGCCATCCTTAAAACCAAACTTATCGCGGTCGATTCGCCCAAAAACTTGGAGCATAGTCTTTACAATCGGAGAACAATTATACATTTAGAAGCCGTCAGCGACGCGATGGTTGCCGCTGTGAAGGAACTTGGGATGGTCAAGAATTTACGAGTTACGGATAACAAGTTAATCCTTGACATTGACAACCCTGAGAAAGATAATCCAGAAGTTATCAGGGCGATTGTGAAGGCGGGTGGCAACATCCAGTACGTAACTGAGTTACGTTCTACACTTGAAGACGTCTATCTCAAGTTGATAAGGGAGGCTTCGGCGCAATGAGGCTGTGGAAATCATGGATAGTAACACAAAAAGATCTAAGCACAATGAACAAAAACAAATATGTCTTTTATTCATTAATCGGTTTACCCATATTGCTCGGAGCTCTTTACCCTGTTACTTTCATATTTGCGCTAAACAGTCAGATCACATCGCTTACCCATGCTCAACTATTAGCTGCAGCTAACCAAAGTGTAGATGTAGCCTCAGTTTTCCTCGTCATTATTCCAGCATTTCTTCCTTCATACATTGCGTCGTACAGTTTTGTGGGTGAAAAAATTGAGAAAAGCCTTGAGCCATTGTTGGCAACACCTACCACCGACGGCGAATTGTTACTTGGAAAATGTTTAGCGGCCTTTCTTCCATGCATGGGAGCAACCTATATTGGCGCTGCTATATCTGCTTCGATTCTTGATACTTGGTCGTATACAAGAATAGGCGTTTTCTTGATACCTAATCTGTACTGGATCTTAACCGTGATTATAATTGCTCCTTTAGCATGTGTTCTGAGCGTAGAAGCGAACGTAATTGTATCTTCAAAAGTGAACGATATTCGAGCAGCTCAACAGCTAGGCGGTCTCGTATCTTTGCCGCTAATAATTCTGATACTTGTCGCCGTTTCAAGCGCTCAACTTTCACTACTTTTGGCAATTCTTGTCTCCATAATATTAGCCGTGGCAGATGTCACTTTATTCTACTTGAGCAAGGAAACATTTCAAAGGGAAGAAATTCTGACAAAATGGAAATGAGCCTGTAACTTTAGGCTTAAAATGGGTGAGTTCACCTTTAGCGGCCTTAAGTTGTTTGTATGGGTTGTTGAACAGGGTGGAAACGCAGGTCTATCACGGTTGTGCCTGCGAACTTGTCAAAGTATCTCATGAATTTCTTGTCTGGGATTCGCCAGATTCCAATGACCAAGTCAAAAGGAAGCAGTGGCAAGATTTTCCCAAAGTTTCTAATTGCAGCATAGTCGTAGTTCATCTTTTTTCCGTCCGTCCTGACGACTTTTAACCCGGTGATGCGTTTGCCTATGCTTTGACCGTTGAAGCCTTCCAGCAGCGTGGAGTAAAGCCAAAGGAGACCTATTGTGATGAAGAGTACTGTGCTGATTCCTCCGTTGAGAACTGTTTTTATGCTCATAGAAAGAACTTCTGGAACAATAAAAATAGTAATTGTGATAGCTAACATTATTGCGAAATCAATCAAGAAAGCTGAGGATCTTTTCTTTAAGGATGCAAGGGGAAGCTGGCTTGCTTTTCGTTGAATGTCAGCGACCTCTGCCCAGCCTTCAATGTCATGAACGATTCTAACCGCGTTTTCCCCAGCTCTACTTAGCTTGTACTTACCTGAGGAAGTTTGCTCAATGAAAGCTTCTAATGCCCGAAGGTGAAAGCTAAGCTTTCCAGTATCAACCTTTAGAAAGTTCAGGAGATCTGTGAAGGACGACTCTCCTTTTTCGCTAAGATTAAGTAGTATTTCTCTCCGTAAAGGATGCGAAAGGATTGAAAGTATCTTGGAAACACTTTCTTGTTCTACAGCCATGTTTCAAGACCGTTGCTTTATGATGTTTGCGAGTTTTTGGCGATATTTTATAAACATATAGTTGCTTCCATATAAGTCCAACCCAAAAAACGTCTCAATTACAGTGGGAATGCGTGGGTAGGCTTTATAGCGGAAGAGCAGCGCAATACTACTGTATGTCGAGCGCGGATATGTCGGTCAAGGTTTTCCGTGAGCTGGAAAACGAAGATTTCAGAATACTGCAGATTATCGAGACTGCGATGAGCAAACGCGAGTTTGTGCCTGTTGAGCAGATACAGAAATACGCCAAACTGCAAATGGATCGCATACAGTTCACACTTGGTAAACTAAACAAGCTCGGCTTAATCTACAGGTCAAAAGGCTCTTACGTCGGGCACAAGCTAAACTATGCAGGTTACGATACTCTTGCGATAAATGCCCTTGTAAAAGCTGGAGTAATCGAGTCTTTCGGTCAAATTTTGGGTGTCGGCAAAGAAGCCGACGTCTACGAAGCTTTAGCCCCTGGAGGCGAACGCATTGCTGTCAAATTTCACAGATTGGGAAGAACAAGTTTTCGGCAAACCCGCAGGAAGCGTGGGTACATTCGGGAGCACTCAACTTGGCTTTTTCAATCGCATCTTGCCGCGGAAAAGGAGTTTCAGGCTTTGGAGCTTGTTTACAAGGTTAGGGTTTCAGTGCCTAAGCCAATTAGCCATAACAGGCATGTTATCGCCATGGGTATGATTGAAGGAGGCGAATTAGGGAAATACAAAGACGTTGGTGACCCGGAAAAAGTTTTAAAGGAAATCTTGCGCAATGTCAAGAAGACTTACTTAAAAGCGCATATAATTCATGGTGACCTGAGTGAATACAACATAATTTTGAAGCCTGACGGCCACATCCTCATTATCGATTGGCCTCAATACGTTACGATTGACCATGCCAACGCAGAGGATTTCCTTTTGCGTGATTTGAAGAATGTACTTACTTTTTTCAACCGCAAGTTCAAGCTTGATTTGCCCGTGAATGAAGCTTGCGACTACGTGACCGGGAAAGTCAGATATTTATCGTTTTAATGTTTGTTTGCGTCCAAGACAATATAGAGTACGTTGTTTCCGCGAAGGAGCACATTACCGTAGTTAGTCATCAACTGCTCGTCTTTGAGTTCGTTGGCTCCTTCAAGCAGTATGTTCATGTGGCCATCGCATTTTATCATTTTTCCCTTGTATTCATAGCCGTTCTTTAGGACAACTTCGATGTTTCCATGCAGCTGCTTAATGAGAACGTTTAAGGGTTTTTTACTTGGTTCCATCATCATAACTTATCGTGTCCTTTTAATAGTGCTTGTATTATGCATGAACCTACCACCATGTATAAAAGTCTTATGAAAAGCTGCGAGCCATATTTTGCTGCTTTGTTTTCAGACCTATTTGGTTGGCTGAGAGATTTGTGGAGAAAGAGGAAATGATGGGGTTGCTTTAGATCTTGGCGGCAATTGATATCAGCGCTATTACTAGAAAGGCAATACCTGTCCATAACAGGTCGCCAGTCAGGAAATAAACAATGGCGGCTACGATGATTGCGGGAATCAACACTAAAAACAGCCTTATGAGGATTATAATTATCAACCCCACTACAACGAGTATCACGAGTAGCGGCAAGCTTAGCCAAGCTAGCCCTAAACTGCTAAGAATTGAATATATTGTTGTTATAAAGAGCGCAGAAAACATCAGTTGACCTCAATAAAATTGTGTAGAACCAAAGTAATATAAGTTTTTGTTGCCGCACAGTTGTTGGTTTTTTGTGGCAAATATTGGGCTCAGGTTAAGTGTTTCTGCCTAGTGCTTGTCTCGAGTTGTTTTTCAGTTCATACTTCAATTAACAAACAATAGTGAAGCCTAAAGAAAATATAAAAATACAAACAGTCAAACCTTAGTTTTTGCTCGAACTTTCGGCACAACTTCCTTCTGCATCTGCACAACGCCATATGCTGTTATCCTAAATTTGTCATCAGCGGTTTTCGTCAACAACCCATTTTTTGCCAACTCACCCAGACGGGTACTGACTATTTTGCCGCTTTTTCCAAGCCGGGTCTGCAAATCCTCTTTCGAAACGGCGTCGCTACCAAGCATGCCTAGCTCATGCCCAAGATGCTGCGCTGCCAGCCAAATCGACAACGCCTCATTATCTGTCAGCTTGTTTTTAGGCGCCAGCAAACTGGGTCCGTCTTTCGAAAAAGCCACTAAACCGTCGAGGTCTTTTGCAAGCTGCTGAAGGTTAATGTTGAGCCAAAGTTTGCGTGCGATCTCGAAGCTGGGAATAAACTCTTTAAAAAACTGGTTCACCAAGAGCCAAGCGTGCTGCGGTTCAGCTGAAAACTCCTGCGCAACCTCTTTGTATTTTATTTGAATATGGATTTTTTCCGGTCTTTCGCTCAAGCCATCTTGCCTCGAAGCTTAGTGAGAACCTCATCTTCAACCCATTTCTCACCCTGGATCGTCAGTTTGAAATCGGGTTTGTTCGGATCAGGCTTGAAAACCTGCCCACGCTTAGTCATTTCGTTAAGCCGTGCGGGAACCATGCTTTTTATTCCGCTGGACTCCAAAAGCTTCTGGATCTGCGCTGCAGTGTTCTTTCGTTCCGTGGAAGCATACATAACTAAGCCGACCGCCTCATAATGGGTCAGGTTTTCCCGCGTCACGATAACTGGTCCTTCGGTTGTTGTTTCGATGATGCCTTTAAGCTGTGCCCCAGATGGGGTTAACCTGTCAGAAACGAAATCAGAGAGCTCCTCCACAAAGTTTTCAGGGATAAGCCCAAGCATGTCAAGAATCTCCTGCGGGTTCTCGCCTTCGACTATAACTTCCCCGAAAGGAGTTTTAATCCGTGCCTCAATGCGCTTCAACTACTTAGCCTCTTTAAGCTATAAGCTACGTCAAGCCTTTTTAGGATTTGCGGCTAACCGCTTCTTTTCCAAGAAAAAATGGGTCATTTTGAGACGTTCCATAAGAAGTAACCAAAAATCAGTTGCTTTGTTCTCGTTTTTTAGATCCTGAGGTTGGTTATACCAAAATGTTTAAGCAAACTAGTTCCAATGTGGAATTGTTTATTGCCATGTAGTTCCCCGAAGAAGCGGGGGCTTCGATTCCTTAGACTGGTAAATAGATGAAAGATAATCACAAAGTCTTGACTATTGCGTTGGCATCGCGAATCTTGATTATATCAGTCATGTTAATTTGCAGTTTCGTCTTCGCGTATTCTACTTCTGAACATATGGTTGCAAAGCAGATGAGTTCGCCTTTTGTCGGGATGTTCATGAGATGGGACTCCGAATATTACCTGGCTATAGCTAGCCACGGTTACCCGCTGGGTTACCCGAACATTCACACTTTCCCATCCTTGACGGCAACCGGAAGCCCCATGCCTCCAAAAATAGCCAATCATCTGTGGGCGTTCTTTCCATTTTACCCACTTGCCATGGCAGCCTTGGCGGTAGTCTTCAAGCGTTTTCTCACCCTAACACCGTCACTAATGGTTTCAGGTGTAATCGTAAGCAACATAGCATTCTTTGTCAGCGGATACTTCTTCTACAAATTAACCCAGAAACTCTTCGGCTCGCGAATTGCGTTGATTTCAACCCTGTTTTATTGCTTTTGGGTAGGCGGCGTATTTTTCTCAGCTATATACTCTGAGGCGCTGTTCATGGCTTTAACGCTTGGCGCATTTTATTACCTAGAAGAAAACAGACTTTCCAATGCGGTTTTATTGGGGTTTCTGGCGTCATTTACTAGAAGCGACGGATTTCTGATATTCATACCCTTCTTAGTTTACGGACTGCTACAATTCAGAAACAGCAAACCTCAGTCATTCAAGCTTATGTTTTCTTCGGCAGTTGTAGCTTCACCATATTTGATCTTCAACGTCGCGGGATATTTCATGGCAGGCGGAGTCTTCCCCGTGCAGCTCATAGCCCGCGAATCAAACTGGGGAACTTACCCGCTCCTTACAAACCAGTTTGCTGCACCCTACGTCACTATCCCTAGCTACCAAGCTTTTGACATCGCAGGCTTAATCTTAGTGCTCATACCCATAGTCTACTTTCTTCTGACCGCCGAAAAAATATTCGCCGACGAAAAGATGACACTGGGTTACGGGCATTCTATGGCGCAATGGTCTATGTCCTGTTCACCGACTCCGTTATCTCCAGCGTGATGCGTTACGCAATACCGATGTTGCCAATTTACTGGGTTTTCGCCAAAATCTACACCAAAAACCGCTTAATTGGAGTCACGCTATTCGGATTATCCACCGCCATGCTAATCATAGCGGCGTACTTCTTAGAGACTGCTAACATATGCTTCATGTAAATAGATTTTTGGCCAATCGCCAATTTTTGTGCAACCAAACCCGGAAAGTTAGGAAAAATTGAATAGAAGCAGTTATTTGAGACGTTCCTTCAGAAGTTTGGAGACAAGTTCAGGGTTTGCTTTTCCACGTACTTCCTTCATCACCACGCCCATAAGCATCCCAAAAACGGCCTTACCGAGTTTATCTATTTGGGGCTTGTTTGCTTCTACCACGCGATCAACAATCGGCGCTAAGTCAGCTTCCGTGAACATCTTCAAACCCAAAACAGATATTGCGTCCTGAACGGTTTTGCCCTCGTTCTTTGACAACCAACTAAAAACATTAGAAAGCGCTTCTTTGGCAAGGTCTCCTGAGCCCACAGCTTGGAAGATGGTTTCTATTTGTTCTTCGCTGACAACCTCAACTTTAATGCCTTCCCGTTTTAACGCCTTCAACGTTTCAGTTAAGAAAGCCGCTACCGTGGAAGCTTGAACCCCACTTATCCCTGCAAGCCCTTCAAAGAGAAACATGTAGTCTGAATCAGCAAGCTGCTTGGCTAGTTTCTCGTTTAACCCATACTGCATTATCATGCGCGCGACTTTTTTCTCGGCTGGCTCGGGCAGGTTAGCATTGATTTTCTGAATCAACTCGGCAGTTATTGGCTGGGGCGGGATATCGGTTTCAGGGTACATTCTCGCAGCGCCAGGTCTCGGACGCATATAACGTGTTGTCCCATCGTCCTTCGCCGTCCTCGTTTCTGCAGGAACACCTTTAACAAGCTCTTGTGCGCGTTCAACCACCGCTTTAAGGGCATCCACCACGTTTTCTGCTGTGTCAGCCACAAAAACGAAGGCGTCCACCTCGCCTGCGCCAACGGATTTCCGCACAGCCTCAACTTCTTCGGGTGCGATGCCATAGGATGGCATTTCGTCAGAGTGGAAGATGCCGCCAACTCTACCCCAAAACTTGGCGCGGTCAGAAAGTTCTGTTCCAACTCGGAAATCAGGCATAAGTTCCCGCTTGAGTATCCCAGCAAAGCAAGGTAGTTTAACAGCCATAATCACCTGGTTTTTATCAACGACTTTACGGATGACTTTGCATTTTGTCCCCTCAAAGACGCTTGAAACATCAATGAAATCCGGCTTGATTGCTTCAGTTTTGACGCCTCGTTCTGCGAGCTCCTCTTTAACGCTGATTAGTCCAAGCTGGCGATTAACTTCGTATTCTACGACCTTGGAAATTAATTCGAGCTCTTGGACACCTTTGATTTCAATTAGGGCTCCGTTTGGCAAAGAAACGTTAAGGTCTTGCCGAATTGTGCCTAAGCCACGCATGACTTTACCCGTGTCACGCAGAATCCTTCCTATAACCAAGGCGACTTCCTGAGCTTCCATCGGCGAATATATTACGGGTCCGGTGGCAATTTCGATTAGCGGAATTCCCAAGCGGTCAATTCGGTAACGGATCGTTTTGCCTTCATCCTGCGTTCCCGTTTTGCGGGCTGCATCCTCCTCAAGGAACAGAGCTTGAATCGGGATGATTTTTTCGCCGACCTTAATCCAGCCGTCCGAGGCGATAGTGCTTGTTCGTTGGAACCCAGTTGTGTTGGAGCCGTCGATGACTGTCTTCCGCATAACGTGAACCTCATCAACTGGTGCAGCATTCATCATCAGCGAAACTGTCAAAACAATTTCTACAGCTTCCAGGTTTATCGGGTGCGGTGGTTCCTCGTCCATCTCAACGAGGCATGAGCTGGCTTTATTTGCTTCATAAATGATTCTAACGCCTTTTTGGAACTCGAAGTAGGCTGCGGGGTCGACCTGTCCTAGCTCACTTTGGGTTGGACGCAATCGTCGAAGGAAAGTGATTTCTGGGTCTTCTTTGAAGAGTTCAGGGGGACAACCGCAGAATAGCTTGGTTTTGGCGTTGAGTTGCTGGTGGATTTCTAACCCAACTTTCAACCCGACTTTGGCGTAGTCAATCGCCAAATTAATTGCCTCCTTCGATGATTTTGTCTTGAGGAAGCGTTCTGGGCGAAAATTCCCCTGCCACATTAGTCTTAAGCAGTTTAGCGGCTTCCTCAGGGTTGTCGGTTTGCCCGAGAGCCCACATGAGTTTAACAAGCGCCGTTTCTGGGAACATGTCGTCCGTTGGGATCACGCCAAACGAGAGCAGGTCCCTTCCTGTGTCATACACGTTCATGTTTACCCGTCCCCATATGCACTGGGAAGCCAATGCGACGACGACGCCTTTTGCCACGGCTTTTTTAATGGCTTCGAAGCAGAATTTACTAACATGCCCCAAACCTGAGCCCTCCAGCAGGATTCCTTTAATACCTTTTTCGACGTGCCAGTCAATAATTGCGGGGTCAAGCCCAGGATAAAACTTGATTAGGGCGACTTTTTCGCAAAAGTTGGATTTTAAAACAAGCTTTCGATTGGGGTCTCGACCTTTATATTTTTCTGCAAGAATCGTTACTTGAGCATCTTTCACGCGTGCGAGCGGGAACCCATTGATGGATTTAAAAGTATCCCGTCTGCTTGTGTGGCATTTGCGGACTTTTGTGCCGCGGTGAACGATGATTCCAATATCAGATACGGTTTCATGCATCGCTAACCCGACTTCGGCAAAGGAACCTTCCCCAGCGGCTTTCACAGCACCAATGAGGTTCGTAGCTGCGTCACTGCTCGGGCGATCACTGGAACGCTGCGCCCCAACAACTATAACGGGCACAGGGAGGTTCTGTAGTGCGAAACTCAAGGCGGCTGAAGTGTAAGCCATTGTATCCGTTCCATGCGCGATTACTACCCCATCCACGCCTCCTTCGATGCGCTTGGCTACGGTTTCAGCAAGTTCTTTCCAGTGTTGGGGGGTTATGTTTTCGCTATATAGGCTGAATACTATTTCTGTGTCTACACGGGCGACATCGGAGAGTTCAGGAACAACACCATACAGGTCACTTGCTGATAGTGCGCTTCGGACGGCTCCTGTTCGATAGTCGACTCGGCTGGCAATTGTTCCACCTGTGCTCATAATAACAACGTGGGGTAGAAGGGGATTCTGCTTTGGTAATGGTGGCGCGGCAAATGCGGGTTTTGCGCCTTTCCCAACTTTCTCAATTTTATCCTGCAGCGTTATACGAAGGCCAATGTTGTAACCGCTTTTGATTTTGATGATGACCACGGTGCAATCGCCGAGTTCCGAGCGAGGTATGAGGATGCCTTCGTAGATTTTGTCTTTGCTAGTAACACGAATTATGTCGCCGACTTCGCAATCGGCATTCTTCAGCGCTTCTAACGCTGCGCCTCGATAACCTGAATCTTTAAGTTGACTCATTTTAACTCACCAAATGTTTGGAAACGTAAACTCCATCGCGCCGGTACCCGAAACGCATGTAATACCTTCTTGTTCCTAACGCACTGATAACTAAAAGCTTTTTGAGACCGAAGTCGTCACATGCCATGCGCTCAGCTTCCTTAAGCAAGTCAGCGCCGAAACCTTTATGCTGCCACGCTTCCGCCAAATGCTTCCCAACAGGCACAAGCGGACCGTAAACGTGAAGTTCCCGGACAATGGCGGAGGGGGTGACCGTAACTTCTGCTCTGTGAGCCTTCGCAGAGGGTACTCGCAGGCGCAAGTAGCCGAGCAAAACATCGTTTTCTCGGTCTTCAGCTGAAATGAAAACTTCTTTGCCTTCCGAAGCGTCGTAGCTGAAACTCTGAATCGATACTTTTTCGAGTTCTGGCTTTACGTTGTCCACCGCTAATCTATGTCCGACTTCACGACAACGGATGCACTGGCATCTAGCGCCCTGTTGTTTCAGCTTTTCGGTAGCTAATTGGCGTAGGTTGCTTTTCTTGACGCCTGCTAGAATTAAGTGTGAAGGAATATCCCGTTGAACCCGCATGACCCGTATCCATGGCGGAATAAATCTTTTGATATCGGCGACAAGCTCCGCGGCTTTTTCAGTTGTGTAGGGCTTGTAATCGCCTTTTTGATACCATTCGTAAGCTTTTGTGTTTGCGATGCAGAGACAAGGGTAAATTTTAACCATGTCAGGCTTAAACGCGGGGTCAGCGAAAACCCTCCTAAAAGCAGCGATGTCTTTTTCCCTGTTTGAGCCGGGAAGCCCAGGCATCATGTGGTACACGATCTTGAGTCCAGCGTCCTTTGCAAAGCGGGTGGCTTCTTGCACGTCGGAGACTGTGTGGGTTCTTCCGACTAAACGGTAGATACTGTCGTCGGGGTTCTGCACACCGAGTTCAATGCGGGTGACACCCATGTCTAGAAGTGAGTCGATTTGGGGTTGTTTCGCCCAGTCTGGGCGTGTCTCCACGGTTATGCCGACATTGCGCATGCGGCTGGTTTCAGCGTTGGCTTTTGCTTCTTCCAGGCTGGCGGAGGCTTTGCCTGTTATCGCGTCTAGGCAACGTTGGATAAACCAAGTTTGATACTCTGGGGGTGTTGCGGGGAAGGTGCCGCCCATGACTATTAACTCGATTTTGTCGACATTGTGCCCGATGGCTGTTAGCTGTTCAATTCGGCTTTGGACCTGTAGGTAGGGGTCGAAGTTGTTTTGGGCGCCTCGCATGGCTGCTGGCTCGTGTCCCGTGTAGCTTTGCGGGCTTCCCTGAGATGGCCCGCCTGGGCAGTAAGCGCATGGTTCAGGCTGCGGACAAGAGTAAGGTTTTGTCATGGTTGCAATAACAGTGACGCCTGAAATGGTTCGAGTTGTTTTCCTGCGCAGAATAGGAATAAGCTGCTTGATTTCTTGCAGTGTTAAAAGGCTGATAAGCTCCGAGTTCGACGGGACTTCTTCAAGTTTGTATTTAGCTGCCGCCTTCATTTTGAGCCGGTTCAAATCGTCACGGGTCGCCTGCGGCCTCTCTTTTAGGATGTTGATGATTTCCCGTAAAGCTAAGTCTTTATCCGTCAAAGTCAAAGGGACCAAAATATGGTTAAGTCAACGGATAAATAAAGTACACTAAAGCTAAAGAAACTTTAACGCTTGAAAAAGCAGTTTGCTGGCTTTACATCCAGTTTTGTCCGGCTTTCCTTTGCAGGATAGTCCGTTTCTCGTAGTTGCGTCTGTTTCTGTTTCTTGGGCTTGGCGCTGTTTTTTCCTGTGCCGTGATTTTCGGCGTTTGAGACCTTACTTTTCCAGCTTTTGATAAGCTTCCGTGAGTTGGCATTTAATGCACCGTGCACATAAAACATGAAAGGGTCACACTTAAATCTTTACCCGCAAAAAAATCAAAGAATTTTGCAATTGTTGTGGAACTTTGCTTGTTTAACCTGTGAAGTTTAGTATGTAGATGCGTATGGGAGATTGGCCAAAAGTCTGCTCGGGTGTAACATGAGTGAAGTTGTTTGAGCGGTATAGTTGGGTGTAAATATCCATGAGGGTGACTGTGGAGTTGAAGTAGTCGAGGTGGTTTCCGCCTGTTTCAGTTGTGAACAGAAATTTCACGTTGTATTCTTTGCATCGACTGATTAGAATTGTGATGTTGAAGGTGGGATCTATGATCCTTGACCAAGGATAAGTGTACGAATGGATTTGGGATCCCCCGTCTTTCAGAAGATAAAAATCCACAATTCCTTTGCTGAAGTAGTTGTCAGGACAAAGAATCGTTATCGATTGGTTTCCGGTATCGTGGGCTATGGCATATTCTACGGCTTTCTCCAAGGCAAAAGGCGCTTTATCAGAGTTCAGCCAATAAACTGCGTCGTTGACGCTGTAGAAAAGAGACAGACAGGTAAGAATTATCAGTATCGAAGCGCTGATTTTCGCTAAGGTTCTTCTGTTGAGGCTTAGCAGTTTTGTAAATGTGACTGTGACGAAGACCGCTGCTGAAACCGCTATTACTGGGAACAGAGGGAGGGCGTAACGCCAATTTTTGTTGGTGATGATAGTGTAGAAGACGATAACGGTTATGAACCAGATTAAAAGGAGTTTGTCGGGCTTTTGTCTTCTGACAGCAAACAACCCCAAACCGAGAAACCCCAAGGCATACATTAGAAGTGAAATTGGATGAATGGTGGGGTATATGCTGTTCAGTTCAGTCAGATAATAGAGTGGCTGTATGGTTCCTCCTGTGGTGTTGATTCCCATAACGTTAAGCCACATTTCAAGGTACCACTGAAAACTGTAAATCAGATAAGCAACGCTAGCCAACAACGCGAAGATCAGTGCAATGTAGATTTTTCTTGAAAAAAGCCTTTTAAGTTGACTTCTACAGAAAAACAAGACGCAGAAAAACATTACCAGCACGGCGACGATAATTTGGTATTTTATTAAGAACCCAAGAATTACGGTTGATCCAATGAGGATTAACATTCTATCCTTGTATGTTTGAAGCCAAATGTAAAAAAAGAAGATCGCCAGCACAAAAAAGAATGTCATCGCTGTGTCCAGCAAGGCTAAATGAGAGGCATAAAAGTAACCCGGCATCACGCCTAAGAAAACAGATCCTAACAGTGCAGTCTTGCTGTCATAGACTTTGGATGTGAACTCAAAAACTACCCATAAAAGCAAAACCGAGAAGAACGCATCAACTATCCTGGCGGAAACAACGCTTACACCAAATACGCTGAATGATAAAAAGGTCAAGACATCATAAAGCGGCGGATAAAAGAGGTTACTTGAGAATTGCTTGTACATTCCAAGTTTCAAAAAGAGCCCGTTGTCAAGATGACTAGCTTCATCCCATTGGATGGGCATATTTGAAGAGTTCAATACCAAAAAGCCGACGAGAACACTGAAGTAGCAAATAGCGAAGACTAAGAAGGCTAATCTAAAGTTACAACCACTTTTCAAGAGCCGCAAACATTCCCACTCTTGCATGTTCTATGAAAGCTGACTCTTCGCTGATGGTAAGTTGTTTCGATTGAAATTTAAGGTTTGTCAGGATTAAACCGCCCTATAGAATTGCATAAAAAACCTGAGTTGCCTTGATGACGAAACGGATGAAGCAACGTTTTACGATGGATGAGAGTCAAATCTGAAAAAAGCAAGCGAGTCCATAGGAACATTTAACCAATACCCCCGCACCTATTTTTGTTGCCTCGCCAAAATTGAGCGCCCATAACGACGGACTCAACAGAGGTACGCAAGAAACACAAATCTTGCACCCATGACGATCGGGTTCTACCCAATTATGGAACAGGCGGGGCACGGGCGAAAAAAAGTCCCATGCCGAGAGAACTTAGCTAAGCAAAAGGCAACGCCCAGCTATGCGGTTAAGCGTTAGGTTACATGGGAGACAAACAGCCCGTAAAAACACGTATACAAACAACATCGAACTGCTTAGGCTATATTTAATTTATATGAATAAACGAAACAGATGTATGATTGGCATTTTGAACAGCACTCATAAGCTCCACATTGATCATCTTTTGCACAAGCATCCACTGTCTGAGAAAAACACCTTGAAAGAAACCTGGACATTCTGAGCAGGGTTCTATTCTTTGTCAGATTTTCCGCTTTGGACAATCAACCAAAGACCAATGCCGATAAACATTAAACAAATAAAAGCAACGACGCCAACGCCGACGATGGGAAGGACGCGCGTAATATTATATTGCCCCTCTGTATTGGTAAAATAATAAAGTAAGTAAGCTCCTCCAAGTGCGAAAAGAATTGCACCCACTAAGCCGAACTTAAAATCCACATTTTTCACTTACTGCGTATCGTTTTGACCTGTATAAAAACTTAGTAAGATGAAACCTATAGCTCTTTTCGTTAACTAAACAGCCTTGTCATAAACTAACTTCGGTTCGCTTCGCCTTGACTAACGCCCCAGTCTCGGCCTGACTACATAGACATAATTGCTGCTGAAAAAATTAGGAACATGTTTTACGCTACCCTTTAGTCTTTTTAGTCAATTTTTCATAAAGATAAGTCTTAAATCTGAATGGCGTAGAACTAGAGAAAGCACTAAAGCCTTGGTTTTGAAACATGGCAGCAGATCAAGAAAACATTTCGAAGATACTTTCAATCCTTTCGCATCCTTTGCGAAGAGAAATACTGCTGAACCTTAGCGAAAAAGGCGAGGCATCGTTCACTGAATTGATGAACTTGCTAAAAATTGATACTGGGAGATTAAGTTTTCACCTTCGCTCGTTGGAAATTTTCATTGAGCAAACCTCAACGGGCAAATATAAATTAAGCGGGGCTGGAGAAAGCGCAATAAGAGTTATCAATGATGTAGAAAGTTGGGCAGAAGTAGCAGATGTACAAAGAAAAGTAAGCCATCTGCCACTCGCTTCTTTTAAACAGAGAGGTTTAGCTTTTGTAATTGATTTTGCGTTGATATCAGCAATTACGGCGATTATTCTTTTTCCAGAGGTTTTTTCTGTGTCGATGGAAACTTTTTTAACTGTTGCAACGAGCACAGGGCTTTTCATTATTGTTGGTCTCCTTTGGCTTTACTCCACGCTGCTGGAAGGCTTCAACGGTCAAACTATAGGCAAGCGTATTATGGGTTTGAAAGCAGTTAGAACTGATGGGAAAAAAATGTTTTATGACTATGCTGCAATAAGGAACTTTGGGAAAATCTTGCCTATTTTGCCTTTTGACTTAATTGTAGGATGGGGACTTAAGAATGCCAATTTCATGAGGTATTTTGACAAGTTCGCAGGCACAACCGTTATTGACTTGGATATTCATTTTCCATAATTTTTCTTATCATTTTTAATGTAAAACCTTTCTTGTTGCAAATAACATGGCGCGCTGTTATCCTATGAAGGCTATTAAGAAACACGTTATCAAAAAGACCATTAAAATGGGTAAGGGCTATTAACGAGTACTTCAAGGGTTGCAAGTGCTCGGCAAAACTAATTAATTAGCAGAAAGCATTAGAAACCATAAAACATGGGCATAATGATTAGGAGTTCAAAAGAGTCTAAATATCAAGAATGTAGGTATTGACGCTCTTAGATCCCCAATCTCTATTAGGCTATAAAAAATTGAGCTGAAGATAATTGGATTTAGAGAAGAAGATTGAGCTTATCTGCCGACCACCAACAGAAGAAGTCGTTACCCCAGAAGACCTGCGCGAACTTTTGGAGGCCGAAGAGCATCCTGTCGCATACAACGGTTGGGAACCGTCGGGTCTGGCACATTTGGGAACGGGAGTTATCTGCGCTTACAAAATGAAAGACTTCGCTGAGGCAGGCGTCCACTTTAAAGCGTATTTGTCTACGTGGCATGCATGGTTAAACAACAAGTTAGGCGGCGACTTGACTCTCATCCGCAAAGCCGCAGACCTTTTCAGGCATTCTTGGCTCAGCCTCGGCGTACCCGGCGACAAAGTAGAATTCATCTACTCCGACAAGCTCTACAAAGACATTGATTACTGGGCTAAAACAGTCATAATCGCAAAAAACCTGACGATCGCCAGAACCACCCGAACCCTTGAAATTGCAGGAAGACAAGAAGCGGAAGCCCACTACGTTTCAGACTACCTCTACACGCCCATGCAAGTCGCTGATATTTTCCAGATGAAAGTTAAGATCTGCCAACTGGGCATGGATCAACGCAAAGCTAACATGGTTGCAAGAGAAATCGGGGAAAAAATTGGCTGCTGGAAACCCGTCTGCATCCACCATCATTTGCTACAGGGTTTAGAAAAGCCTAAGATTTGGCCGATTCCTGAAGGACAGGAAAAGGAAGCTGTGGCTTCAGCGAAGATGTCCAAGAGCAAACCGCAGACATGCATATTCATCTACGACACACCCGAAGAAATTAAGCAGAAGATGGCGAAGGCTTTCTGTCCAGAGAGAACAATCAAGTTCAATCCAATCATAGATATCTGCAAATACATTATTTTCCGCGAGAAACCAGTGTTCAGAATCGAGCGCCCAACCAAGTTTGGGGGAAACGTTGAGTTCCAAAGCTTCCAGGAACTGGAATCTGCTTATGCAGAAGGCAAACTGCATCCGATGGACCTGAAAAATGGAGTTGCATCAGAGCTTGCAGAAGTGTTGGAGCCAGTGCGGCGCTATTTCGCGAACAATAAGGAAGCCATGGACTGCTTGGAAACCGTGCGGCAAGCGAGGATCACAAGGTAGAAGCGTTGTCAACTAGGCTCAAAGAAAAACAGGAAAAACTTGAAGCGTTTGTAGCTAAGCTGGCGGAAGACGCTTTGAAGGGCAAGCCTATAGTTGTAGAGGGTAAAAAAGACGTTCAAGCCCTGCACGAGCTAGGTATTGAAGGAAAAGTGGTCACGATTAAGACGGGCGGCAAATCATTTCTTGAAGCCACCGTGGAAATAGAAAACCTGGGTGTCGGAGCTGTGGTTCTTTTATTGGATTTTGACAGGCGTGGCAAGGAAGGGACTTTACGTTTGAAACGTGATTTGGAGCGGGCTAAGATTAAGGTTGACATAGGGTTTTGGCTTGAGTTGGAGGCCTTAGTTGGCCGAGAAATTCAATGTATTGAAAGCTTACCTGCGTACATGAGTACTCTGCAAAAAAAGTCAACCTTACGGTTCCAGTGAACCCTCGGTATAAAATGTCAACGCATTTGTCGATTGCTGACCGCTGAACGTACATGCAAAGTGTACCGACAAACTGTACCGTCAAAGTGTACCGACATTGACCCGACCGGTCGGCTTGTACACACACAAGAACACCTAACTAGGACCACAAGCAACCAATCTTCATCTAATTTAACCATAAATATCGTTGAGCAGAACTCTTTTTATAAAACGCTAATATCCCTGTAGATGGCGAAATCTGATGCCTAAAAACTATGTTTTAGAAGCAATCAAATCGAGGCGGGCGATCCGCAGTTACGAGGATAACCCCGTTCCCGAATTGGCCATTGAAACGATGCTGGAAGCCGCAACATATGCCCCTTCAGCAATTAACATTCAACCGTGGAAATTCACAATAATAACTAACAAAGAAGAGATGAAGCGTCTCTCAGATATTGCAAAACCCGCGTTACTTCGAACTCTGCCTGATGCAGGCAACCAGGCAATGTCCGCCTTAAAGAAGAGTCTAACAGACCCAAAATACAACATTTTCTATGACGCGCCACTCCTCATCTACGTGTCAGGCGCCAAAAGCCGCTTCGGAATCTACGACTGCACCATGGCAGCTCAAAACATGATGCTTACCGCATACTCACTGGGAATCGGAAGCTGCTGGATAGGCACTGCTGTGGCGTTGGCAAATGAACAGAAAATCAAGGCGGAACTAGGAGTCCCTGACGACCATGAAGTTCACGCGGCAATTATCTTCGGCTACCCAAAGAACGGTTTCCCACAGTCCCCACCTAAACATCCAGCTGAAGTTCTCAAACGCATAAGCTAAGTGGTTCTTTATGGATGTCAAAGGAAAAGTTGCAATTGTAACAGGCGCATCAGGCGGAATCGGATTAGCTACAGCAAAACTGTTAGCCAGCAAAGGAGTCAAACTCGCCCTCGTCGCTCGCTCTAAAGACAAACTTGAAAAGCTCGCAAGAGAACTGCCTGAAGCCATCGCAGTTCCCGCCGACATGTCCAAGGTATCCGACATCAAAAGCATGATCAAAAAAGTTGCCGAACATTTCGGAAGAATAGATATTTTGGTCAACAACGCTGGTCAAGGATATGACACCCCCGTTGAAAAAACGGATATCGAAATCTTCCATCACATTTTTAATTTAGACGTTGTCGGACCATTGGTCGCCATGAAAGAAGCCATCCCAATCATGCGTCGACAGGGCGGCGGAGCAATAGTCAACGTTAGCTCGGGAACAGCATTGATGATCCTCCCAAACAACGGACCTTACTCGGGTCTGAAAAAGGCGTTGGCTCACATAAGCCTAACAGCAAGAGCAGAACTTGCAGAAGACAAGATTGTTGTAAGCGCTGTTTACCCGTTCGTAACGCTGACCGACTTCGAGAAAAACACCATCAAAGACCCATCATTGCAGGAGCACGAAGAATCCCCTGAAGCAAAGGAAGCCTTCAGCAAAGCCGATGCGCCCGAGTATGCGGCGCAACGAATCTTGGCCGCCATTGAAAGCGGAGAAGCAGAAGTTTACGCCCATAACTAGATGAAGCCAAAGCCAAAAAACGGAGCCTAACCAACGAATTTTCTTCTCACACGAGGCAGCGACAGGTAAGCTATCACAATGATACTGTAAGCTATCTCGGTGGGCGCAGCAAACGATGGAATTCCTGGAATACTGGGCAAATTCAAAACAGTTAACGAATCCGCCACTATGACAAACAACAAAGCCGCTAAGGTGCCGATCCACCCAGCTTTTTTGCCACGCCAAATGTAAACAGCGAAAACCAGAATCAAGCTTCCAAAGGCTATTGTGTAAATATCGTAAGATAGACTTCCTTGATTGTTCACTATTTTAATGCCAAGAAGTCCTAACCCGATCATGAGGTGTATGGTTCCGATTAGCAGTTGGGCAACTGTCAAGGTGAGAATGCCTATGGTTCTGTCTTTATAGTTAATTGGTCCATGATTAGGGCTCATGCAATTCACTGTTAACTTTAGAAGGGGTATGGGGCTGAGAAGTCTTATAACCTTCGGTGCTCACTCTGGAAATGGTGATTTTTTGGTTGCTAAAATGGAGCGAGGCGCGCTGTCAATGACGCTTTCGGTGCTTTTCGCATTGTTTTTAGCTCAGTTCTTTGTGGGAATGGCGCTAAACCTACTTGTTACTTTCCCGACGAATCATTTTCCAGCAGGCGGTGGCTCATTCACCGATGCACTAAGTTATGCTCTAACTGGTGGTAACTTGCTTTTAGCCAGCCACTTCCTTATCGACATGATGGTAATAGCGGTGGGTGCGGTGAACTTGGCGCTTACAGTCCATAAAGGCAACTTATTCAGAATCCTATCGTTGGTCAGTTTCGTTTTTGTGCTTTCGGCCTTCGTCAACGGCGCCCGTTTTGTAGCGTCAAATTTTGCCATAAACGGCATTTCTTACGGGATGGCTGGCGGGTTCATTGGAGCGTTTGTTCTCTACTTTGTAATGGCGATGCTCATGTACCGTGACATAGCCGTTCAAACCAACCATTGAAAGAATCATCCGAGAACTCAAAGCTTAAATCTACTTACCAACTAACACCCAGAAAGGAAGCGCCTGCGTTGGACTTCGCAATTGAAACCTCCGACCTGACAAAATGTTTCGATTCCTTAACAGCTGTAAACAAGCTTAACCTTAAAGTGCAAAAGGGCACGATCCATGGGTTTCTAGGTCCAAACGGCGCAGGCAAAACCACAACCATAAAAATCATAGTTGGACTTCTCAGACCCGATTCTGGTACGGTCAAAGTTTTAGGACAAGAAGTTCATACAGACGATGCTGATTCTCGGTTAAAGGTTGGTTTCATGCCTGAGTTGCCCAAATTCCCGAAGCACCTCAAAGGTTCGGAACTGCTTGATATATACGGCCGGATGTACGGGATGACGCAGCAGCAAAGAATAGATCAAATTCCCAAGCTTATTGAAATGGTGGGTCTAAAGGGAAGAGAAAACGACCTTATCGGAAAATACAGCAAGGGGATGCAGCAAAGAATTGGCATCGCGCAAGCGCTTTTGAATAACCCTGAACTGGTGGTTTTAGATGAGCCCAGCATTGGCTTAGATCCCGTTGGCATGGTAGAAGTTCGGGAGCTTGTAAAAGCGATTTCTAAAGAAGGCATGACTGTTTTTCTTTCTTCGCATCTGCTTTTTGAGGTTGAACAATTATGCGACCATGTTACAATCATCAATAATGGGACAATGTTGGTTTCTGATACGCCCCAAAATATTGGGCATCAACTGGGACAAGCAATGATGCATATAGAATTGGTTGATCTTTCTGCTCCAGTTATTGCAGCGGTGAAGAGCTTAGGGTTTGTTTCCGGCACATGGAAGACCGACAGTACCTTGCTTGTTCAGGTGAACACTTACAATGACGTGAGAGCACAGGTTTCCCAAGCGATAACTGGCGCTGGGGGAGTTATTGTGGGCATGAGTCAAAAAAACGCTAATTTGGAAGACATATTCATCCAGCTCGTGACTAAAGATAAAGGAGGAAAACCACAATGACGATTTCGCAGAATCCAAGGAACAATCGCCCAAGCTGGTTCGCGAGGTTTTGGGCAATAGTACGTTACGAGATGCTTTGGAATATTCGAAAGAAAAAATTCATTCTCATCCTATCGCTCGTATTTATCATTTCTACGATAATTCTTGTGTTACCTCTCGCGCTCAGCGTTTCACAAGGCGAAAAGATAACTGCTAACCCAACTTATGCGATAACATTCGGTGGATCAGGATTTGTCTATTTGCTCTTCGCAATCGGAACAGCAGTAAATACCTTCTCAAGTGAATTCGAAACCGGAAGTATCGTGCCACTTGTGACTAAACCCGTTTCACGAACAATGATCTTCTTAGGTAAGCTCTTCGGAACCTTCATAGTTTTGCTCATTTCATACATTATCTTGTACGGTTACACAACAGCCGCTTCACTCGTCATTTATGGTCCACAAAACAGCCTCCAGTACATGCCCGTCATTGTGCTCGGAAGCTTAATCAGCACCTTCATTTGGGTAGCCTTGCTTTTTGCCGTGGGAACAATCTCCAAAAACACAATTGTGACGGTCATAGCAGTCATAATTTTGTTTTTAGCCTTCTTCTTTTCCGCGCCAATA
Organism: Bathyarchaeia archaeon; assembly: GCA_049514075.1. Lineage (GTDB taxonomy): Archaea > Thermoproteota > Bathyarchaeia > Bathyarchaeales > Bathycorpusculaceae > Bathycorpusculum. The sequence continues at coordinate 26,832 of JBEKVK010000005.1, read as the reverse complement.
ATAAACGAGTTCGCTGGTCCATCCCCCGTGCTTAACTATTTCCCTGGAACGGGTGCCAGTGGCAACATACTGGGAACCAACATCACCGTGAGTTCTGGCACAGATAACATAGGTCCCAACATAGTCAACTATGGACTCTATCCTTCAGCAAACGTCACATATTACAAACTAAACATCACTGCGGTAAGAGTAGGCGAACGATCGATACCAACCGCAGGACTCGTGTACACGGAGCCAACGTCGCTGATTGCGCTTAGGGCAACGGCGGTAGCGGCAGCATATATCGCAGGCCTGCTGGTCGTAGCTTGGATTGCATTCAAACGTTCACAAATATTGGAGTAGAAAGAGCGTTAACTGCTTTCCATTATTTTTCCTATGGTTGCGATGAACACGTTGATGCGTTCATTTGTTCTGCCGTAGTCAGCCATGGCTGTTATCGTTGTTACAGGAGTCTCTGCAGTAATGGACATTTTTGTGGTTTTTTCATCTACGGCTGTCAAACTAATTTCCATTTTTGATCCGTAGGATAAGAAGGCACCTTTTGTTTTGATTTTGACGTGATGAGTAGCTAAGTCGGCCGACTCCACTTTCCACTCCAGCTTAGCGATTACTTTGGGGATTGCTTGCCAAATAGCATCAATAGGGTAGGAGACTTCAAAAGTTTCTTTTCCATCACGAGTGTAAGCCATAATTTTCCCCTATTCACTACCTTAGATGATGCTTTTTATTAAAGGCACATGGTTGCAGATTTATCCAGTATACTTTGATGTGCCAGGACTTATGACGGCTGAGGCAAGAAACATGCTCAAAGCAACATCGCACAAAGCATTTCACAAAGGGGAAAATTCAAAATCGACGAGGCAATAAAGCAAGCAGTTCTTCCTCTATGCAAATACCCATCAAAGGAAAGATTGCCGAAAGCAGTTTCAAGCTATTTCTTGATAAGCTCCATCAGTCTTGGCATCAATTCGCAACCGCGATCAAGTATGCCTAAGCTTCCGTTTGCACATTCCCTCTCTGAGAACTTTATTGCTTTGCCGGTGCTTAGTTTGTTGCCTGAAATCAAAATGGGAACCGGCGTGTCGCTGTGAACTTTTAGGGCGCATGGCGTCGCATGGTCGGCAGTTATGCAGATAAGGTTGTCTTTTAAAGAAATCTGCTTAAGCAATGGACCGAAAAAGTACTTGTCAATGGCTGCAATAATCTGGGTTTTCAATATGCAGTTGCCGTCATGCCCCGGCTCATCTGGACCTTTCAGGTGAATGTAGAAGCAGTCATGCTTTGGTAGCATGTCAAGTAACGTTTTGACTCTTATTTCGCAATCTTTCTGAAGGTTTCCAGAGGGAGGGGGAAGAAGCATGGAATCCATACCAGCTAACTGCGCAATGCCCCTCTCAGCTTGCATGTCGGCTAATGCTGCGAAGTCAACGTGATAGTGTTCGTCTATGTTGAAGAATTTGGGAAGCAAATGCCCGGCGTCACGCGTCAACACGACGTTTGCCTTTAGCTTTCCCTCAGCCGCTCGTTTCATGTTTAGGGGGTGTTTGTCCCATAGTTTGTGGGTTTTGTCGATAAACTCGTTAACGAGTCCCGCAGAAACCTTTGAAGATTCCGTTTTGTCTGTGGGTTCGCAGGTTTTAAGAACCATGTCAACATTGGTCTCAGCTACGCCGATGCCGTTCACGATTTTGTAGGCTGGATCGCTGTTCGTTATATTACTTGAAAGTGGCTTCGCACTGCTTTTTATCAGCAGAACTGCCCTATGACCCAACATGTTCTTGAACTCGAAGGACGCAGGATAAGAGTCAAGTTTGACCTGCTCATTGGCTGCTTTACTCAGTTCAGTAGCTTCTTGAGTGCTTAGGCTTCTTGCGACTCTGCGGTCAAGTATGGTTTTTCCCTGGCCTAATGTCGCAAAGTTGCATCTCAACGCCAAATCGCCGTCCTTCATTTTTAGGCCGGCCCCGGCTGCTTCAATGACGCCTCGCCCTGTGCTGCACTTGAACGGGTCATATCCTAAGAGCGAAATAACAGCCACATCACTCTCAGGCGCAACTCCTTTCTTCACCGTGTACATCAAACCTGTTTTGCCGCTGGCGGCAAGAGCGTCCATATTGGGGGTCTCAGCCGCTTCTAGCGGTGTTTTGTTGTCTAAAGTTTTGTTTGGTAAATCGCCCATTCCATCTATTGCTACGTAAATTAGCTTCAACGGTGATTTTTCCTCCTTCAAGACGTTGCTAGCTCGGCTGATAACCTTTATTATTCTTTTGATAAGTCACCTTTATTCTTACTGCAAAACATGGAAATCTAATTAAAAAATTGTGCGCATACGTTTTTCGGCAAGCGCAGGTTACCTTTGCGCATAAAAGTCAATCAAGTCTGCTTTATCGTCTCTTAATACATACTCAAGATTGGATATAATGCGAAAAATGGAATAAGCTATTTAACTTTTTGGGGCAGTGGTTTGTTTGGGAGAAGGAATCATTGCAAACTTCAGTAGCGACTTTAATGTTGGTAACTGCAGCTGTCGTGCTTTGTTGCATCGTTATAAATTACAGTGTAACTATAGCACAACAGACAGCCAATAATGCAACAAATCCGTATTACGGCCAAATGGAGAATCTTACACGTCAACTCTCGGATCAAACTACTCAATTATTTAATCAAACTCAGCAGCCGAACCCAGGGATACCAACGCCGTAAACTATTTTTTTCTGCATCCTTAAGGCATTTTCTTACTTGCTACTTCACGTTTATCGGAAATATGGTTTCACGATTCATAAATCCTAATACCTTCCAGAACCAATTCCTCTTCGAAGGTTCATGTCTGCAGTCACAACAGAAGTTTCAAGATTTGATGCCGAAAATGCAACGGCTATGACAGTTGACTTCTTGAAACGGTTAGGGTACAAAGGAAGCTGGTTGCCGATGAAGGTTTCACTTGATGGGGAATTATACGTTGTTGAAATGATGTATCAAAGGTTAACCGCTAAAGTGCAGATAAATTCTAACACAAAAGAGATAAAGGAATACGAATTCCAAGAAGGAGAAGCAACATCAAACTCATTGTTTAAATCAAAAAAACTAATATTTCTTGTCGCAGCAATTTCAATAGCTGTTATTGCGATGAAAATGATTGGCTATTTCTAAATCAATAAATGTATTTTTTTTGAGTAGTTTAAGCAGTAAACAAATAGCGTTCCGCTTTTTAAAAAGACTAATCATTCTAAATTGATGTAACACAAAATAACGTTCAAAATCTTGTAATATAACCAGAAAGATGCCAAAGTCAAATATTGAGTAACTTAGACTTATCTTCCACTGTCCGATGATCCAAATTAAATGGGTATTTGTTTAGCGCCTAAAGAAAAAAATTATTGACCATCCGGCAGGGCTGCTGAAAGAGAATCAGAACTCTTCTGAATTTCCTTCGTTACACTCGAAAGCATTTTAATCCGGTTCTCTAGCTTCCGTTTCTGAGCGCTTGTTAAACTCTTGAATTTTGGCACAATATCACCAACAACAACCGTCATAAGATCCCGGTTCTTTGCTTCGCTTAAATCTTTGAGTTCAACATGACCATCTTCAAACTGTAACATCAAATGCCCTGTTGGTGCAATGTGCGCTTGAACCACGTCACCAAGTTGAGCAGGGAGTGACAGTTGGCTCACTTCAATTGAAGGGGCAATAGGTGTCATCAGTTTAAGAAGGGAGGAGAAAAATTGGGTAACCAATATCTTTTCTTCTGAGCTAAGTTCGCTAATTTGACCTATGTCATCTGCCGTGCTTTTCAAAGACTCAACAAGTTCCTGGACTGAAACTTGTTTTTTCTTTTCAACTTGTTTGATTTCGGGTGAAGAGGAGATTTGTGGAGGCTCTTGCTTTACTGTTTCTTGAGTCATTTCAGGTCAAATGATGATAGTTCTTAAAACAGAAAAGTGCTTGTATGTCTCAAAGTTTATACACAAAATTTTGGCGCCAGAGTTTCAAAACTTCATTATCAAAATTGTTCAAAGCCTTATTTGAAAAAAGAAAAGAAATTAGTTGCTTGCATCTTTTTCAAGGTAAGTGTTGAGTACCTTTGTGCGGTGTTCTATAAGTTCTTGAAGATCATTCTTAATTTTCTCTGTTATTTCTGCCATCCTTGTTGCTTCTGTTACCACGGTATTTGAATTTCTTCCTACAATTTCAACTTCAGACAATATTTCTTTGGCTGAGCTCTCAACTTTTGCAGCGTCATCTACCACACCCAAAGCGAGTTCGGCCATTTCTTTAGCCTCGCCAACGACGTTTTCAGTTATCTTTGCAACTTGTTCCGCAGTGCTAGAAACATCTTTAGCTATTGCAGCCATTTCCTCTGAAGCAGCTGTTTGCTCTTCAATTGCTGAAGAGGCTTCTTCAGACGCAGATGAACTTTCTTCCGCGATGCTTGCAACTTCTTCAATTGTTTTAACAACCGTAGCTATTGCATCAAGTCCTCGATCAACACCGTTTGCTAGATTGTTGACTTTACTTGTCATTTCGCCCATTATTTTCGCTATGCCTTCAGATTCTTTTATAGCCCCTGAAACTACGTTTGCACCTTCAGTTGCGCCAGCTTGCGACTGCTGTGTGATATTGCTCGTCTGAATGCCTGCTTCTTTAATTCCTTTTACTAGATTGATAGCAGATCCAGCCGCCACCTTTGATTGCCCGGCTAAGCCTTTCACTGCATCAGCAACTACAGCGAAACCTCTTCCTGCTTCACCAGCTCTAGCGGCTTCAATTGCAGCATTTAATGCTAACATGTTTGTTTGACTAGCAATATCTGAAACGGAACTAGCCATTTGGCCAACTTGTTCGACGGAATTAACCATCGATGTGACAGCATCTGAAACGCGGGTAATATTATTTTTAATATTCTCTATCGCTACAAGTCCTTTCTGACCTTGATCATTAGCGTCTCTTGACTTCTTCAAAGCATCCTCAGTAACGGCTGAAGCTTCCTTTGCAATCATTCCTGCATCATCCATAACTTTCTTCAATGCTTCAGTGCTTCTGGCAGCGTTTTGCGATAAATCAGCTAGTTTTTGTGCACCCGTGGAAACCTGCTGAGAAGCACTACTCACTTGTTGCATACCGATTGCCATTTGGTTTGAAACGTTTGCTGCTTGTTTCCCCATCTCAACTACTTTTGAAGTTGATTTGGTAGCACCTTCCGCGTTTGCAGCTACTTTATTAGCGACATCTCCAACGCTCTTTGCGTTGGCACTAACTTTACTAACGATATCGCTTGCGCCCAATGACAACTCGGCAACTTTTTTGGCTGATTGCTCTGCTTGATACGCAAGATCTGCAGCTTTGGCAGCATTTTGAATAGTTTCATCTGTACTTGCACTAATTTTTTCGGCACCTGCTATGGCATCTTGAAGGACCTCAATAATTTCTTTTCTCAGGTCTTTGTTCTCCCCTTGCAAGCGTTTGTTTTCTCTTTCAAGTTTCTCTAACTGTTTTTCCAAATCTGGATTACGTTTTTCGCGGGTTTCATCGGTCATTTTGATACTTTCCATTAAAGTTAATTTACACCTTGTTGTGCATTTTTAGTTATAAGTAAATTATGAAGCAAGCGTAATTATTCTAAATCAATAAGGAAATTAGTTGCATGCTTTCAGTATCTCCTTTGGAATCAACCCCAAAGGAGCAACTAAATCAACGCAGCCCGTTTGAGTGGCAGCTTTAGGCATACCGAACACAACGCTCGTTTCTTCATCTTGAGCTATTGTAAATCCACCCTTTTCTTTGATGGATTTAATTCCTTTAGCTCCATCTATACCTATGCCAGTCAAAACAACGCCTATATTTTTAAATCCATATCTTTCGGCCATAGAAATCATGGTAACATCAGCAGAAGGACGCACATAATTAACTGGAGGGCCTACTGTTAAACCAATTCTTTTCTCTTTAGTTACGACCATATGAAAACCTCCAGGAGCAACCAACGCTAAATTTTCCTGAATCTTGTCTCCTTCTTCAGCTTCCTTTACGTCAAATTTGCATTTTTCACTAAGCCCCTCTGCGAAGATCTTCGTCATACCTTTAGGCATATGTTGAACAATCAAGATAGGTGGTATGTCCGCAGGAAGTGACTTTAAAATCTGAGTAAGTGCAGGTGGACCACCTGTTGAAGAAGCTATTGATATTATCCTGTCGCAGCTTTTGTTTGACGCACTCAAAGGTTGATGGACTTTGGTCCTAGTGCTTGTAATATTGGCGAAAGCAGCATACTTGATTTTTGAAATGATCTGATCTCTAACTACCTCCATGTTAAGCGATACTTTTCCTGATGGTTTAGACACGAAGTCAACAGCGCCATATTCCAATGCCTTCAAAGTAAGCCGGGCTTCACTTTGTGTTAAAGCACTAATTATTACAACAGGAACTGGATCAGTCTCCATTATCCTTTTAACAGCAGTCAGCCCATCCATTCGCGGCATTTCTATGTCCATTGTCACAACATCAGGACGCAAAATACCAATTTTCGAGAGGGCTTCTTCTCCATCCCTTGCTGTGCCTACAACTAATATCTGTTCGTCTGATTGCAATAAATCTGAAAGAATCTTCTGCATAAACAAAGAATCGTCAACAATAAGTAGCTTGATTTGCCTCATAAAAACCACAAATTAGAAGCATGAAAAAGCGAAGAGATAAATGATGTCTGCTTTACGGTTTTGGTTGGTTCTGTGTTTGAATTTGAAAACCTCTAGAATTTTTCATATCTCCCGAGTTTTTTGATGCCACTTTCAAGAAATCTAGCAGGATAATGAGTTCTTTGTCGTGCTTAGCTACGCCCAAGACTGCTTCGGATTTGTCTACAATTAAGCTTTCAGGGTTCGCTTCGATGTCCTTTTTTGGAAGGGTAAGAACCTCCATAACTGAATCAACCATTATACCAACAGGGTGTTTATCTTGAACTATGATCATGATGTTTGTGTTTTCGTCGTTTGACCCGATTAATCCAAAACGTTTCCGAAGATCTATTACTGGGATTACTTCGCCTCGCAGATTCGTAACTCCCTTAACATAGTCAGGGGCATATGGGACAGGAGTGACTCCTTCAAAGTTTTTTACTTCACGAACCTGATGCACATTGACGCCATATAAAACGTTATCAAGTGTGAATGTCAGCATCTGGATTTCTTCTGTCAAGCCTGATTGATTGTTTACATTTGCCATTCATTTTCACCTAGGACGCTTGTTTGGCTATTGTTATCGCAAAGGAGTTATAAACTGCTTATGAAAAGCCAGTATGGATTCTGAATTCTTATCTTGACTAGCATTAAAATGCTGATATCACAAAATCAAACTATGTATTCGTCTCTTCCATCTTTATCAGATTGGTTCTTTAGCCAGTCTTCGCTCATGATGCACCATTGTGTTTTGGACCCTGCTATTTGCAATACCATGATTAAGTCAAACTTATCCAATCTCGCGTACTCCAATAGTATGTCGTAGATGCCTTGGCTTATTTCAATGTCTAAATCCTGAGGCGCTTCATCGCCTGCGCGTTTGGCATGAAAAATAGCTTTGAGCTTGTCGATCCCGTCTTTGATTTGAACGTTGACACTATTAACATAGTACACTGTATTGTTGTAGCTGAGAATAAGGTTTCGAGCGTTCTCAGATTTTACTTCACTATTTTCCACTTCCCAAATCGCCTCTCCTTAACATTAAAGACTTAAAAGAACAATAAAGTTACCTTCCAATAACGGAATATTCCGAATTGTGACTGATTCACATTGCTTCATTGAACGTCAATAATCAACAAACCATATTCAGTTACGACTCCTTTGAAATCGTTGCTTATGAAAAAAGAAAACCAAAGCCGCTAGTCAACTTATTTTCCAATGCTTTGCTCGAATAAAGATCATAAGAAATCTTGTGAATCAGGCTTTACTCTGAACTTCGATTTTAACCTATTTCAAAGAAATGAAAACAAAAAAGGTTTTTACAAAAACTGAATTACTTGGTACTTACTTCAATCTCACCAAGAAGCTGTTAAAATTCTTGCAAAATTGTTTTATAGGCTATTCTAGCTTTCATTGTTGTGGCATAAATGGGATGTCATCTGGGTTAAGCCATCTCTTGCCCGCTTCAATAAGTTGTTTTTGAAACTCAGGACTTGGAATTATAAGAAAGAATCCGTTTATGGAACTATGCTCTCTTTTGAAAAGTGTTTGAAAAACCAAAGCTGCTTTGGCCGTCATCGCTTGTTTAGCAAGAAAAACATCTATTATGGATTCAAACGAATCAGTCACAACACACGGTTCAGAAGGAACAAATGTCAAACCAGAGAAGTCAGCAATCGCGCTGAAAAAAGCACATATCATGTTAGATCCCATTTCTTTCACTGCCGACTCTTCCACTTCGGGAGTGGCATGACTTAATTTTTCTGTCATTATATCGGCGATTTTTATGGCTTCGGTAGGCTCAAAAACAAGTAAAGCATCACAATCAGGTTTTGTTTGAAGACGCATATGAACAGCAGTAACCAGTCTATCCGGTGCACCGTAAAGCCTGGTTATAAGGTGCGGTGCACCAGTTTCCAGTTTAGGCAATTCAATTTGTATAGGTTGTTTGGCCAACTTGGACAGAACCGTTGCAGCCCGACCTGCACCAATATTTCCCATTTCACTGAGTATGCGCAAGTCAGAACACGTTGCTAAAGTTTCAAATAGTTTCTCAGGTTCAATTGGTTTAGTGACAAATGCTTTGGCACCTAATTCCATTGACTTATTAATCAGTGACTGCTGATCCAGGCCGCTGCATATTATTACTTTAGCTTTAGAATCAATTGAAACTATTTTTTCGAGAGCATCAAGTCCACTTCTCGTAACTTGCCCAGTATCCATAACTATATCCATCAAAACAATATCAGGTCTAACTTTCTCATAGAGACTGATAGCTTCATCTCCATTTGAAGCTTCAGCTACAACCTCGTACTCAGATTCAGAAAGAAGACTCTTTAGCAAATTTCTCATGTACACTGAATCGTCAGCTAAAAGCACCGTGACCATTGTGATACCTTTGGAAAGGTAGTCTCGCATAAATAAATAAATTATGAATTGCAAGTTCGCATTCAGAATAAGTTATTTTCAACTATGCACGATTGTTTCCGTCTCCTTCAAAGAAAACTTTTCCAAGCGACGTTGCCCAAAACAGTGGATTGTGGGGAAGTTCCTATTTACTTTGAGCATTGGCAGTAGGCAGAAGTTACGATTCTATCTTTTTAGGCTCTTTTGTATCCTTTATTCACCAATTGCCCCACATCCAAAACTAACACAACTTGACCATCACCTAGGATTGTTGCTCCGCTTATGCCTTTGACTCCAGCAAACGTTTCGTTCAATGACTTTACCAGGATGTCTTGTTGCCGCAGGACTGAATCAACCACAATACCCATTTTCGTATTTTCGTCTCCAAGATAAGTTATGAGAAGTTCAAGCTCATCTTCGTTTGAATCTGGAAGACCCAAAAGCTGATGCAGATGAACCATGGGAATTACGCGATCTCGGACTATTATGGCGTTAGTTTTTCCAAGCGACTTAACATCGGCTTTATTGACTCTAACAATTTCTGAAACTTGGCTTGTAGGAATAGCAAATGTCTGAGTAGTATCCTTAACAAGAATCGCTTGAATAATTGCAAGTGTGATAGGAAGTTTAATTGTTGTTTTAGTTCCTTGGCCAACTTGGCTTTCAATATGAACGGTACCGGCTAACGCGGAGATTTTCGTCTTTACAACATCCATTCCGACGCCTCTGCCGCTTGTTTCAGTAACCACTTTTGCAGTTGAAAATCCAGGGAGGAAAATGAGGTTGATTAACTGTTCCTTATTCATTTTTTCCAGTTCCGCTTGACTCGCAAAACCTTTCTTGAGAGCTGACTCCTTTAGTTTCTCAGGGTCGATTCCAGCCCCATTGTCTTGGATTTCTATAATTACTTGATTGCCATTTCTCTGAGCCGAAAGCTTAATCGTTCCAGTTTCATTTTTGTTTATTTTCACTCTATCTTCAGGAATTTCCACACCATGGTCAACGCTGTTTCGAAGCAAATGAATTAACGGCTCACCAATTTCATCCAATACTGTCCTGTCAACTTCAATGTCCTTTCCCTCCATAACCAAATCAATTTTCTTTCCTTTTTTTAACGAAAGATCTCTAACCAAACGCGGAAACCTGTCGAATACCTGACTGACGGGCACCATTCGGACTTCCATTACAAGATCTTGCAAGTCAGCGGTTAACCGATCAATGTTTTCTGTAACATGCTTCAATTGGTCGTTTCGATTATCCGAGGTTATTTGAAGAAGGGCGATTTTGTTGATAACAAGTTCACCTACCCAATTCATCAATTTGTCAAGCTGATCAAACTTTACTCGAACAGTTTGAGTAGCCGCCTGGTCCTGAAGGACCTTGACAATTTTTTTATTTTCAACAGTTATGACGTAATTATTCTCAGTCAAAAGGCCATCAAGAGTCTTCTTGACAGGGGGAACAAATGTGTTGTAAGCTGAAATGCTTACACTCTCTACCTCAAGAACGCTCTTAGCGCTTTTTGCGACTGTTTCTTCGTCAAGCTTGCTAGTAACAGCCATTTTAAAGCCCTGGCTGAGCTTCTGCTCGTCAAATTCTTCACTTGCTGGAACAGACTTCACTATTCTCCCAACTTCAGCAATCTTGTCCAAAACCATACTTGCCCGAATAGTCTTGAAACTGCAATCGTCTGCAAATTTGAAATTAATTATGAAACATTGTTCGCCGGCATTTTCAGCCTTACTGATTAACTCTTTTTCGTTTTCGTTAAAATCAAGCCTATTATTTTCAAGCGCTGATTGCTTACTTTCATTCTCCTTTTGTGGTTGCAAGATTTGCAGTTGAGACTTAGCCTTTTGCAACTTATCTTTGAATTGTTCAACTTCAATGTCGCCATCGACTTTATTTTGTATGTTTTCAAGTCGCTGTGATAAGGCATCTAAACATTCCAGAAGAGCTGTGATGAGATTACAGGAGGGTCGATTGCCCTTTCGCATGTCATCAAAGATATCTTCCATGTTATGAGTGAGCTCTTGAAAGTCTTTGAAGCCCATCATTCCTGACGAACCCTTTAACGTGTGAGCTGCCCTAAAAAGCATGTTAATAACCTCTTGGTTTTCGGGTTCTTTTTCTAAAATCAACATTGATTTAGTTATTGTATCTAAATGCTCTTTTGCCTCATCTATGAATAATTGCCTATATTGATCGTTATCAAATGACATTGCCTTTTCACCTAAGGTCGAATCTGCACCTTCGCGAATTTCAGATCTAATACAACAATCTGAGACAAATTAGGTAATTTGGTAGAGTGTGTCTTTAATCAGACACTCAGACCTTAAGAGACATATTTGAAAGCAAGTATTTTGACGATTCGTTTACTTGCTGGGTTTTTGATAAACTCTAACTTGTTGGTCCACCGCTAGAAATTTTGCCGCTGGTTCACCGCTTAAGATTTCTGATTTTCCAGTAATAAAGTAACCGTCAGATTTCAAAGCCTTATAGAAGCTCATGTGAATTTGTTGTTGACTTTCCTTTGAAAAATAGATCATTACGTTTCTGCATAAAATAAGATCTAGATTCAGGTGCACAGAAGGAGCCATTAAATCGAACTCGTGAAAATGAATGATTTGTCTCACAGAATTGCGAACTTTGTAAAGTTCTCCCTCTTTTGTAAAAAATCGGTCCACTAAGTCTGTACTCAGGTTACTTAGCTGCCTTTGGGAATACTCGCCCTTTGCAGCAGTTGATAGCGCATCTTTGTCGATATCAGAAGCAAAAATTGTTACAGGATGATCAGATATTTTTTCCCCAAGGACTTTATGAACCAAAATAGCCAAGGAATAAGGCTCTTCCCCACTAGCGCAGCCGGCACTCCAAATTCGGGTAGGCTTCGATAACTTGAAGATCTTGGGAAGAAGCACTTTTTCAAGATATGTGTAAACATCAGTATCTCTGAAAAACATGGTAAAGTTAATCGTCATATCATTAAGTAAGTTTTTGAATTCTTCCGGATTATTTCTTAAATAACTAATGTACCTGCCGTATGAGTTGGCGCCAGTAGCTCTTAATCGGATTTCAAAACGCCGCTTTAAATATTCATCTCTGTAACCTGAACAGTTTACTCCGGCATTTTCAAACAGCATTTTTTTAACTTTTTGAAAAGCCATTTTATCTAAAAAGTCCTGCAAAGAATCCGTTTTGACTTGCTCGACCAAATATTTTTCTGCCTCAACCTTCTCTTTGCGTTCATTGAATTTCGATAACCGGTTTTGATTTCTTTGCAATCAGTTCTTTCAGTTCCTGGCTTGGAAATATCATTAGTATGCAATTTGCGTTTTCACCTTGGCGTTTAAAGCGTGTTTCAAATACCATTGCATTTTCGGAAAACATAGATTGCTTAATGAGAAAACCGTCAAGTATCGCGTCGAAGGTATCAACTGAGCTTTGAGGCGTAGTAGGAAGAAGGCTGATTCCAATGAAATCCGAGATCGCAGTCAAGAATGACCCTATGAGAATGTTTGCAAGCTCATGTATAGCTGATGTTTCCATTGCTGGATCCAATTCTTCAATAGAAGATGCACAAGTCATCATAGCTGCTATCTTTTTCGCTTCGGTTAGCTCGAACATTAATAAAATGTCACATCCGAACTCTGTCGTAAGTTGCAGATAGACTGCAATTGTCGGCATTTCGTGCATGTTGAAGAAAGTGGGAATCAAATGCGCTTGAATTGTATGAATTGTAGGAACATCGATTGATATGGGTTGCTGGAGTATGTCAGATAAAGAGGTTGCAGCATGCCCTGCCCCTATACTTCCAAGCTCTAAGAGAATACCCAAATTGATTTCTTTACCAACAGAAAGCTTGGAAGGTTCTTTGCTGTCAGATTCGGTGGTTAAGTCGACCTTGATTTGACTGTTCATAGCTCTTTTATGTCTCCGTTATACTGCTTGACAATTGTCTTGCCGGAAGCAACATTGAATGAAATTCTTCTTCCATGCAAGCCACCTACGTCCTCAGCGGCCAGCCATATTTTGTGTTCATCTAATGAAGTCTTAACTGCTTTAACATTTTTAGCGCCTATATCTAAATGATTAGTACCTATGTTTGCGAACATGTTAGCGCCTCCTGCAATTTTAGCTGAAAGACGACTTTGTTTTCCAGTAATTGCATGTATTTCCTTTATAAGAGCTGGAACAGCTGTGTTCGCAAATTTTGATGGAAGAGGTTCTTGCGATACATTAGCAGAGTTTGGAAGCATAATGTGAGCTAACCCCCCACATTTGTGCACGGAATCGTGCAAGCATATTGCTACGCAAGATCCGACACTTGTTAATAGCTCAACATTTTTGCTTTCTACCCTCATATCTGCCATGTCCACTCGAACCTCTTCCACCATTGGACCCGTATTAGCTTCTATGGTCACACATGGTGTTAACTCCAGTCGCTGATAGGCAACCTTAGGATTGCTCCTAATTTTACTGGGCGTGCTAAACCATGCTTTCTTGTATTCGTGACTCGCCGAAAGAGGAAACAACTGATTTGCCTCAGCAGTATTTTGTGATTGCTTCAATTACTTTTTGAGGTTGAAACGGTTTTATGACGAAGTCTTTAGCACCCGACTTTATTGCTTCTACAATTAATGATTGCTGCCCCATTGAACTGCACATTACTACTTTTGCAGACGGATCACATGCAACGATTTGTTTGAGGGCCTCTATGCCATCTTTGGCTTTTGGTCCAGGAGGCATGATTATATCCATAAGTACGAGATCCGGTTTTGATTGTTGAAACTGAGCGATAGCATCGTCCCCATTTGCAGCTTCAGCGATTACTTCATGACCCGCTTGTAAGACTATTTTTTTCAGGACTGCCCGCATGAACGAAGCGTCATCCACTATCATGATTGTGCCCATTTCGGTTCGTCTCCAAGATATTGTTATCTTAAATCTTAAGATAACCATATAAAAGCGTTGTGTAGCAGTACACTATAACATTGCACTATATTTTGGAACATAATTCAACAAGAAAAGCAAATAAATTACACGCCAAACGCTTAGGATCCGTGAGGTACTTTGCTTTAATGAAATCTACGAGTAATTGTGAATAGGCTTTTTCACATTCACATGTGTATATGACATATCAAGTAGTAATTCATAATACTTATTTATTCGGTTTCCAACTTTTATCGCGTTAGAGACGGCGCCAAATGAGTTATGGACATCAAGGGCTAAAAGAAAAAGCTGAAGCAAGTAGAGTTCAAGAGGTATCATCCCTCAAAGAAGACAAATTCAAGGTTACAGTATCCCTTGATAAAGAGCGCCCAATGTCTAAGAGCCCATTATACGAAAAATACAACATACAGAGATTTGACTTACACCCAAACTTCAGCTTCGCCCACTTAGACAGCATGATACCAAAAGGAACACCTGAATACTTAGACCATGGCTTTAACTACGTTGAACGGATTGTACGCGCGCTCTATTATTTTAAGCAGTGCAGCTTAATCGGACCGTCAGGAACTGGAAAAACCCATATCGTCTACTTGGTAGCTGAGCTTACGGGTTTACCAATTTGGGAAGTCAACTGCGGCTTATCAACATCATCATTCGACCTCATTGGACGATTTATCGGGCTTGGCAAAGAAAACTGGGTAGATGGACTATTAACCCAGTGGCTAAGGAAAGGCGGCATTATGTACCTCGACGAAGCAAACATGATGAAACAAGACGTAGCCACAAGACTAAACCCAGTTTTAGACACAAGAGGTCACTTGGTCCTTAATGAGAAAGACAGCGAAGTCATTGAACGCCACAAATACGGGTATATGATTATTAGCATGAACCCCGCTACAGCTGAATTCTCGGGAACAAAACCTCTAAACGCCGCCATGAGAAGACGCATGGCTGTCTGGATAAACTTTGATTTCTTAAGTGTCGGAGAAACCATCTCTCCAGATGAAGTGGACATGTTGCAGAAAAGGACGAAGATTGATCAGGACACCGCTTATAAAATCATTCAAGCTGGCGCTGAATTAAGAAGACAATACAAAGCCGGCGACCTGCCTTATGGACCCTCGTTGGGTGACTTAATCAACTGGGCTACTTTAGTAAAAGATGGAAACACTCCTATGAATGCAGCTGAAGAAACTTTAATTGGCCTAACCAGCGACAACGTTGAAGTCCAAGCAGATGTGAGGAGGATCCTGGAAGCAGTTTTTAATAAATCGCAATAATTAGGAGTTATTGCATTTTGGGGTTTATTGATTACGCTTGGTCGGTTTCACTACAAAAAGATAACACAAAAGTGAAAATACTTCAAGATGCTACTTTGGATCAGCCGACCCTGCAAATTGATAATGTTGGGTTCACCATTAAGCTCCCAACCGTTCGAATCTTAGAAGAGGGAAATGTTTCGTATCTTGGGCACAAATTTGCCCTAAACAATGGAGGCAAATCAAAAATTGGTAGATTATTTAGGGCAACTGTTCTGCACCTAACAACTCACACTTTAGAGCCATTTCCCAAAGAAAAGATTGCGCCAAAGAAGTCCGATTCAATAGTTGAAGCGTTTGCTAAGTCCCTAATTAATGACACATATGTAAACGCCTACATTCAGGCATGGTATCCCGATAGGTTTTTTGACATTGCGTATGCAAATGCGTTGGCTTACCAGAAAATAAAGCCTTCAGAGAGAATCTTTACCTCCTCAACAAAACTTATGGCTGCTTTACTAACCAAAATTAATTTGGGCCTAATCAAGAATTCTCCAGGCGTTGAAGAGGAGAAAACGGTAAATCAACTTTTCAACGACTTAACAGCCGTTAAAGAAACGTTCTTAATGTCAATAGCCGACCAGGAAATTAAAGTAGAAGAGGTATTTGACGAAAAAGTAAAAGGCATAAAGCTTTTGCTTGAGCCTTTTGGACCTTTTTTGGAGGCGCCCTCACTTCGACATACTGAAAGCGATGGGAACTGCAGCATATACAGTGAAACGGAGACATCAGTTGATAACGATTTTGAAGGCCTGTTTGTACAGTCACTCATTAGCTTAGGAGCAAACGTGCCTACCGTAGACAATATTGACCAATGTTGGAGACCTGAACAAGAAGCAGAATCCTTACAGGCATTCAATTCGGACAGCTACCAGAAGCAACGTGAAGGAAAAATACTTTCAAAAATCAAACCCTATGTGACTATGACCAGATTCAAATCAGTCTCTATTCCAGAGGAAGATTACACTCAATATCTGAGAGCCAGAAATCTAGTGCAAGGAGCAAGTCGGCGACTTCTCGATATTCTAAGATCAGCGTTTAATTATCTTGATGAGGACCCAAGGCAAGAAATGGGTCAACTGGATTTGGCATCTGTAATTCAATCCTTGGCAAGTAATAAGCCAGCGACAGATGTTTTCGTGCTCGATGAGTATCTCAAGCCAAGTTTTGCTTGGTCCCTGATTTTTGATGTCAGCAGTAGCATGCAGGTGAAAGGGGAATATGGTCGCGCGTTAGCCATAGCTGTTGCTGAGGCAGCGAAAGAATTAATGATGGACCCAACGTCTTGGACTTTTTTCGCTTTCAGTGACAAATTCTACATACTTAAAGACAGCAATGAGTCGTATTCAAAGAAAGTCAGGGCCAGAATCGGAGGATTGAGATTTGAAGGGCTAACATATATTCCCGACGCAATTCAGATGGCCGGAAAAATGCTGGCTAAAAGATTTGAAGAACAACGCGTCTTAATTGTTATCTCTGATGGTTGGCCATATGGCTACCCAAACATGCCAATCGCTTTGAAGGAATGCGTCGATGATTTACTGCGCAAAGGCGTCATAGTAATTGGAATTGGCGTAGAAACGGGAAGAATGGGAAATTTCTTCCAATTGCACTCTTCAGTTTACACTCAGAAAGACCTTGTGAACAAATTCGGGTCAGTTTACGCTAACGCTTCCGTAAAAGCACTTGAAACCTAACCTAAAAATAGCCTTCTACGCTGCTAATCTGATTGTTGGGAACCCCTCCAAAAAGCTGCTTGTTTGTAAGTTTTAACCGAACATGAATTCTGAATTCAGATTTTCAAGTCGTAATCATATTATATATAAATGGTCAGAATTAGGAGGCAAGACCTAAAATATGGAGAAAGGTGAACCCCCAAAATGGTACTCGCAATGGAAAAGCAAGAACTAATAAAAGTGTACAATAAGCAAAACGAATCATGGAGAACAGTAAAGAAAGATCAGACTTACACTGAGCAATTATCAACCGTTGAAGAGACACTCTCAAGGTTTGGACTACTTAAAAACGAGATCAAAGTTTACTTGCACCTTGCAAGAGTAGGCGAAATGAAAGCCGGAGAAATAGCGGAAGCAATTTCACTTCATCGGACTGAAACTTACAGGATCTTGCGGGATCTTGAGAAAAGGGGCATAGTGTTTTCCATTTTCGAGAAACCTCTAAAATTCACAGCTGTTCCATTAGACAAAGCTATTGACATGCTTGTAGATGCACAAAAAATAAAAATAAGGCTCTTAGAACAAGAGAAAACAAGTCTTGTAGAACTTTGGCAATCCATGCCTCAGCGGAAAGCCGTGGCGGCGAAGAAAGAGCTTTTCCAGATGCTTGAGGGTGAACAGCAGGTACTGATGAAGGCTAATGAAATGCTTGAAAAATCCGAAAAAGAATTCCAAGTCTTCGCCTCAGCTGACTACCTTGCACAATTATATTATAGTGACTTTTCGGACAAACTCAAAAAGCAAGCGGACAAAGCAAACATCACCTTGGTAACTGATAACTCTTTAAAAAGCGCTTATTTCATTGGACAACTACAATGGTTAAGTGAATCTAATCGCATCGCTGATGATCAAAACTTGCCATGCATTATGATTTCTGATAATAAAGAAGTATTGATCGCATTCCATGAAGACGCAGCAAACGATGAAGACGTAAAAAAGAAAGACAAAACAGCGGCAATCTGGACAAACTACAGTGCCTTCGTTAAGGTTCTTCGAATGCTATTCTCTAAACTAAATGAAGAATAAACGACAAATAAACCAATCATCATTTAAGATTTTTTAAAAGTTTATTAGTCGGAGTAGCTTCGGGCTTTTGCTTGGTAGTTTGTGGCTAATTTTTGAAGCTTGATTACATGTTCACTCTATTACGAAGTCTTAATGCCACAAGTAAAACCGCCATTACAATAGCAAATCCTGCAGTTGCATAAGAGATAAACTGTAAACTTGAAAACCAAGTGTTATTTTGAGGGTAGATGATAGTTACAACATCGAATATGTACCGAGCTTTACCTATTAAGGCTGGGTGCCCAGGAGGGTCTGTCCACCCCACCATAATATATTGGTTTTTTCCTGTTTGGATAACGGCATAAGCTTCTTGGTAACCCGAATCGCCTTGAGTGCAACTCCACGAAACTTGTCCTGAATCGGCTATTTTAAAGAGCCAAAAATCCCGATTTCCTGCGCCGAAAGAAAAAGTAAAGCCACCAACTAAGTAACCACCATCTTGAGCATTAGTTATGAAATAAGGTGAATCTGCGTTTTTGCCCCCGACTGTTTTAGCCCATAACATTGTGCCGTTCCAATCAACCTTCACTACCCACGCGTGCATTATTCCATCTGGTGATTGAGTGTTTCCAACTATTGCGTAGCCGTCAGTGGCTTTTGTCATGGCAGAGGCTTCTTGGGTACCTGTTTGCCCGTAGGTTTTATTCCACACCATGTTCCCATTCGGGGCAATTTGCATAAGTAGAAAATCATAGTTATTGTCTCCTTGAGAGTTTGCGTAACCTGCCACCACATAATTTCCATCGGGAGCTAAAGCGCCGCTTGTAGCGGCGGTGTCTGTTGCATCTCCAAATGTCTTGTTCCAGAAAACGTTTGCATTTGGGTCTATTTTGACTACCCAAGCATTTGATTCTCCATTTGCGTTGGAATAAGTTAACCCGAAGAGTACAAAGCCGTCTTGAACAGTAATTGCCGAGAAGAACTTGTTGACATCTGCTCCGCCAATAATAGGCGTTTGCCAAATTAGTGATCCTTGACTATTTATTTTTGCAACATAACCGTTTTCATCTCCCGAAGGCAAGAATTCGTTTCCCACAAGCAAGAATCCATCAGTCAAATTAAGCGCACATCTAAGTTCAGTACCGGATCCTTCGAGGAACATTTGGTTCCAAATAACGTTGCCGTTACTATCAAGCCTTAAGGCCCAACCAACAGTTACACCTGTCTTATTCGATTCAGATGATCCAACAACTAAACATCCGTCACCAATCGGAAGAGCGGAATATGCACGGTCGTCATCTCCTACTACGCCGTAATTTTTCTCCCAAACCACGCTTGCAGGCGAAACGCTCACTGATGTGCCAGTAAGCTTTGGTGAAGAATTCTGGACAATATTTATGCTTGCAGTCAAAATAATTGAAGCGGCTATTAGCAGAACTAAAATTTTAGTAGCTTTAGCGCGATTCATTCGTTGCTGCTTCTCCTTTCTTAAAACAGAGCAAGGCATTTATGTTTAGATTTAACATTTTTAATTTTTATCCTGTATTGGTACATGTCACATTTGTTTCTACAAATATACCGCGTTGATCTTGGCAAAGCATAGAGACAAGAACAGGGTCGTTCAAAGGATTTGGTTCAGTCGTAAAAGACACCAGATATGTTCCATTTCCGAAATCTGTTATGCTTGGCGCGTTCACTTTTACCCAATTTGGAGTTATCCAGGCAGGGTTACATTCAAAGTAAAAGGTTAAGTTTTGAGCTAAAGCCGGTGTACCTTCGTTGAATATGTTGACTGTTAATGTTACTTGAGTTAAGTTGCTTTTAGGTTGGAAACACTTTCCGCTCAAATCTGCCGCCGTCGTTATGTTTACATTATATTCCACGTTAGAATTTGTTGAAAACCCTAAGCTTTTAAATGCCAAATTGACACAAGCGCTCGAGATGCCTTGACCAGCTGTGCCCCAAGAAATCCAAATGCCATTTTGGTAGGGAGCTTCGTCCAGCGTATTATAATCCATTTGGACAATGGCTTGGTATGAACTAGAAGAGATGGTCGATTTCAATTCGTTTAGGTCATTGGTTAAAACGCTGGAGTCGCCGCCATTAGTTGCGTTTGCTAATGCACTTATCACGGTGTTTATTGTGCTTTGCTTGTATGCCGGGAAAACGGTGTTTTCGTTGGTCCCTGCTTGTGGTACTTCTTTTTCGGTTTCAATGACATAGATGGAGGTGGATAGTAAAAGCAACGCTACGAGTAAAGCGGTGATTATTATTACTTGGCCTGATTTGTTGTGCTTTAGGCTGCGCCTTTTCATGTTATTCCTTCCTCTGAAAGTTGCAGCCTCAGGATGTAGATTGCATATGTACTGTTTTGGCTTGCGCAAACATAGTTTACTGAAACAATTTTATCACTTAAAGTGCCTGCGTTGGAGATTGGAAAAGGGTTTATGCTACGCATGTTTTGGTCGAAAACTGTTAAGTTAAACCATACTGTAAGCGGAAGAGCAGACGCCAGACAATCTCTAAGCTCTGCCCAGTTTTTGCTGTCTACCAAGGCTGTCAAGTGCCCGTTGCCATCTAAACTTAACAAAACATTTTGGGCTGTTGAAGCAAGATTTCCCGAGGAATTCTGGACGTTTGGCGATGCAGGAATGAGAGTTAGGCATGACATCAACAAGACTGAGGCCAAAAATGCTTCAATTATTCGAACTTGTCCTTTCTTATTTTTTAGCAGCCTCAGGAAACAACATCTCCAAAGCTTATGTTGACTTTATAGAGCACATTGTTTATTGTAACAATATAGCTGAAGACGTTTTGTTCCGAATCTTCAAAGTTTGAACCTGCTTTCAATGGGATTTGAGGGTAAGAAGTCCATTCTTGAAAGTAGGTATCGTTGTTGAAACCGCAGAGCACTAATACAAAGGGACTTTTGTCGATTTGAATCGGAATTTGGTATTGAGTTGTACCTTGCACGGAGGCAAGATTATCCTGATGTGTATAAGTGAAAACGTAACCATGTTGGAGTGTTAAATCGGTTGAATTTGTTAAGTAGCTTAACGTGTAGTTAAGGGGGGTTAGAGTTAGAATATTGTCGCTTGGTGCTGATTCCTGATTTGAATCGAAGAAGTTGTAAACGGCATATGATGTTATTCTACCGTCAAAGTTTGCCCTCGCGAACACTACAAGCATTGCATTGCTTGTTCCAGTGGTTGGGATTTGAATGGTAACTTGACCGACCCCAACGTCTGAGGTGTTACTGGTTATATTGCTTAGGTAATTATTTGCTACCACATAGCAGTTTATGCTTGCACTAATGGGTTCAGAATCGATACTTGTTAAAATCGTAAAGGCAAAAGATTCATTATTGCCTACTGTGGTTGTGCTTGATTTTTCAATGTCTATGGTCATAACCTGAGAGACTGTTATGCCTAAAGCAATATTGTTTAGTTTAGCCGCAATGGCCATATTAGGATAACTTAACGAGTAGTTGTTTAGGTTGTTTAGTCGAGTGATTTTATCGATGTCTAGTTCATAAGGAAGTATCGAAGAATTGGTTGCTAGACCAAAGTCAACAGGAACGCCTTTGTTGGATCCCCAGTCAATGGGGGCTCCAGGATTTGCTATGATTCCGTTGGCTATTGCTTGTAGGTAACTGTCTTTGTTAATGTTTTGAGTGCCGTTTATGCTGGTTTGCAATGTTGAGCATAGAAAAGCGGTCGAAATTAAAGCTGCAGCCACAATGATTGTGCATGCAAAAAAAGTGTCAATGGCGGTTGAAGGCAACTCATTGTTTCTCCTTTAACTGAATTTTAGTCCTCCAAAAAGACCAGCGAGAAGGAATTGAGAGAGGACCAAAGATACATATGCAGTTAATGCCAGCAATGCTGCGTGTTTGAATCCGGCACCTAAGTTGCCTTCGCTTATTTTTCCGATGAAGAAACCTGAGATCCAGCATTGAATAATAATGCCTACAGAGAACAGGCCAAGCTGACCTTGCATAGATATTGCAGCCACTGACCCGAGGTCTGTGCCGTCAATTGTTGTCATCATACCAGTGGTTAAGTTAGTGGTTAAAGCTACTATTGTGGTAGTAACGGCGATCAATGCGCTCCACATCAAAGCAAGAAGAATGTAAGGCTTCAAAAGTTCCCTTCGATTAAGTTGTAATTCGCGTTCCTTTTCGCTATATTCGGAAAGTATCTCTAACGATTGAATTGAGTTGCCGCCGATTTCAATTGTTTCCACCATCATAGAAAAGTTAATTGTTACAAACCAACTTCGAATTTGTTTACGCATGTTGTCAAAAGTTTTCCTTAAAGGTATTCCCCATTCTATTTGGCTTCGCATTAAGTCTAAAAACTTGGAGAAAGGGCCGTAATCTTTGCGTTTCGTTGCTTGTATTATGCTTTTTTCTGGTGACAGCCCTGTTTTTTGTGATTCTGTTACATCTCTTATGAAGCTAGGGATTGATTCTTCTGCGTTGTAGTTGATTTTTGCGATGTGCCAATATTGGATAGCCATTGGTAACGAAGCTCCAACCAAACATATTGTGGTGATTGCAGGTAATCCTATAGGGCTTATCAACTGTGACAATGAAGGAACCATTGCGAAGAGCGCTATTACTACGAATGCAGGTGGGATAAAGAATAGGGCTTTTCTGTAGAGATCTTTTAAATCAGGAAAAGCACTCCTTTGCAGATTATGCGCCATCATAATGAAGACGCATGACATCACAGGCATAATGACAAACGCTACCAAGTAAGACAATGTGGGCGAATTGGAAGCGAAGCTGCTTGAAAGAAGCGAGACTGCATTTGTTGATCCTAAGACCACAAAAAGGATGTAGGAGCATAACACAACGATTAACATGACTGAATAAGCTTCTACCAAAGTAGCTATTCTCTCAATCGATCGGTTCAGGTTGATGTATCGCAGTTCAAAGATCGCTTTCAACTGGCTTTTCATGTAATCAGTCATTTGTCCGCCGCTTCTAATCGAAGAAACAAAGCCCCCCAGAAAATTTCTGTATAACTTTGAGGTCGTTGTTTCTGAACGCTGTTGCATGACGGTTAGAGGGTCTTTGCCTAAAACTTCAACTTGACGTATAACTTCATCTGCTTCCTTTTTGAATAGAGGAAGAAAGAAAAGCTTTCGCATTTTTTTCCAACTGTCATATGGAGATATTCCACTTGCGGCCAAAAGAGTAAAAATCATTACGGCGAAGGGCAGTTCTTGTTCAGTTTTTTCTTTCTCTTCGCTGGAAGCTTTAGTTAGTGAACCGAATATTTTGCCTATGAAGCCTCCAGAAGCCATTTTTATTGCTCCTTTGATTTTTCTTTGGCCGCTAATTCCAAGAGATTAATTGAACTGTTTAATGCTCTGTGGACACTCCTGAAGTCACGGAGGTTTTTGTCAACCATTTTGAGCAGAATTTGTTTTCTTCGATCAAACTCTTGCTGCACAACGCTTAATGGAGCATCGAGGTTTTTTGCGATCTTAGAAAGTAAGTAGCTTTGATCTAGGTTTTGTTGGAAAGAGTCTGAAGACATGTTCCAATTGAAGACTTCGTGAGGAACACCGTTGTTATCGATTTCAGCGATTTCTACGAATTTTCTTGATGATAGTTTTCGTTCGTGTGGGTTAATGTTTGTTGTTTTGACTTGTTTGACCACTATTACACAATTCATTAGCGACAATATGTTTTGTGGAATGTTCATGGGCGGTTGTGTTAGCCGTTTAATGACAGTTTCTACATCGTCGGCGTGCATTGTGCATAGGCCTCCGTGTCCTGTTGCTAAAGCTTGGAATAGAACGTATGCTTCTTCGCCTCTAATTTCGCCTACAAGAATTAATGCGGGTCGGTGCCTGACGGCTGACTTGATCAGGTCGAAAAGGGTGACCTCGCCTTCGCCTTCCCCACCGAATCCTGTTCTTGCGATAGTTGACACCCAGTTTTCCTGCGGCAAGTTAATTTCTTGAACTTCTTCAACAGAAATCATTTTGAGTTCTGGCCGCACCAGACATGCAATAGCGTTTAAGGCGGTTGTTTTTCCTGCGCCTGTAGGACCTACAATCATGACTGACATTTTGTTTTCCATTAACATCCAAAGATACGCTGCGATTGATTCGTCAATTGTTTCGTTAATTATGAGATCTACGATTGTTAACGGATCTTCTTTGAATTTTCTTATTGTAAAACTTGTTCCGGCAGGGGTTGTTTCTTTTCCGAATGAGACAGCAAGTCTGTGTTTTCCTGGAAGAGTTAAATCTACTATTGGGTGCGCTATGCTTACGTGTTTTCCCTGTCGGTGCACTATTCTAGTTATGAAATCATCTAGTTCTTCCTCGTCGGTAAAAATAATGTTGGTTTTTGCGTTAGCGTATTTTCTGTGATAAATGTAAATAGACTTGTTTATCCCTAAACAACTTATATCTTCTATTAGTGGATCGTTTATGAGACCTTCGATTTTTCCGTAACCGATTAAGTCTTTTTCAAGATAATAAGTGATTTTTCTTAGGCCTACTTGATCGGTTTCTTCGAGACCTTTTTGGTGTTCTTCAAGAATGATTGGAAGCTGTCTGTGAAATGAGGAGATGAGCGTTTCATCCAGCCTTGGGGCTTTGAGCTCATACTCAAGAATATTCTTAAGACGTTTGTATGATTCTCTTTCTTCTCGGGACATGGGAAGTTCGTCAACAACGTAGAAGAAACTTCCTTCGGCATCATCTTGGAATACCCATGCGTAGGAGAACGGTGGATTGAGCGGGTAACTTTCGATTTGCGAGTAGCCTTCAGGCACCTGATACCCCTGAATTCCTAAGTACGCAATCATTTCCTCATCTGAGGTTTTTTCTTTTTCTTGGATTTCTTGTTTCTTTTTTCCTATTTTCAATTCAATCACTCACTTGTTAGTGTTAATGTAATTGTTTGGTTTTGGTAGCAACAGTGCAGCAGAGGCCTGCCCCAACTGCTAACGAAAATGCCTGATGCAGAGATTTCGGCTGGTATGTACAATTGCGGTTGATCCAAGGAGGCCGTTGTTCCGAAGCCGGATTCAACCGACGCACTAAACGAATCGTTCGTCAAGCATACCCAGTAAATTTGGTTTCCAATTTGCGAAGGAAGATCCAGAAATTGAGTCGTATTCTGATTGTCTTGGATTGTCTGGCCTATGAGATTCAGGCTTTGGGCTGCAACATATTCATCAACATTGGATAATTGTTGATTTCCTGCTTCATTTTTCAAGTTTACCATTGAAAGGCTGCAGCTTGAAACTAGAATTGTGCCGACGATGAGGGCTGCAAACAGCGAGTACACGTAGCTTGGAATAATCGACACCATTTAAGAGATCCACCTCTCAATTGATATGTTAGAAATGACGGTTTCTATGTTGATTATTGAGCCTTGAGGACCGCTTTGGATGGGGACAGAAATTGCTCCCTGAGCACCGTTCAGTTGTGAAGATATCTCCAAGTTTTCAAATTGATTGGAAACTTGGTAGGTTTCTGTTGTTACTTGTGTGCTTGCGCAAGAGATTTGTAGGGGAAGCGCACCTTGCAGCGCAATTGGATCTGAAGAGTTCAGGTTGACTAAATAGATGCGGATGTCAGTGACAGCGTGATCATTTTCCAATCCAGCAGTCGCATATGTCACAGTAGGCCGATATTGCAACAGGATCACAGGTCCCTGAACACCATTTGTTAGGAAAAGTTGACTTGGTGATGAGCCACTTTGGTTGGTTATTGTTTGGCTATCACCTTCCAAGTAAAGTCCTGTTTCGATTGAACCTGAAAATGGAAGATCATAGGAGACTTGCCCTACTGAGGCGTTAAAGACAGTTGCGTCGATGGATGAGTTGTCGCTGATGTTTATAGCTAGAGTGTTGTTAGTTGGTTGAACGTTTATTAATCCGCCTGAGTCTGCCAAGTCAAAAGTCGCTGAAGAACCAGGCTGGCCTAAAGTGGAAAGAATAACATTATCCAGAGATAGAAAGTCCTGTTGAGCTGTGGAAACTTTGAGAGCCTCGCTCTGTGAATTGATTCTTTCAATTGAAAAATAATAAGTAACTGAGATAATGCCAAGTGTAGATACCAACAGTATCAGAAATGTAACTGGCAAAGCTAACGCTTTCTTGGAACGAACAAACCGTCTGCACAATCGACTATGCCAATCTGCCGTCAGTTACATCTCCTCGTAAGCATGCATTACTATAAAAACTATGGGAAACGGATTAAGCGGTTTGTGTGTATTAGCAATCTACACATTACTTTCATATTAGAAGTCAAGATTATGGTAAGCTTGGAAAATTGAAGATTTTCTCAAAATTTTACGGTGTGGACGTTGGCTTCTTGATAGTACATCGCTTGCGAAGTGAACACCGTTATTCCAACAGTTAAGCCTATGTCGTTAATAGTAATGCTATCTGGACCTACAACGTAAACAACCATGCTATCACCTGATTTCAACGTAATATCGCCCGAGCCTGCCGTCATTGTTATGCCTGTTACGGTACCTGCCGTCGCTAAAACGGATTCAGCATTGGTTCCGGTGGTTGCGCCAGTCCCTGGTACGTATGCGAGGTCTGCAGTAACCGAGCCAACACCAGAGTAGACTTGTGCCCAAGGTGCCTCTTGTCCTCGAATAGTAATCTTGTTTATAACAACGTCTCGACCGCCAGTATTAATGATCACAAACGCAGCTTCAGAAGGATATTGACCAGTGATGGCTGTTGCGGACTGTGGACACCA
>JBEKVK010000004.1:0-59113 GCA_049514075.1 Bathyarchaeia archaeon | reverse complement strand
GTGAAATGAAGAGGGCTCTCGTCAGTGAACTTGTGGAAATTATCAAACAAACTGAAGCGCAAGCTAACAAGCCGAGGGTTTAAGCTTGCTTACAGGCGGCTTAAGTAGGAAACAAGTGTTGGCTGAACTTAAAAAAATCCGTCACTTAGAGCAGCGCTACGATGACGGTAAGATTTTGTGTTCCATGTGTACAAAGCCGCATCCGATGGCGGAGGAAGCTTACAAGCTCTTTTTAAATTCTAACTTGGGCGACCCTGGACTATTTCCAGGGAGCGGGCAGCTTGAACAAGAAGTTGTACATGAATTAACGACCCTCCTTCATGGCGAAAACTGCATTGGACACGTAGTTTCAGGCGGAACCGAAGCTAATTTGATGGCACTACTTGCCGCAAGAAACATGACCAATGCCAGCGTTCCCGAAGTGATATTGCCTGAGTCGGCTCATTTTTCACTCACCAAAATCTGTAACATACTAAACATAAAGCCAGTTTACGCAAAATTGGACAACTCTTTCAGGGTTGATCCTTTGCAGGTTGCAAAATCTGTCAGCGAGAACACTGTCGCCATCGTTGGATCTGCTGGTACCTCGGAGCTGGGTGTGATAGACCCAATTGAAGCACTTTCCCGAATTGCATCGCAGCGCAAGGTTTGGTTGCATGTTGACGCAGCCTTCGGAGGATTAGTTATCCCCTTCCTCGCTGACAACAAACCTCAGTTTGATTTCTCATTGGGGGCAGTTAAATCCATGACAGTTGACCCGCACAAGATGGGAATGGCTGCCATTCCAGCAGGCGGAATCCTCTTCAGACACCAAGAAGCTTTGGATTGTCTCAAAACTGAAACGCCTTACTTAACCGATCGATACCAGTACACGTTTGTCGGAACACGAACAGGTGCTGCAGCTGCTTCAGCATGGGCAGCTTTTAAGTCGCTAGGCATTGAAGGGTACAGGAAAATTGTCGGCAAATGCATGAAGAATACCCGGCTAATCGCTGACGGACTGGTAGATGAGGGTTGCAGCCTTGTCGTGCAGCCATCCCTTAACATCGTTGCGTTCCGCAGCAACGGAGGCACTAAACGCATATCAGATCAGCTTCGGCAGAAAGGATGGTTTGTCTCTTATGTGCCGCGGTACGATTGCATAAGAGTCGTCGTCATGCCACACGTTAGGAAGAAGCATGCCGAAGTTTTCTTGAAGGACGTCGCCGGAATCGAAAAGCTTTAAGGTTACGCAGGGTTTCCATCGAATCTCAAAGGGACATTGCTTTGAAAATTTTGCTTTACGAGCATGTTTCAGGCGGCGGATATGCAGGAAAACCACTGGACCTAAGCGTTTTATCAGAAGGGTTCGGTATGCTACGCCGCCTCGTCCAAGATTTCAAAGCTGCAGGAAACGAAGTAACAGTTTTACTTGATGAACGCATCGCAAAAATGAAGCCGCCCCTCGCAGCGAAATGCACGGTTCCAGTTTTTCAAGCCCAAGAAGTCGAAAAATCTCTGGTTAACGCTGCTAAAACTAACGATGCTGTCTACGTTATTGCGCCTGAAACTGGTCAGATCCTGCAGTCACTGGTCACTCTCGTTGTGAAAACATCGAAAGTGTCTTTTAATTGTGAAGCCAGGGCTATTTGCAAAGTTGCTGATAAGGCGTTTCTCTACGAGACCCTCAGGAAAAACGATTTATCCACTCCTGAAACGGTCATCTTTGCTATTGATACTGACTTAGCCCAAGTTAAGCGGGAAATCAAAAGTCAACTAACTTATCCTGTCGTCGTTAAGCCCGTGGATGGTGTTAGCTGCGGAGGATTAAGCGTCATCCACGAAAACCGCCAATTAGAAACTGCAATCGCAAAAATAAAGGCGACATCATCCGCAAAAAGTTTCATAGCACAAGAGTTCATTTTCGGCGAAAACGCAAGCGTGAGCCTGATTTGCAAGAAAGATAAAGCATCATCAATTAGCCTCAATAAACAAATCGTTAATCTTTCCGGGTCGGAAAGATCTTCAAGCTACGAAGGCGGCGCGGTCCCTTTTGATCATCCCTTAAAGGCTGAAGCGTTCAAAGCGGCGGAAAAGGTTGCAGCGTGTTTTGTTGGATTGCGAGGCTATGTCGGGGTTGACTTCGTTTTGGCTCAAGGAAGGGCGTTTGTTGTGGATGTTAATCCTAGATTAACGACGTCTTATGTTGGTTTGAGCAAAGTTGCTGGTTTTAACGTCGCAGAGGCAATGGTTCATGCAGTACTTGATAACAAGTTTTCAGTACAGCAAGAAAATAAGGGGTTCGTTTACTTTTCTAAAGTCCGATTGCCCAAGCCTTCAATTGATGTCTTCTCTAAGGTCGCTCAAATAGACGGGGTTGTTTCGCCACCTTTCCCCCTTGACGGCGAGTCAGAAGCGATTTCACTGGTGGCTGCTCACGGCAAATCCTTGTCTGACGCGAAGCTGCGGTTCGAAGAAGCTAAAAAGCGGCTGCTCAAGATTATCAGTGGGGGAAGATAGCGTGGTAGACGTGTTAGGATTTGACATTGGGGGCGCGAACACCAAAGCTGTACTAGTTCGTACGCAAAACGGTAGACTGAAAGACATAAAGATTGACATCGAGTATTTCCCGATTTGGAAAGAACCACAAAGACTCTCAAAAGTCCTCTTGAAGTTGAAGCAACGACTGGGTGCCGAAAGACTTGATGGATTAGGGGTTACAATGACCGCTGAATTATCGGACGCTTACCAAACCAAACGTGAAGGAGTTCACAGCGTCATAGCCGGAGTTAAAGAATCGTTTCCTGACACGCTTATCCACGTGTTGAATACAGATTGCGAGTTGGAGTCGACAACCAAAGCGGAATTGGTGCCACTTGGGGTAGCGGCTGCAAATTGGGCTGCAACAGGTTGGTTGGTTGCCCAGCGAATCGCCAACTGCGTGATAGCTGACGTCGGAAGCACAAGCACCAGTATAATTCCAGTCGCTTCAGGGAAAGTGGC
Source organism: Bathyarchaeia archaeon (assembly GCA_049514075.1). Taxonomy (GTDB): domain Archaea; phylum Thermoproteota; class Bathyarchaeia; order Bathyarchaeales; family Bathycorpusculaceae; genus Bathycorpusculum. The sequence continues at coordinate 56,131 of JBEKVK010000004.1, read as the reverse complement.
TGCACAGGGCAAAACAGATTTGGATAAACTAATTTGTGGAGAGCTTGTTTACACGGGAGGTTTAAGGACAAATGTCGCGGCAATTGTCCAATCCATTCCTGTCAGAGGCGGAGTAGCCAGCGTAGCGTCTGAAATGTTTGCCCTATCAGCAGATGTCCACTTAATCTTAGGCCACATCACAGAAACGCAGTACACTAGTGAGCCTGCAGACGGACGCGGCAAGACGTTCCGTGAAGCCTATGCAAGGTTAGCTAGGGTAGTTTGCGCTGATACAGACATGTTGACGAATCAGGAAATATTTGAGATTGCAAAATACATCCACCTCAGGCAAGTTTTGCAAGTTGCCCAAGGCTTAGCCAAAGTCTACTCATTCATTAAAAAGCAATCGAAAAACGAAGTTTCAATCGTGGTAACGGGTCTCGGCAAAGATTTCATCGCAAGAAAAGCCGCTGAAAAAATCGGCGCCGACTCTATCATCGATTTGGGAACCTTTTTGCCAAAAGAAGTTTCGATGGCGACGCCTGCTTTCGCCGTTGCATTGATGACAGCTGCGAAGATTGAGGGGGAGACAATCGGTTGGACGCAGTAATGGTCAAAGTCGGCGGAAGTCTTGCATTGCAACCGGATAAGCTCAGAAGCTTATGCACAAAATTGACTGAGTTTTCTTATGCACACAAATTAGTTATTTTGCCGGGAGGCGGCGAATTTGCCGACGCGGTCAGAAACTTAGATGAGCGATTCCATTTGTCGCCCAAGATTTCTCATCAGATGGCGATTTTAGGTATGGATCAATACGGGTTGCTACTGTCTAACCTGCTGTCGGGTTCAAAGCTTGTTGATGAGCTTGAGGATCTGCAAGAAATCCTTAATTCAGGTGAGTTGCCCGTTTTTTTGCCGTCCGCTTTCTTGTTTTCCAAAGATGCGTTGGAGAACTCGTGGGATGTTACTTCTGACACTATCGCCGTTTATCTTGCAGACCAACTGGGCTTATCCAAAGTTATCTTAGTGACTGATGTTGATGGAGTCTACTCCCGCGACCCTAAGAAGTTCTTAAATGCCAAATTGATCAGGAAGTTATCCGCTTCCGAGCTCCTAAAAATGGGCGAGAGAACGAGCGTTGACAAGTTCTTGCCAAAACTAATCTTGCAGTCCCAGATTGAATGTTTCGTCGTAAATGGGCTACATCCCCAGCGCATCAAGGCAATCTTAACTGGAAAAGAAACAGTTTGCACCCAAATAACCCGAAATCCAGAGAAATCTTCTAACGAGTTCCTTTAAGAGAATAAAAATATTTGGGATTGTTCAATAGCCAACTTTGAACATTAATTTATGCAGCTACCTGCGATGAATTCTTTCAAATAGGTGAAAGGATAGAATAGAAAAAATAAAAAAAGGATATTGGAAGTTGCCGTTTAGATCTTTTTCTTATCCACGACTTCTCGGAAGGTTTTGTCGCAGCACTTGTAAAGTGCAATGGTCAATTGTGTGCGTTTTCCTTTTTTGTCTGGTTTGCCAGCCATCTTCCAAGTTTTGGTTGCATTTTTAACTTCTTTTCCACAAGTTGGGCATTTTGCCATGATTATCCCTACGCTTGAATGTTATCATATGGATCAGCATAAAACACTTGTGGTACATGCACTTAAAAATGGCTAAAAAGGCTTTCTTATAGCGTGAAAAACATGGATAATGCAACCGTTTTATTGAAAAAAACAGCGCTAACTCACTACATTGCGGGGCGCCATAAGAAGTGCTCCTAAACCAAGTTCTTAAGAAACTGGAGGAAAGTAAAAGAATTATTAGCTCAAAGCATGAAGCTAAGTCTGGAGAACCAGATGATTGTCGGTTTAGATTTGGCAGGCGTCGAAACACGACCAACCGGCGTCTGCATCCTCACAGGAATGACCGCTCAAACTTGCCTGATGTACGTGGACACGGAAATCCTCGCAAAAATCAAGGCAATTAAACCTGCGGTTGTAGCCATCGATGCGCCTTTAAGCCTGCCTCCCGGACGGAAATCCCTTGAAGATAGAACGGGTGTTCACCTTAGGGAATGCGACAGGGAACTCTTGAAAAGGCACATAAAGTTTTTTCCAATTACGCTGGGTCCTATGCGAAAACTGACCTTACGCGGAATAAACCTGAGATATGTTTTAGAGGCGGAACGATTGGTTGTGATTGAGGCTTACCCAGGCGGTGCGCAAGACGTTCTTGGAATCCTCCGGAAACAGAAAGGGCTCGAAAAACTGAAGTCGGGTCTTGAGAGATTAGGCATAAAAGGGCTGAAGAACGAATTAAGCGACCATGAACTTGATGCGGTAACTTGTGCATATGTAGGCAAGCTCTTTCTAGAGGGCAAATCTGTAACTTATGGAGGCCCAGAAGGAATAGTTATGCCGAAAGATGCAAAACCTTGCGTATGAGACAGAGTTTTTTTCTGAAAATCCACAATTAAGAAGAGGCTCAATCGTTAGTAAATCAATTAGTCCTAATGCTTTGATCAATCTTTTAAGAGGTTTTCTTGAAAAGAGCAAATGTATCTAATCTGAGTGCAAGGGTCAAAAGAACCGTAAAAAATGAGACAAGTGTGTCTCTTCAAAATATCCTTTACTTGAAAAGAAAAAAGAAGGGAGGTTTGATTTTACGCAGAAGGAGCTGGTGGAGGTGGAGATGCCATTGGAGATGGCGCAGCAGATTGGAATACTTGTTTTATTTGAGCAACTGTAGTTCCCGCCCAGCGATCGGTCAATTTTTGGCGCCTGTCATTCCCAGCTGTGACAATGGCTATCAGCCAGTCGAGGAAAAGGAAAAGCGGGAAGATCTTACTTATGTTGCGTATGAATGATTTGCCAAATGATATCCTTCCGCCTTTTTCCAGCTGCACCTCTAAACCCATAACTCTTTTCCCAACTGTTCCGCCCCAAATAACGTCTAAGACGATGAAGTATAGTATTGAAAGCAGCCCGAAAAGCCCAAAAGTTAGCCAAATTCCTCCGTAGAAAAGCACCGAAGAGCCTGAAGCTATGGCAGCAACAGCTATTAATGCTACTATGATGCCCAGTATAGTTGTTACTATGAAGATTATTATTGCGTCGATGATGTAAGCGATTAAGCGTATAACCCAATGCGTAAAGTCAACCTGTCCACTATTGTTGGTACTTGTCATGCTAAAAACCTCTAACTAGATTGTTGTATAAGCGCCTTATTATCGTTTTCGATTTATTGATTGAATTCTAAAAAGAGGGCTTTTTCAGGGTTTGAAACCTACCAAAAGCGCCATTTCCATCCATTTCCAGTAACAGTCAACGTCGGCGAAACCTATCTGTCTTAAGAATTTAAGCTGCGTTTCAACATCCAAAAGTCTGTTAGATGGGTCTTCTGATTTGGGAACGCCTGATGACTCCAAGAATTTCAGGTGAACGTTCTCGGTTGAAGAAGCAACGCGGTCAAGATTGCAAAACACGCCTTTTGGATTTAACAAGCCGAAAACTTCTTTGTACAGTTGCCTTTTTCTGGGATGCTCGAGGTGATGGATCGCCAAACTGGAAACTACGGCGTCAAAACATGCAAGTTGCTTAGCCGGAAGTGGTCGTCTTAAATCATGCTTAAACACAGTTACGCTTGTTTCTTTCGTGAAGCGTTCTTCGGCGCGTTCAAGCATCGGCTCGGAAAAGTCCAGTGCCACACCTTGTGCGTCTGGTTTGTTAAGCTTAACCAAGGCCATTAATCTGCCGTTACCTGTTCCCAAATCCAAAATCCGCTTGGTGTGTTTAGGGATTTGTTCAAGCAGCACTCTTTCCCCTTCTGTTCTATGGGGAAGTTTATCTGCTCTTGCCAAGTACGCAAGGACATGATCGATTGTTTGCCATTCGCTCTTAGGTTCATCTTCTTTTTCCAAAGTCCATCCCTCCTCTGTAACAAGCGGCAGGATATTTTTAATTTGTGTCGTTTACTTGCGGAATTGAAGAGCTCAAAGTGGCAAAACTTTTCTTTCGACCTGAAAATGTTCTTCCAAAGTTAACAATCCTTATATTGTGTTGATTCCTTTGAAAGGGGAATATTAAAAGGGGTTTCTGTTTATGGAGTTTTGCCCAACTTGCGGCGTGCGTCTTGAGCCGAAGAAATCTGATGGTGCAATAGCGCTTGTTTGCTCAAAATGCGGCTTCACCAAGCAGGCTTCATGCAACCGTGAGCAAGCTAAAGTAGTGAAAGTTATTCAGCCTAAATCCCAGCCGTTTATGACCGTCATAAGCGAAGAGGAACAAAAAGTCAAAACCATGCCGACAATACGCATGAAATGCGAGAAGTGCGAAAACAACCTGGTTTACGTTTGGCAAGTACAAACTCGAGGCGGGGACGAAGCGTCAACCCAATTTATGCGCTGCACCAAATGTGGACACACCTTCAGAGAATACTCATAGAAATGTTTTCCTCTGATCTCAAAAAAGCGTCTTTTCATATAGTGAAGAACTCGTCGAGATGCAAATTACGTACGCTATTTGAACCCTGCTTACCATTTTAGTTTTCTGGTAAAGTCTTGGTTAGAGTTTAGGTGAAGTTTAAGGTTACTGACTTACGGTTTAAAGCAAACGAAGAAAGTAAAATTCCCAAGGACAGCAACATAACAAACTATGCTTGAACCCGCCCGCTTATTGTCAGGTATAAACAAGTGACCGAAAACGGTTCTTTCCATATTTTATACGCAAAAATTAAGGGTGAAAAAAAGGACAGTTTTTCCTTCTTTTGAAGTTTTAAGTTTGGGTTTTGCTCTTTTTCTCTTTTCGTGCTTTTCTTTTTGCGTCTCGTTCTTTTTTGGTTAGTGGTTTTTCTTTTTTCGGCATGTTTTATCTCCGGGTGTAATGTTATGCAAGTCAGCACTTTAATAATTTTCGACAAAACCCTGTTGGCACAGCAGCTACATTATGGAAAATCTGCAATAATAGACAATCATTACAATTGACATGTTTCAAAATTTGAGTACTAAATTAATAAAAAGAAAAGTGTTAATTGAGTTAAGATGTTAGCTTAAAAGCTTAATATCTTCTTGGTGGTCTGCGTTTAGAATAGCATTCTCGGCAATATACTGGCCTGCTTCCGTCTGGCTTGAAAGGAACTTCACATTCTTTTCCACAGTCAGCGCAGGTTGCCTTGTGCATTTCTTTGTTACCGTATGACATTTTCGTTTTTCACTTCCTATTACATTTCTTTTGCAAATCACTTTGCAAGCATGCCTAAGGTTGAACTTACTATAAAATCTATCCGTTGCAGAAGGCTAAGAGGGTTATTCGCCCCGTGTATCGTTGCGGTTGCACTCCGCTTTCGGCCTGTACTCTACTTTTTTTGTTCGCGCCTTATGGTGTCTTTCACATTCTTTTATTCGAACAAGCATCCACTCGTTTTCTTCGTAAACGCAACCGCAAACCAAAGTTTTAGTCGTCAAAACCGTTCATCTCTGAATTGCTCGCCAGCCCAATAAGAAATAACTGCAGTAACTCATAACGATTCCTCTTAGCCGCCCTCTAATCGCACGGTTTGCTACGCAACATAAATAAACTAATTTTCTTATCCAACATTCACCTTGAACTTTGAAAACGTAACGTTAACTGATTCTGTCCTTTTCCGATGCATGTGCTGCGGTATTTGTTGCCGTATGCAGCCACCCGACGTTGACGACGCCGAGCGGAAACGGATAGAGGCAAAAGGGTTCAAAGACTTCTTAGAACGCCCTGACGAAGGCGGAATTCGTTGGATCCGCAGAAAGAAAGATGACAGTTGCCATTTCCTAACAAAAGACAACAGGTGCGCCATATACAACGTGCGCCCAGCTGCTTGTAGATTGGAGCCATTCACCATCGCCGACTATGACTACGAGAAAAACCGAATAGAAGTAGAACTGAACTTCCCGTTTTCAAGCTGCTGCGTGGGAACCTGCGAAGAAAAAGAACTGGTGTCTTTTCAGGAAATCGCGAAAGCCGCTCAAGTAATGGTGCAGAAGATTTTGGCGGCAACTGCGAAAGACTTAGAGCTTCCCGTAAAGGATATAAGGGTTCGCGCTGAAACTCGGTCAAGAATCCTTCGAAGAAAAATGGAAGCCGCCGACCTACAACTGTAACCTATTTTAAGCTGCTAAAACTGCGGCAGGATGTCGCCTTCTGACTTCTCAGTTGGCATGGGAGAGACGTTGGCAGCTTGTGCCTTCTCAGCCATCTTCTTCGCGACGGTAATTTGTCTTTTAACGTCATCCACTCCTGACTGTAATGATTGCAACGCAACAACTTCCCATGTGTTTTGGCTCCAGAACGGTAAACTATTCATTGTCTTGCTCAATTCTTCAGCAGACGGAGATTCAATAATCATTACTCCAGCTCTTTGACCTGCGAACAAGCCTCCTACTATTATTTTTTTGTCTTCCCATTCCTTCAACATTTGTATGCTTGGCAAAATCACGTGTTCCGCGGCCATTGCGAAATCCACTGGGTTAACAGGACCGCCATAGTCAATTCCTCTACCTATCACTAAAAAACTCAAAAAAATCACCTAACAAGAAAGAACAGCCCCTTCCCCCTTAAGCATATGTGATTGTCAAAAAACAGCAACAACAAAAAAATAAACTGCTGCTGCTAACTCCCGCCATTTTTCATTTTCTTTGAATTAAGCTAAACATGTTTTCCATAATTTTACTTCTTGCCACAAAATGTCCTGCTTTATTCGATTGCATGGGCTTTAACAAAGTTTTTTAGCTTGCCTGCTTAACCGTTATGGTAGGAGAAGTGACTACCGTTTTAAGCGATTTACATGCTTAATTTACGGCCAATTTCTCGAAGTTACTTCTTCTAAGAATAAAAATGAGGAAAACAAAAATGCAAAAACCAATTAGTAAATCTGTGACTATTATTTTCGCAATACTTCTTTCGATTTCAATGGCAGCTTCAATTATTTTGATGCCAAACGCTAACGCGCATACGCCGGCTTGGGGTATTCCAGAATATGCCTACATCTTCGCTGCGCCTAACCCTATAGGTGTCGGGCAAACAACACACGTTTACATGTGGCTTGATAGTGTTTTTGGAGCGGCAGGTGTTGCAACCGTCGGTACAAGCGAAGCATTGCTTTCAAACAATTATAGATTCCACAACTTCAATCTTATCATTACTGCACCTGACGGTACAAACACAACTCAAACCTTTGCTGACATCTCAGACCCAACATCATCGCAACCCTATTCCTTTACTCCCAGCGCAACTGGCACGTACACTTTAACCTTTAAATTTCCAGGACAAGCTTATGCAGCATACGCTGGCGAGTATAATCCCACTTCAAACCTAGTTGGCGATACTTATCTGCCGTGCACCGCATCAACAACGGTTTCTGTTCAGTCAACGCCAATTTCTGCGACTCCAGGTGTTCCGTTACCGACAGCTTACTGGTCATATCCAATATACGGTTCAAACTATAACTGGTACAAAATTTCGTCAAACTGGCTAGGTTTTGGTGTAGGGCTTTCCGCTTCTGTGCCGCCACAACCCTCAGGCTACACTAGCACTTCATTGTACTCCGGTGATGGCATAGGGCCGCTAACTTCACACATTATGTGGACAACGCAGACTCAAAATGGCGGAGAAGTCGGAGGAAACATGTTTACCAACGATCAGTCAGTTGGCTTCTTCGAAGGCTCATCATATGCACCCAGATTCCAAAACCCGCTAATAATAGACGGATACCTATACTACACAGTAGTCGCATCATTCACTGGTTCGCCTCTTTTGGGCGGAGCCGCTACCGGACCAACCATCTGCGTTAATCTTCAAACAGGACAGCAGCTCTGGAGCAACAAGAATATTCCACAACTATTAATGGGCATGACAATGGACGTTTACGACCCTGACCAACACGGAGTTTATCCGCCGATTCTAGTTGCAAGCATTACTGCACCTGACGGTTCAACAACTTGGGAACTGTTTGATGGTTTCACGGGCGATGCACTATTCAACGTAACGGACGTCCCGTCAGGCCCGGCAGCATGGGGACCACAAGGTGAGTACCTGCAGTATATCCTCACTAATGATGGCACGCCGACAAATCCACAATGGTATTTGTCTGAATGGAACTCTTCCCGACTTTGGTTATACGACGTCAATCCATACACTGGCAGTGGAAGCGTCTCGCCGTCAATCCTAATTCAACCCGGCAACGGTTTCCTCGGCTTTCCTTTTAGCAGTGTGCTTCCTATTCCAATCACAGGCGAAGATGTATTTTACCCTAACGGGGTAGTAGGATTCGTACCTTACGGTTCCACACTTAATGTCAACGGAAACGTCGGCATCGCGCAAGGCCACGCTATATCTGCATTTAATTCGCCAACAACCTATGACTGGAACATTTCGTTACCATACCTCAACTCACTACCAGTACCACCCCTCGTTATCACTCCCATCGGTCCCGTCGGCGGCGTTCCCATAACGATTGGCGCAGTAGACTATGGAGATATGATGCTTGCCTATACCCAGCTCCCAACAGGTTACGCAGCAGACGGCGGAGGAGTCCCACAACCCCCATCATGGACAATGTACGCCTTAAACCTCAACTCATCTGTAGGCGCAATCGGTTCGTTACTTTGGAGCAAGACGATTACAACCCCACCGGGAAACCTGACTATCTCATTTAGCGGAGCTGACTGGCAAACCCGTACCTTTGAAATGAACTATGAAGAAACTATGCAATGGACAGGATTCAGTCTAACAAATGGCGCACAGCTCTGGGGTCCAACTCCATCTCAAACAGCCCTCGACTACTACGGTACACCAGGGTCTCCCCCCCTGCAAGCCTTCCTTGCCTACGGCACACTCTACAGCAGTTCATACGGCGGAATATGCTACGCCTATAACGATCAAACCGGAAAACTATTATGGACATATGGCAACGGTGGACCATCTCAACCAGACAACAGCACCAACGCAGGCTTTAACGGACCTTACGGTGTCTATCCAACCCAAATACAAGCTATCGATAACGGCGTCGTATACCTAGCAACCGATGAACACACTGTAACCAACCCAATTTATGTAGGTGCAACAATATCCGCCATAAACGCTACCACAGGACAGCAAATATGGAGACTTTCAGGCTACCCAAGCGAGTGGGCCGGGACTGGCAGCGCATGGGCTGTCGCAGCTGGCTACTTGACATTCTTTAACGGGTACGACGGCCAAATCTACAGTGTAGGCAGAGGACCCAGCGCAACCACAGTACAAGCACCACTAAGTGCTACAACAGCGGGAACCAACGTCGCTATTCAGGGCACAGTGATGGATACTTCGGCAGGTACACAGCAATCGACGCAGAAGGCTGACTTTCCAAATGGAGTTCCAGCCTCATCTGACGCAAACATGCAAGCATGGATGGGCTACGTCTACCAGCAGCAACCAGAGCCGACCAATTTCGCAGGCGTTACCGTAACGTTGACTGCTCTTGATCCAAACAACAACACTATCACCATCGGCAAAGCCACAACCAATGCATATGGTCTATACAACTACCAGTGGACGCCACCAAACGTTCCAGGCAAATACACAGTTACAGCAACATTCTCAGGCACAAATGGTTACTACCCATCAAGCTCACAAACAACGATGATCGTAGGCTCGCCAGCAGCAACAACTGCCCCAACATCAACACCACTTAGCGGCGTCGCAACACAGGCAACACTCGAATACATAGGCATAGCAATCATAATCGTGATAATCATTATCGGTGCAGTTCTTGCACTGCTGATGATGAGAAAACACGCATAAAACAACCAGGGAAAAAACATTCTCCCTTCTTTTTTATTTAACTTTTAGGTTAGAATTTTTCTAATTGTTCAAATCTTGAAATGGATTTATCGGCAAGCTATCCCTCGAGAACAGCAGTACGTGTTGCTTCACGACTTGAGTGTAAAGATAAATTCATAAAACAAGCTTCATGCATTCATCAATTTGAATTTAAAAAGTAATGTAGTTACAATTTTTCAGAGGGCATTTTTTGTCTTTTGCTGTCAGGTAACTTATTTATTTGATGTTTTTCTATCGTATATCCGTATTCAATGATGAATGCTTCTTGCAAGTAAAAATTAAGTATCCAAAACTCTCGCTGTTCATAATAAGTGTAATCTTAGTGTACTTCCTTTTTTCTGGATTAGCATACAAACCCTTGCATGATGCTCTTCTTTTCATGGGGTATTTTGGAACTTTTCTTGCGGGTTTACTGTATCCTTATGCATTAACTTCGTCGGCGGGTACAGCGATATTGCTGATTCTCGCTAAAGAGCAAAACTTCCTCTTAGCTGGAGTTATAGCTGGAGGTGGCGCTTTGATAAGTGACATGGTTATCTTCCTTTTTGTTAAACATAGCTTTAGTGATGAAGTCCAAAAACTCTCAAAAGAAACAGTTGTTCAAACTATTAATCGATGGATACCTGATTCCATTAGAGTCTACTTGCTGGCGACTTTTGCCAGTATTCTAATCGCATCTCCGCTTCCCACTGAAATTGGTATTATGCTACTGACATCAATAAAGAACATATCTACCAAGAAATTCGTGATAATTGTGTATATCCTGCATGCAAGCGCAATCTTTATAATTCTTCTAATTGGCCGCATTGTATAATTTGGAGAGTCAAGACTTTTTTGCTTAAGGGTAACAAAGTCAGGCCTTTTGATGTGTTTTTCTATGAGAGATAGTTTAAGAAAAGACGCCTCGTGCAGCGCCATATTTGCTTTTTGACTGCGCCCAACCCCGCTTGTGCCTTATAGCACCTAAAATCTCTTAGCCAGGTTTTCAATTAAACGCTTTCAATTCACTTTGCCTTTATCGTCTAAAAACTGATAAGTAACAAATCCACTATACCATTAAGGCAAAAATGGAGGATGAGAAAATAAAATGCCAAAATTAACCTTTACCGTAAGCCATGAAAACGACAAACGATTAAGAGAAAAAGTGCTTAACAGAGGCGATCTATCCTGCATAATAAACGACGCATTAGACCAATACTTCAAGAAAGCGGAAAAATAAGAAAGAAACAACAATGACAGAAGCTCCGTAAACCTTGGAAAAAGAACGATTCACAGTCAAAAAACCCAGTTGAGGAAGTTCAAAAAGTTACCAATTGTCAAGTCTATATTACGTAGAAATAAAAGCCCTCATAAATTCATTCGACTTATTCTGGAAAAATAAGTGCTCCACCGCAAACCGGACATCCCACTTAATTACGTCTTCTTGAATTTTAAAGATGTAAGTTATGAAGAGCTGCATAAATTATTAGAACAACCTGTTACACATATGTTTACTATGAACAAATCAGAAGCTTTAGCGGTATTGGGCGAGATTCGAGATGCCCTAAAAAACTCAGAGGTCTTAAGCTGCGTTTCTCTCGATGGCTCGCAGGTATCTCATGTATCAACTGGTGGATACGAAATAAAGATGAAATGCGAATTCGACAGCGTCTCAAAGGATGCCATAAACGGCGTATTGAAAAGAAATGAACTATACATGAAAGAACAAAACGGCTATGTAATTTTCCGTTCTCTTAAAGACTAATATAACGTGAACTGCGTCGTCATTTTTCTAATTACATGGCACTATTCAAGCCACCTCTAGGTGGGACTGTCTTTGATTCTCAGTGTGCGTATGCTCTAAGGAGATTGCCTGTTTTTATTTTGACCATTTGTTTATGCTTGATATTTGGGAGATATTTGAAGATGACGATGACTCCGATTACCGAATCCTTGAACGCTTTCTTTTTAAAAGAAAGTAAAAACAGAGGGAGCGCGCAAGTGCAATAAATGTGTAAAAGTTCAGCAATTATTCGTTATTAGTTTATATGTGAAAAGAAACGATGTTGAATAAAGAAGGATTTGAAATGGAAGAACAGGCAAAAACTACTGGAAAACGCAACATGCATGCCATAATTCTTGGTGTGATAGGAATAATCGCACTAATCGCTGGAGTAGCGGTCGCAACTATTAAAGGAACGCATCTGCGAGGCTCAGGTCTAGGCACCGTCTTAATCGTGATAGGTGTCGTGCTTTTGGTCATTGCTCTCTTAAGGTTTTATTATAAGCGCAAATAATGACTCTTCTTTTGCATAATCAACCCTTTTCTTTTTTTCTTTTGTAACTATCTCTCGGATATCAGTTAGTAAGCATCAAGCAAGTTCACAAAAACATAACTTTTCTTGTCTCGTTTACTCGTTTTTTGCACAGGTTCAATCGGTCGTATTTTTTTAAACCCTTTTTATCGTAAACAGATAATAGGGATTCTAATGTTCAGTAACTGCAGGCTTGAGGAATGACTTGGGGAAGCAGTAAGAAAGGGATAAGCTCTAGAATTGTTTTGTTGATTGCGGTCTTATGTATTGTTCTCTTGGCAGTCGGATTTGGCGTGTTAGAGAATCAGAAAGTGACCACCCAAAATCAATTGGCGTCAAAAACGTCAGCGCTTGAAGCACAAAACTCTGAGGCTTCTTCGCTGAACGCCACAATCGCGAACCTTAAAAGTCAGATCGCAGCCCTCAAAGCATCAAGCGCAGAACTACAAAATAATTTAACCGCTGAAGAAACCCTGCAAAATGAAACTCATGCTCAATTAGTGGCTCAAGACAAAGCGAGCCAGCAAAATGCTCAGTCCACTCAAACCTCCGTGAGCAATCTTCAACAGGAGATATCGGCAGATCAGACTCAAATAGCTAGTTTGAGTTCACAAGTGGCTAACTTGGAAGCCCAACTCACTAAGTTAGACCAGAACATACCCTGAACCAAGACGACGTGACATAGTCTGCCAACAATGCTTCAATATCTGTTGACATCGACGGTGTGGCAGCTTCCGGCGACGACGGATGGAGCTACTCAACAGCAAACGCCCAGATATTCTATTTGTTGACGGTAACAAGTTTTGAATGTTTGACGAAACCATTGCAGAGAAAAATGAGAAGGGAGCTTTCAATCAGGTATCTGCCCTTTCTATCTGGGTCAGAGGTAAGATTTTCTTGCTTCAATGAAAAAAGAAAGTTTCTCAAACTTTAGAACATTTAAGAATTAACTTTGTACCGCCTTCGCCTACTATCGTTTGGTTTTCGCTTGTCAGCGCACCATCAAGTAATATTGAAAGGCGAAAGGGTGTTTGCAATATTAAGATTTGAGGTTTGTAAAAATAAATAAGGCTGTGCTACGCAATCCACTGTGAGGGAGAAGGCAAATGCAAGAGGCATCACACTCATGGATTCCTAGAACAGGCAGACAATTGTTCATGAGATGTGTCGATATCATGTGCCTCTTCGGAATAGCCGGTTATGCTTTAAAACTTCCGACTTTCTTTAACAACTGGGTTTACTATCCGTTGTGGCCGAACCTCGGGGACAGCTTATTCCTATTAGTCTGCGTTGCATGGTTTGTAGTGAGATTACGTAAGATCTATGTCTGCAATTAAAGAGCAATAAGTGCGCGCTTTACGGAATTATATCGGCCTTTCAAACACTTTTATCGACATTATAATTTTCCACGCGCTCCATTATCCCCCAATCTACACTTTCTAAAACCACTACACTAAGTTCTTTATCCTTATTTACTCTTAATTCTGTTCCACAGCTAGGGCATTGAATTATTTCTCCAACTTCAGCATACTTTAAGAAATCTGGTTTATTAGAGAAATCATATCCACATTCAGGACATTTTGCACTCATGTGTTATATACCTCACAAGCTATGAATCCGCGTCAATAGCCGCCTGGAAGTCGGCAGCACTAGAACCCGTTAAAACATTACCCATGTTGTACGCCAAATAATAATTTGGTTTTGAATTATTAGATTTTATGAATTTCTGATAAGCGTTCGTGGTTAGATAACAATAACTCGACAGTAGTTGGTAGGCTGGAACTTTAGGTTGAATGTCTGTTTTTCCCGTCAGGATTCTCTGTTTATAGACGCAGACGTTTGCGGAGTAAGGCTGTCGCCATTACTCTTAATTTCTTGGCAGGCTTTCTTTCCCGAAGAAAGGGAAATGGAGCAAGCAAGTGAGGGCGATGCAAAAAGCACGCGTTCGATCTTAATCTGAACGAGAAAAGCGATTACTTGATTATTTTTTGGTTTAGAAAAGTTACTTTACTATTTTGAATTTGCTTTTGCATTCATTACAAGTGTACCCTTCAATTACGAAATAGCTGTTCTGTAGAAGCGTTTGAGGCTTTGAAACTTCTTTGTGACAGTATGGACATTCAGCCACTAAGATCAACTCTCTCCGTACGTTACAGTACTATATGATATATTAAGTTATGATGTAACATTACGTGACAACATATTAACAATCAAAAAATCTAAGCTTCATTATTCAGCTATTTGGGATCAAACTCAAGTTTCTTTGAAAATTGCATAAAGTTTATTAAATTTGTACGTTCTCAAGGGGCTGAGGGGTAACTTGTTCGATAGGAAAGAAGCTGTTGCTCTGTTAAGAGAGTTAGGTTTAGAGCATTTAATACAACCTTCTTTCGTCATCCTTAAACAAAGAGCGCCTAACAGTTACCAATTAGAGATTAAAGGCGAATATGACCACGAAGAAATTGAGGTCTTTCTAAAGAAAAGAAACTTGTCGTATGAAGAGAAGAAAGACTATTTGATTATTTTTAAGCCATAAGGAAAATGATGATAAGTCTTTATCTTGTAATTTTGAAACAGCAGTTACAGTTCATGCATGTGTAGGCTTCGATACGGAAAAGTTGAGTTTCTAACAATTTGTTAGGTTCTGCAACTTCTTCGCCACAGTTAGGGCATTTAGCCATTTTGATCTCCTGGTACGGTACAGTGACTTCCAATAGATGAACAACAATTACTTGAAAATATGTTGGCACACTTTGATACAACAAACAACCAGAACCAGAAGCGTGCGTTTTTTCTCTGCGCTCTTCTTAATAATTTTTTATCACTGTTTTCTTTATTTGTAGGAAAAAAACACCATATGTCTGAAAAAGTCTTACTTTGCAGTTCACAATATGTGAAATAAGTCGTCTCTTAAATGCGAGTTTTGGATATTATTTTCTTAAAACCAAGCGTTAATACTATAAAACGATGGTACTTCTTTTTGGTTTATAGTTTGATTTGCAATACAGAGACCTTGATTGCAAGGTTGTCTGTCTGTTAATAGAGCGAAGCCACGATTGCAGTTGTGATTTCTTGAATTTGTGGAACCTCTGTTTGTATTTGAGAAATAAGTAGCTGCAGGTCTTTGTTATCGCTAGTTTTTACCGCGCATATTAGGTCGTAGGGTCCGAAGACGGTATCAGCCGACAAGACTTTAGGTATACTTTGAAGCTTTTCTTGGACTAGTTCAAGATTTCTAGGTTGAGTATGTAGAAGTAGGAAGGCATACGGTTCCTCAGCAAAAGATTTGCCTTCTGAGATTACAATAAGGGTTTCCGTCTTGTCAATCATTGCTCCTTGAGCAGAAATTGTTCTAATTGGGTCGAACCATTTGCTGATAAATTCGTCGAGGTTTTTTAATCCGCGTAGTTGGATAAGAACTTCAGCAGGGCTAAGAAGCAAGTATATATCTTTCTTTGATAGGCCAATTTTAATCAATTCATCCAAAACTTTGGTTTTAGCGCCCACTTTGCAAGATAACGTATTGCAAGATAATATCATGTATACTTTCATAAAGTGGTCAATAGTATATTGATGTCATCAGCTTGATAAGCCTAACGTAATTTTTGACTTTAAGAAAGACAAGATAGCGCACTTATTCTTGCTTATATGAAATGTAATGTCTGTGTTGTACTTTTCGTGTCGTGTTGGACTTTTGGGTTGGTGTGTTGGTTGTCATTCCACTTCAGTGGAGATATCTCCCGCACCTCTTTCCCTTTTTTCTTGCTAGGTAATTAGGAATTTCTTGCCTTTATTTTGTCTCCGATTAAATGGGTTTCAATGAGAGCTGAGAGGCAATGCTCTGTTGAAGGCTTACCTGAAAAACGCTTAATGGATGATGACAACAAGTATGCGATTGTTCAAGTGCATGGTGAAGAGCTACTCTTTGACTTTGAAAATGGACGATATTACAAAAAAACAAACAAGTAACTTTAGAACCAAGAAGCAAAAAGGACATTTCATGAGAGTCAGAAGTGGCGTTGACCTTGCTATTGCCAAGAAGGAAAGACTTGATTTCTTAACATTAACTACTCAGTATGATAAAGAAAGACCTGAACAACGGCTCAAAAGGAGCAAGGACTTGAACTACGCTTTCACTAAACTTAAGCAAAAAATCGAGTATTACTGGCAAAAGACATTGTACAATCGGTTTTGCAGAAAAAACCTTTTAAAGCCTTACGAAATTCATGGTCGGAAGAAAAGCATAAAATATCCTGAATATTGGGCAATGTACCGTTGCAAACTACGGTATATTAAAGTGAAAACCTCTGAAGGCGGCGGGGTTCTTCACGTTATCTTTCGTAAGCCCTCTAGTTATCCGCCAATTCCTAAGAGTTGGCTACATAGCGAATGGCTAAAAATCTGGGGTTCATGGAACACATCTATCGATGAAGTCCCTATTGATGACGCTTACCGCATGAGCAGTTATGTCGTTGGCAAATACTTTATTGACCAACCAGTTATTAGGATGAGTTACGGGCAGCAATGGGTTTATTCTGGCTTTGTTAAAGGCTTTCGTAAGGTTGTTGAAATTTACGCTAATATGCGTCAATCGCCAAAAAATGACAGGGAAAAGCATACTCCTTTCAAGAGAGCTATTGAGGTATGGAACAAGAACATAGATAATGGTTGTTTGCCAAAGTCAAGTTATCAAAAGAGACTAAGATGGCGTAGACTACCTGAAAAAACCCATGGCGTTATTGGCAACTTAGAAACAAAAACACTTCAGTGTTGCATTGATTCGCCTAAGTATGCTTGGGAGTATGGTAGTACTATTTGGACCATTTTTACTCGTTTGCCTAAAAAACGGTTCGGTCATAGCAAAATTACGGCGTTTAAATCGTTTTCTTGTATGCCAATAATTATCATTAGATTTAATAACCGCTCATAAGCGCGCGCGCGCTTAGTTTAGAATGAGTAAACGTGGAATTCAACCTTGGCACAGCCGAGTTATTAACGCACTACTTGCCATAGGGTTAGAATACGGATTCGAGTCGAGCACTGGAATAGTCTATTATAAGATAGGAAGGAATAGGTTTGAGTACCATCCTGACGTTCTTTGGCTTTGCAACAATGACAATCGATTCAAACCTAATGCTTACGTTTGGGAGATTGAATCCCGATGGGGCGATTTGAAAAGGATCACAGGTGACTCCACTCTTGCCTTTATGATGAGACCAGAGTACACAACTTTCTTCAAGAGAAAAGAGGACACGAAGTTTGGAAGGATTCTAAAGAAAGATGAAAAAGTGCTCAATTACTATGGTGCAACGAGAGCGACGTACCACAAAAACTACCACAAAAAAATGAATTTGAATGCGTCATGTTTCATGTTAGTAGTGGAACATCAAGGAAATGAAGAGTATTGACAAAGGTACGTTCATTCCGTTGCTGGGCATCTCGGTTTTTTGGGGGAATGTGCAGTAATTTCCATTCCAAGGAGTTGCGTTTCTGAAGATGATGTTAAGCATAGACTTGCACATTTGGAAACTGTGCGCAAAATTACATAGTTTTCAAGGAAAAAGGCTTTTTGGCTCTAACGTGAAAAAAAAGAATGCTTATCGAATCACAGTAATTAGCATATTACTCTTAACATTTTGTCAGCTCTCAATTTTGATTGAAGCTGCCTAAGGCCAAACATGAAAAAACTAAATATCTGTGCCTATAACTTTGCTACTTGGAAACATCTGCATTGCGGAATGAATGAATAATTTGTCCTCTAATCCAGAATTATTGCTCAAAACAGCTAAGAGTCGGCTAAAATTTATCGGTAAGATTGGAGTCTTCTTTGAAAAATTTAATACGCTTTATTTCTTTTTGTGGTTTGGGGGTTCCTTCAGCTTTGATTAGAAAGACTTTGTGGTAATCTCTAAAATGTCCTCTCCCTAAAGTTTTTATGGAGTCTGCCTTTGTAGGAAAATAAATATTTAGAGCTTAATGGCTTTAGACCTGTTTCCTCTTGAAGTTCTCGCATGGCAGCTTTTCTTCGACTTTCACCTTTGTTTGCTCCACCACCTGCAAGCATGAACGACTTACTACCTAGGCTAACAACTAAAATGCCTTCAGGAAACTTCACTATAGCGGTACCTCGCCTACGTTCGTAAACCATGAGCATTTCCTCTTTTTTCTCTCTAAGAAGTCTAATGGTCAATCTCTTAATTTCTCTATTCAAAACTTCGTTTCGAGTTAATACCCTTCTTTGCAGAAAGTCGTGCTCACGAAGTATTCTTGCGTTTTTAAGTAATGTAATTCTAAAAACATAGTGTTGTATTTCAGGACAACTTCTATTTTCTAAATACGCCTTAATTAGTCCAAACTTCTTATCAATTTCTTTGAGAGCAATAGTAGCATGTGGTTTCCATTTTTCTGTATCGAACTTACTTAGTTGACAGAAATCAGAGATTTCATTTATCATTTCTGCTCTCAATAATTCAAGATTATGAGATGGTTCTATCTTTACCGCAAGCACTCTTTTTCCGAAAAGCCAGTTGCCAAAACTTGTAAACCCATTAAACTTTATTGTCATCAAGTCATATTTCTTACAGGTTTCTATCATCTCATGGATGAGTTTCTGTTCATTGTTTGTTTTGATTGGTCCAATTAATGAAATATGAGGTAAACTCTGTTTCTCGTTACTCCTTTTACACCAAATTTTCTTGAAACATCAAAAGCTATATCCTTAACATATCTCCTTGCAGTTCAAGAAAGCCTAAACTCCAAGAGATAATCAGTGGTTCTTTTCCCCAAGCTCGCTGACAACCTTGATTGTGTTTCTATGCTATTCAGATTTAAGATTAATCATTATGAAAACTTGGCTTTTTCTTCTTGCTAATTCTTGAGCACCCACTGAAAAGATTTTATCATTACTATTATGAGACCTATCAAAAAGATAAATCCAGTTATTCCAAGTATAACGATGAAAATAAAAAACGGAATGATTCCGAATCCATTCGGTACTGGTAACCACGACAAATAATCTAAAATTGATATTCCCACACCCAACACAATTAGAAATAGCCCAAGAACCGTACTCAAGTTCATTTTCTTATCCCGCTCTATTTCTACGCTATCTGAATTTCTTGGCACTTCATCGAAATGATCACTGTTTTCTTCTTGCGAATCAAAACCCTTTGAGATAGAAAATTTTTTTCTTTCTTCGTCCGTATAATATCCAAAACCATCCATTCTGTTTTTTATCCTTTGCTTAATCAATATTTTTTCTTTTTCAAAGTTTTTCCAAAACTCTAATGTGTAAGGTAAACATGAATGACCTATTTCCTGTGCATTTTCCCTTTCGATAATTTCTCTTGTTTCAATTATTTCTTTATCCACATGCTTTAAATCGGGAATATAAGCAAGCAAAGGCTTAAGATGCAACGAACAGACATACCTTTGGCAAAAAGAGCATTTGCTTACAGTCTTTAATGTCTTATCATTAAGTTTGGTGTCGCATTCATCACAAATATTAACGGTTGACGTTTTAGCTCTTTTCTCTATTTGCTATTTGGTTGTTTTGCAGATTTAAGACTTATTATCCTTGAAAACCTTACTTGTTTGTTTGGTTAATCACTTTCAAAATGGTCTCTACTGTCCTAAAACGTAGCTTCACCACTTGTTTTAAAAACGGTTTGAGAACTTAGCCTATTCTATGGTTGATCTAACGAGACCTTGCGATGCTTGCGGAAAGGATATTGGTGGAGCAGGTAAACACTGTTCTAAATGCCAAATCTACTTCTGCTATGTATGCTCATATCAATTAATGTGCATACAAAAGAAACTGCCGATAGAATGCCCTGTTTGTGGTGGAGAACTTACTTTTCTTGAGTAAACCCAACAAATTAACACTATTCAAATTTAAGACTTACGAAATATTCAAAAACTCAAGAAAAAGAGAACCAACCCTCCCGCTATTAGCACGATTCCAATGCCAGCAACTATTGAGCCGTATCCCATGTTACGCCATTTCTATGCTATGTGGATTTAACACTTGCCATCGAGGTCACCTAACCAATAATGCCCTTGAGTTAGTCTTTTAAACTGAAGCCTACTAATACAAAGCACCCGCC
Source organism: Bathyarchaeia archaeon (assembly GCA_049514075.1). GTDB lineage: Archaea > Thermoproteota > Bathyarchaeia > Bathyarchaeales > Bathycorpusculaceae > Bathycorpusculum. The sequence continues at coordinate 35,905 of JBEKVK010000004.1, read as the reverse complement.
TCCTCGCATGTTTAATGGGGTTGAACAGTAATGGTTCAATGTGACGAAAGCCTCCGTTCAGCGCGTTAGTCCTCAAAAACAGAAAAGAAGGCTGTTCGGGAGAATTAGGGTGTCGCAAAAAAGCGGTCACGTTCTAACCCTTTTCATAAACCATTATTTCGCGAGTTAACGTTCGGTGGACAAAGGCTTTGTGTGATTCTATTGTGCGGTATCCACGCTCCTTTACAAGACAGCTTACTTCGGCTGACATTTGCTCGCTTTTTCCTTCTCCAATCACCCTTATCGGTAAGGCGATACAAATTGTTTGCCTGGTTATTCTCGGTGAACATAAACGCGGTGATTTTTAATAGGCTCTCATTTTTAGTTTTATTGCCCACAGGGCATTTCTGAGTATTGCTAATAGGAATATCAACTTCCTTTTCTTCATTTTTGAACGGTAAATCCACTTGATAATCCTTAATCAAATCTCCTATGTGTTTTAGCGCGCGCACAGAGTCTCAAAACTACTTCTCAGATAACCTCTTTAACATGTCAAAAAAACGTTGATTTTAAGTGTTGCCAAAAAAAATCAAAGGTTACCGGTGAAGCGCGTTTTGTGTCCAAAATGGCACGAGACGTATTCCGCCATTAAAATCTTAAATACTAAAAAGCATGACAAAGAACTATGCCTCGACCAGCAGAGTTTTCAGAAGAAGACAAAATCAAAATGCTTCTTTGGTGTGACCGTCATTGTTGCCTGTGTGGGAAAAATGCAAGCACAGACATAGAAATTGCTCATATTGAAAGGAATGCTGGAAACAATATTGAAAATGGAATTCCACTTTGCTATGACTGCCATGCAAAAATCGGACATTACAACAGGGAACACCCTCGAGGGAATAAGTACAAACCCCAGGAGTTAAAAGCACGAAGAGACCAAATCTATGATGAATACACAAGGCATTTAGTTCCAGTTGTCCATTTTTGGCTTGACCAAACAAAGATTGATGGTACCACAAAGCATCAATTGCCTTTTGTAGGCTTTCGAGTACAGCATCTCTCAGATGCTCTTCCAGCAAAACTCAAAGTTGAAGCCAAAGTAATAATCGGAGGCAGAGACCTTGGGATTGTAAATGACGTTACAGGGTATTATACTGGAGAAGCAACATGGAATTTGAATCCACGGCTTCTTTTTTGGGGAGGCTTTAGTATTTCAACCGAACAGTTTGCGCGTGTCGCCACAGAAGAACTAAAAATTGAAATACGTCTAACAATAATTGACCAATTTGGTCGAGCTCATATGCTTCTGCCTCAATGCCACCGCTGGGTAAGCGATGGAGAATTCTGGAACTTGGAACCGCGTTCATACACAGAATGGACCTAATAATCACTCTTTGGGAGAAATAGGATGCCTTCAATTAAAGGGAGAAAACAAACGCTGCAAAAGATTCTACAACTTCTATCAAAAAATGACGGAAAAATGAAATATAAAGATTTGTACAAGCCCTTTGTTTTAGACTTACCCAGAACACCTTCAAGGATTATTTAGAGTCATTAAAGGCTGCAGGAAAAATAGACTTTCCAAGTTTAATTCGATTCGGGCAGGAATACGATTTTGAGATCGAGATTATTAAATAGTAACTAAGAATGCAGTTTTGTAAATCAAAAACTAAAAGCACGCGCGCAATTACCTGCTGCTTTATTCTTTAGGAATCCTCAAACAATATCAAATCGTAATAAACCATTTATATAACGTTTAGCTAAGTGGTTAGAGTGCAATTAGGCTCAAACTTAGGAAAAGTTAACTCTGCGTTTTTGAAAAAAGTAATAGTGATTGTAATAGTTGCGTTTCTTAGTATCTCTTCATTGATGCAGTTTTCTTCAAAAGGATACGCTGCATCCACTAATTCAACTTCAAACTCAACCTCCGATTCTTACTTTACTCTAAACATCACAAATTCCTCTACCCCAACTCCTACTTCGACCTCAGTTCCTACTTCCACTCCAACTTCTACGCCAAAATCAACTGCTGCACCATCTCCAACACCCACTCCCACATCCACATTATCGACAACCAACTCCTCGTCAACTTCAATCCCCACATTGACACCGAGCCCATCAAGATCACCCACGAATTCGACCATTCCAACCAATTCCATAACTCCAACGCCTACAGCAAATTCCAACTCTACAAACCTAATACAAGTTTCCGTTCCATGGAACTCTACCGAAAACTCATACAATACAGAAAATCCACCTTCAACTTGGGCAGAAGGCAACTGCTATGGTTTTTCAAGCACCGCAACACTATATTATATGCGTTACACAGCAGGCGACAGTTCATATCCTTACTATCCTCTGCAAACCCCTCCAGCTCAAACTACATCTGACCTTAAGCTGCCTATCCCTGGTTTCATTAGTCGTCTATTTGGCTTTGACACTGTTACAAAGCTAAACAACGCTTTTCTTGCGATAACTTTTCATCAGGTTTTTGACCCTAATCAGGTTTCCATCGAGGCAAATTGGGGCACAGACATAATGGATGAGAAACAACAGCTCTACTACTTAATAGACAATTTAACAATTGGACATCCCGTGGTTTTAGCTGTAGGAGATTCTTTTCAGGCGTATCATGCTGTCGTTGGCATAGGAGTCAAACAACTTAACACAAATTCATTTCAGATTAAGGTGTACGACCCTAATTATCCTGAGTCAATTCAGCTTGCAAACTTGGACACCGACAATGGCATCCTTTCGTTTCCTGCAGAGCCATCCTACGATCACTTCACTGTGGCAATTCCTACAACAACATACGAAGCCTGGAGTGAATCTTTTTTCGGAACTGATTGGTCGAATAATTGGCTACAAAATTCCATCATTGGATATGACATAATAATTAGTGATAAAATGGTAACAGTGGAAAGCGATAATCAGGCTGATTACTTCACATCGCAGGGTAATTCACAGACTTTCGTCTGTGGCATCCCAGGGAGCTATGGAATAGAAGAAGGCAGTATGCAAGTATATGCTATTCCAAGCCAGACTTCTTACCAAATTGTTGATCCGGCAACTGAGCCGTCAATGATACTAGTGACACGCCTCGATAACGAATCTGACCAAATAGTTGGACATGGATACCTTCTAAACATTAAAGAAACGGCAGGCTCTCTCAATTATACCGTAACACCATCGCAATCAGGCTTACTATTAAGTACTCAAGATAGTGACCTAAGTACCAACATAACTCTGTTTTCCGCTTCCCCGCAATCTCACGCCATCTTTCAAGCCTCAAGTTTACCTATTAATCAACAGGAAACGGCCAACTTTTCGGCATTAAACTGGCAAAGCCTAAACAGCACAAGCCAAACATCAGTGATAATGCAGATTTCAAACTCAAATACAAATCAACCAATTCAAACAAAAACGTATGATCTTTTGAATGGTCAGCAAGGTCTGGCGCCAAAATCTCAAAATGGAGAGACACAAATTCTGATATTTACAGGCATCGCCGTCACGTTAGTGTGCTTAATCTCAGTAGCTATTTTCGTGAAACGGAGAAGGAGAGCGCGCGCTGAATAGAGAAAGATTTATTCTCTTCTCTTGTATTGCTCACTAATTTAAATTAGTAGATGTTCAGTTTTGGGTTTTTGTGTCACTAAGTCGCTGACTCATTAGTTTTTTCCCTAACAAAAAAATTATGGAATTGAAGAAATCAAAGCGAACAAATTTAGTTTTTATATATATTTATACTTAACAAATTTTATATTTAAAACGTTGCACATTACAAATTGAGGAATTAGCTTGAGAGCGGGATTAATCATTGGCGGACTTTTTCTAATGTTTATTGGCATTGTTCTTTTCGCGTCAATAATATTCATTGCATTTGGTATTCTTTGTGGATTAATTGGATTTGTTATGCTTATTGTTGGTTTGGCTACTTCCTCCAATCCAAAACAGGTAGTGTACAATTATCCATCTCAATCTCCTACTGTTGTTTATCCCCCGCAGAACCCTCAATACATACAGAGCATGCAGTCTCCAAACCAAGTTACATCAAAGTACTGTACAGCGTGCGGGACTCCAAATTCTAAAGATAATCAATTTTGTGGAAAATGTGGTAAAAAGTTTCTTGAATAAACTCATAACGGCTAAATTTACAGCCTATAAAGTGAATAACTTACGCTCGAGGACAAGAAAAGGAAATCCTAACAATGAAAACAATCGTTAAGGTTGCCATAGGGGTCGTTGGCTTTTGTTTGGTTTTGATAGCTCTTGCGTTTATGGGGTCCGATCCAATTTGTATCGTCGCTGTACGAAAACAAAGAAGAATCAATGTCATGCGAATTCTGTGGCGCTTTATTGGATTTATCCTTAGAAGTAACTTCTATAATTCTAATACTAATCTAACTGAGTTTGCCTTGTTCCGGATGTTTCTGCAACCGTATTTTTCTTAACAATCTATAAGCAGCCAATACTTTATTGTTAGAAGGATAAAAGAATTGTGAAGTAAGTCGTTGATCATTAGAAAGTGCAAGTTGAACGGTTTGACCCTTTCACGGCGAATTCGTTTACGTCACAAATGTACACAGTGGTTCAGTCTCGGTGATAAGTACGGCTTCGAACACGGTTACATGGGTGTAGCTGTAACGCCCAACGGCGCATACGCCTATGTTGCAAATTACGGCAGCGGTTCGGTGTCGGTGATCAGCACTGCTACGAACACGATTTCGGCGACGGTAACTGGTTTTAGCGAGCCTTGGGGTGTGGCCGTAACGCCCAACAGCGAATTAGGCGTTACAGCCACACCTAACAAACGGCTAAAGTACGCAAGGTTAACAAAGATTGTTTGTTTTCCAATCGGTAGGCCGACATCTTAGTTCCAGCCTCTAGCTTTAAAAATTTCTTCCTTAGCTTTGTTTATTCTATCGAACTCTCTGGCAAAAAGTTCTTGGACACGTGATTCTTTATCCTTCACAGTGTCAGGATGATATTTTTTGCAGAGGTCTATCCAGGCATCCTTAACTTGATTTTCGGTTGCAGTTCTCGGAACTCCTAAAACTATATAGGAATTACTGGAACTTGCATTTGGCTGCGTAGGTTGCCCTTTGCTTTTTTGCTTAGTTTTTTGTCTTTCTCGTTTATTCTTTCGCCTATTAATCACTAAGGTTGTTGATGTTAAGAAAATTCCAACAAAGGCAATTACTAAGATCAAACCATAGTCAATAGATTGCGAAGTTGGTGAAGGCGTAGCAGTTGAGGGCGTAAAGAAAGGTGTTGTTGGCGTTGGCGTTGGAGTTGGTGTTGACGTTGGAGTTAGAGTTGGCGTAGGTGTCGGAGTTGTTGTTAAAGCAGGCGTTGTCACAGTTGGAGCAGCCGTGTATATCACCGAGACAGAACCGCCGCCTGCAACATAGACATATTCGCCGTTGGGAGTTACAGCCACATCTTGAGCATCACTTCCAACGGTTATCGTTGCTGTCACCATGTTCGTAGTTGTGTTTATCACTGAGACCGAACTGCTACCAGCATTAGTAACATAGGCGGAGTCGCCATTGGGCGTTAAAGCCACAAAATTAGGATTGCTTCCAACTGGTATTGTCGATGTCACCGTGTTCGTAGCAGTGCTAATCACCGAAACCGTACCGCTGGGCGTATCGCCCCAATTTGTAACGTAGGCATATTGACCGTTGGGCGTTACAGCTACATCTTGAGGATAGCTTCCAACGGATACTGTCGATGTCACCGTGTTCGTAGCAGTGCTAATCACTGACACTGAACTGCTGCCATCATTTGTAACATAGACATATGCGCCGTTGGGCGTTACAGCCAAACCCTCAGGACCACTTCCAACGGTTATCGTCGCCGTCACCGTGTTTGTAGCTGTGCTTAATGGTCTCTTGGAGCTAAGGTCGCGGTGGCGTTTCAAACGTTTTTGCTTTTGAGACCAACCCAACTATTGTTGTGACAAGTCCAGATATTAAGAAAATTATGGCAATTGTGATGTAATTTTGATTTAGACCTTTAGAGTAAACGTCAACCTTAATCGGATATGCCCCATTGTAAGCGTTATTAACATAACCGTTGCCATTTGGAATTTCTAACACGCCCAAGTTAATAGTATAATAACAAGTATTGCTCGAACCAACATATGGCAAAGACGGTGTTCCCGCTACCCCTCTCCAACTATAAGATGGCTGTGTTTCGTATATAATAACTGGAGAGCTGTAGTTTAGTAGGTTTCCGATGAAAACAACAATTGAATTAACTGGTGCACCAACTGTTGACAAATCGTTTATTGTAACACTGTCGCCAAGGTTAGCTTGAATGTTCAACTCACCAGAAGCAGCCATTTGATATAACTGACCATGATATTGCGACCCACCGCCAGTCCAATTTGAGAATGTAGACTTGGAGGTTTTTTCATTGGTCTGTGGTATTTCATATATAACTATCGTAACAAGAAAAGCAAACAGCAGAATGACACCGATTCTGAGAATGTTTTTCCTCATACACGACCATAAACTCTCATTTTATTGAAGTTTCCTCTTATAAATTCCCGCTTTCAGCTTACATAACTTACGTCCGCTTCTGTGTTAACGTTCTTTTGCGAGATCAAGGAGAACGTGTTGTCATATACTAGAACGTAAGTTCCGCTTGTAGGAAGCGTAGCGCTTATGGTTCCAGTAGTTTCTTGTCCACTCTGGTAGTAAGTTTGGGCACTGTGTCCATTCTGCCAGTTGGTGAAGTCTGACTGGTCGAGAATGAGAACTTTTATGTCGTTTCCAGAGCCGCCTGATGCCGTAAAACTGCCTGAAACCTGAATGTTGGATGCGCCTGATGGAATTGTAAACGTATAGTATTCATAATAGTTTGCGTTGATGGTAACTAATCCGTTTACCAAGTTTACCGTGTGAGTTGTTGGGAAGATGCTCCCGCTGTTTCCGCCTCCATTGTCTAGAGCGATAAAAGCTGCGAAAACAATGATGATAAGAATTACCCCCACTAAGATGCCCACTGCCATATTCCTGCCAGCGTGCGAACTTTTGCTAACTAGGGGTGTACGATACTGCAGTGATTGAGGCGCTACGGGCATTGGTTGAGCTGCATGTTGCCCAGATAATGGTTTAGCGCAGTACGGACAAAAATTATTGTTTTCTTCCACTCGTTTGCCGCATGAGGGACAGAACATTCAAATTTACCTCACATAGCTTAAAAGCAATTCTTGTTTAATCAGTTTTATGAATCAAAAATAAATATAATAGTTCTATGTTGTTGAGAAATTGTAAATTATGGAAAATTCGACGTTGACTCTAAAATTAAATCTGCATTTGTTGAGTCAATAGTTCTTACTTAATGTTTGGTGAAAGGCTGTTACGGGTAAAAAGGTATGAAAAGTTACTCCTCACAAAAAATTATAGTCGACAAAGAGTTAGCGAGCTAATGAGCCTAAATGACAAAACGATGGACTCACATTAATTTCCTATCCAACTTGGTTTATTATGACTTTAGCATTTGTCGGAAATAACGCATCTGGATTACCGTATGTTACGGAATATTGCAGAACAAATGGCACATTTATTATTTGTGCTGGGTTCGGAATTATTGTTGGGTCACCAAATTGGAAAACTATAGTCGCACCATATATGTTCCTGTATTCAGCAAAGTTATTTTGTAAGGCATCGTCGTGCTGTATTCATAACCTAAAGACCATAGATACGAATCGTTAACCATATTTCCGCCATATGAAGTGTAGTAAATTGTGTTACCTATTTTTACGCTGAATCCTCCGAATTGTTGTGAAGATAAGTCATTGATATTTACTTGGTTGTAACCGTGATTGGTTATGTTAACATTCAAAACCAAATACGTGTAATTATATCCGCCACTGTTTGCTAACCCATCAAAGAACCATCCTACTTTTGAATAATCCACTTCAACGTATGGACTGCCAGCTGAAGAGGTTGAAGAAGAACTTGGGGTTAAATGTGGTTGAGTCGTCGTGCTTGGAATTGTACTCGTATTTTGTTGTGAATTTGGAAGCATATTACCTATTCAAGATTCATAAAGCTAAAGCAACGCGTGGCATATCACCGAAACTGTGTCATAGCTATTTGTAACGTAGGCGTATAAGATTTGACGAAATAGGGGATTCTGGCGATAGCCAAGATTCCGAAGACCTGATTTTTGATGATGAAGGCATATGAGTTCTCAACTGTTTGTTTCACAATTACCTTTTAATTAAAGATTTGAACTACGCTAAAATGCTTTGATGTAAAAGTCTTTAGAATAGGGTAATTTAATTTTTCTAGTTTCTATATCTGAAAGTTTATGGGCGTGTGCGCTCCGAATTCCAGATGGTAAGAAAAATCAATTCTCTTTTTGGTGTAGGAAAAATTAGAGGCGAAATTGGCGAAATAGAAGCAGTAATTCCCTCCGATATTGACATCAAATTTGAACTCTTCGTACCCTTCAATCTTTTGTTTGTGTTTGGGAAAGCTATGAGAAACTGAAAGTCCCTGATGTCTGAAAAACCCAAAATCTACATTATTATTGCCACCAGCAACCTTAATAGACCAATAAAATCTTTGCCCTTTTTTTAGCTCAAAAACCAACCTTTGAACAGTACTTTGAAGGAATGATCTCTTCATTATTATAGGCTTAATCAATTTTAATTGTTCTATTTTCTTTCTTATTTCTGTCGCTGACCTGTTTGAAATACATCCATCTAATTTATGATCCGGTAACTTTGCAAAGCATTGTGTGAGCAAAGCAATTTCTGCATCAGACCACATTTTCGGCTTAGGGCTTTCACTTGACAGATTTTCGCTTGATAGGCTTTCCCTTGACTCTTGCTCATTTTTTCTATTCTCCTCACTATCAGCCTTCAAATGGTCGAGAAAAATATTTTCGACGATTTCAGGTCCATAAATTTTGCCAAAAAGTTGAATAGCTGTTGGAAGGTTAGGAAGTCCATGTCTGAACTTCCTGTGTGTTGCTCCGGCAATTCGTGAGGGTTCATCCATCCAAGCATGAATATCATCTCCTCTAATGCCGTATCTCTTTAAGCTGTGTTGACAATGCTCTTCATGGTTTGGCGTTGTGTTCACTTTGCCTTTTGAGAGAATCGAGATTTTTGCAATAATTATAATAAAGGGGAAATCATTTGTGGCCCTGTAAGAACTGCGGATAAAGGAGTGCTTGAACTGGGTATCGTCGCCGTTACCGTCTGGGCTCGAACTGGCTGAGACAACAACGCTAAAACGCTGAACAAGAGGACTAAGAGAAGGATGCAACCAGCTCCCAAAATCTTTATTGCCCCTGGCTTCATTCTTTCACCTACCATTAGAACGCCATCACTGACGGCCTCGGCTGAACAAGTTCAAAGCCTCTTTTCCCTTTTCGACTTAGACAATCTAACGACTTCAGGTTTTTAAAGCGAGTTTCCAAAGTTGAAATATATCTTTAATTGGAGCTAAAAGAGGAGAAGTAAACCCAAAAAAAGAAAAAAGGGATTTATGCAGGAGATGCAAATTGGAGATTTGACGTAAAGCCTTAGTTCAGGTGGATTTTTGAACTGTTTAACGGTGTCCATGACTGTAAATTTTAAACAATTAGCTTATGAACCCCACATAATTGAAAAGTCTAATAAATGTCAAAGATCTAAACGAATACTGAATAGCTAGTCAAATCACCAGAACTTGTTTGAATGTATAATGTATAAACACCTGACTGATGAACTGCAATAGCTTGCGACAAGGAAAAAGAAATGTCAAACGAACTCCCGCTTTGTTGCCAGGTGTCAGCGGTTATCGTAATTCCTTGGTTTGATTCGTAGCCTTGAGGAACCACTGAGCCAACATAGCTCCCGGAATCATAGCCGTCTTGATATGGTGTTTTTTGCAATTGATCTACCGTTAAGGGGGAAGGATTGTCATAATAAATCGAAATAAGTTGAATTGAATTGTCTTGTGCTATCATGTTTCCTTCTAAATCTATGTGACTATCTTGTGAAGTTCTTAATCCTGTCCAATAAATGTAAGCGTCTTCAAAGTCTTCCACAAAATAAACATCTGTACTATTGAATGCTATACCAATGCTGATTCTATTATGAAGCGGGTTTAGTATGTTATCTTTATGTCCCCAATTGCTGGAAGAGTCATTATACATCATATACCACTCCATATTCTCGATAGATTCTTTTAAGCCAAAATAGGGATAGTCTGGTTGCCAAGCGATATTTTCTGCAACCGCGCCTTCACCGCCATCCAAAGTATATCTCATATAGGGTTTGTATCCATTCATGTCCCAATGACTAAAATAGCCATTCTTTAACATGTCATCAGCGTGTTGTTGACCTGAGTCTTCATTACTCAAAGTGACGTTTTGCAAGCCGTTTGCTTGTCTATCAGTGTTGATTAAGGAAAGTGCATAATCAACAAGGTCTTGTTGCTCCTGCTGAGCATTCGGAGTAGGTGTCGGAGGAAGAGTGGGACATATAGGGGGAACAGAAGTTGACGGAGGGGTTGTAAGCTCAAAAGAAGTCGAAGAAGACTGTAGAGGTGAAGGTGATGATGAAAAAGAGTTATTGGAAAGTGGCTTATTTAGTGAAACAACAAAAACTACTCCTATGATCAAAGAGATTATAATAAGAAAGGTACCGATAGTATGCCCATTAACCACTTTTCTTGTTTTTGCTGCATGTGTTGGTGATTTAGCAGTTTGGGTATCGTAAGAATATTTTTTGCCACCGCGTGTAACTTCGAGATAGTTGTAGGGTGGAGTTTTCTTTTGTGCAAAAATAAAGCTACAATGTCGGCATTTGAAACAAAGCCAATCTACGCTAGTTTTGATTACTTTAGTATCTTCACAATTGCATTTAGGGCAAGAACCAATCTGTCTAGGTTTTTCATTTAAGAAACTCTTAGGGACATCCTGACTCATTAGAAATCCCCAATAGTTCCTCTTAATGAAAGTTTCAGCTTTTATAACTTGCGAAAATCGGTTCTCTTCCCTCTTCGGTTACTCCAATCTTTTCCCAGGGTGTAGCAAAGCCTCTAAAAGAATTCGACTTAAAATACAAGTTTATGAAGAATTGGGGGTTTTACATGTTTCTTGACGAGTTTGGTATCGTTGATATTGGACAAGCCGCTGGAAGCGGTAGAGCTTTAAGAACCCAGCTATTTTTCAAATAAGTTAGGATATTGTAACTTTAAAGTATGAGCTAAAAATAAAAAACGGATTTTTTGGACTTTTTCGGCATTAATGAGCAACCTCGGGGCGATTTCCGTTTTTCTCGAAAGTTTTATGATGGGGCAAGGTAAAAAACCCTTTGTTTTTGTCTTCTTGGATTAAGCTGAAGATGTAATCTGATACTGAGTTTTTCTTTAGTTGTTTGGCTCTGCCGAAAGCCCAAGCCCAAAGGTCTTCATCTTTCACGGTTATGTTTGTTCGTTTATTCACCATTTTCTCCCCCTCCCTGCAGTTATTCTTTAGGCTTTTTTGCCAACATTCTCGACTATGCCTTTGACATATTCATAAGAGTCTTCTTCAATTGCGATTTTTGCAATCCGTTCTCTTTCTTCTGGATAATCCCGAACCAATCTGCTTACTAAAACACTTAGGCAGTTTGCTTTGTTGATTTTTTCTATGATGACATCTGCGAAAGTCGGAGTGGAAGGCGCACCGTCAGGTCTTTGATTTAGCTCGCACCATTTCATAGTCAACATGGCTTTTTCCAGCACTAAACGCTGATAGAGTTCGGAGTGCACAACAATTGTTTTAGACCCAGGGGTCTTTGCAATAATTTTTTCTGAATCAACTTTATCGGCTGTACTCACTATATTCACTACATTCACAATATTGACTGTAGTCATATAAAGATGTCGGCTCTCTGACCTAAAAGTAACTGTCTTTGCCGCGCGCGCGAATAATTCACTAAGAAGTCGTACTCCTCCGATAAGCTGACGCCTCTTTTTTCTGAAAACGGCCCTACAGTCAAATCTATCATGGGAGAGTAACTTCTAAAACCTTTTTCTGCTTTGAACTTCAAACTCTTTCTGACTCTAACTGATGCTTCAGGGAAATCTGCGAAAAAACATCAAGAAGGTCGGCAAGTCATTCTCAAATTCTTTGGCGACTCTCATAGCCGAAAAATGTCTTTAATTCAATTTAAAGTTTCGACAAATCTTCTTTTGTTATTCCAGCCATTCCCAACTTGTTCTTATATGACCTGTTCATTCGGTCAATCGACGCTTGAATTTCAGGATGTTCGCAATATTGGTCCTTGGATACTCCATTCAGCATCACTGTGACTAGTTCGAATTTTGGTGGAGTCACGTAAAAAACAATCTTAAGAATCACAGCTTCACCGTTAGATTTCTGCGGAATTGAAAATGTGATATTCCCTCCTCCATCAAGCACGTCCTGTCCACCGAAATACTCAATTATTTCAATTGCAAAATCTTTGATTACACTCTTTAGGTCTCTCATTTCATCACCTTAACCCAAAATTGCAGTCACCTTGATCTAATAACCGCAATCCATTATCTTTCACCAAATAACATTATATCCATAGTCTCATCTGGTCATTCTAAAAGCTTCTGCATTCGTTCTTGTTCAATAAACGTTGTTAGTGAAGTTTGTGTGCTAGGTCTTCCGCATATTTCTTCGCTTTCTCAAGTTCTCCGTCTTTCAGCTGTATTCCGCTCTTGCTGTCAACGTCCTTCTTGATTTGAACGTAGGTAACCAAAGTTGGCATGACTATTTTAAAACTGAGTTTTTCGAGCTTCTTCTCTATCCCTTTTGCAGCGTTTCCACTGAGGGGCATTTGATACTGGGTGTCGAATGCCGTGGCAAGTTTTCCAGAATACGCGGCTTCGCCAAGCCTGTCCAGAAACTGCATTACTGGTCCAGTCGCTCTATGCCATTGTGTAGGTGACCCAGCCAAGAAACAATCATAATCCTTCACACTTGTCGGGTCAACATCCTTAACATAGAAACAGTCAACATCAAACCCTTTTTCTTTGAGAACCTCCCCCATCGCCTTGGCAACTTTATCCGTGTTCCTATTAACTGAAGCTGTATCATAAATAATCAGAATCTTCAATTAATTCAACTCCATTGAATCTTATTGATTATGTGCGTTTAATGTTCCTCGTGGCTTTGCCGATTGGTATAAATAATATCCAAATAGGAACATGAAGAGTGCTACCACTAAACTACTTATTCCTACTGGGACAACAAGGCTTGTTGCAACGAATTTAAAGACTTTTAACAGAACTACAAGTCCATAAAACCCTAACAGAACTGCTATTACATAGAGCCCTATACCACCAATCCAGCGTGCGCGGCTTTCAACTGGGACGGCATCGCTCGAGCCGTTGGTTAGAGTGACGTTTTTAATGTTTCTTTTCGATTTAAGTTCAACAGAGAAGATTCGTTCCTTGACTTTTTCCATTTTTGTCTTCCTCAGCCACTAAAGAGTCGCAGAGTGTGATTAGTTTTATTTGATACCGATGCTAAGAAGTAATTAGTAGAAGCAAAAGTTTAGCAAAGGTCGAAAAAAATGAGCAATGACACAGGATTGGATAAGTTGTTTTTTGAGTTGGCGAGTGAGAGTCGGCTGAGCATTTTGAGGGAATTACGGGTTGAAGCTCTTAAAATGCAGGAAATCGCCCGCCGACTTAATATTTCTCCCACGGAGGCTTTTAGGCAGCTTGAACGGTTGAGCGCTGCTTCGTTGGTTCAGCGTCAGCCTGACGGCACCTTCGCTCTTGCTGAATATGGCAAGCTGGTTCTTCAGATTTCCAATTCTTTGGATTTTATCTCCAAGCACAAGGGGTATTTTTCAACGCATGATTTGATGAGGCTTCCCAGCCAATTCGTGAATAGATTAAGCGAGCTTGCAGGTGCAGAGCTTGAGATGGATTCTATTAAGAACTTGAATTTTGGCGCGCAAGCATTCGCTGAGGCTAAGCAGTATGCTTGGGGTATCGCCGAAGGTACCATTCCAGAACACATGATTCCCGTTATGAATCAACGCGTTAAGCAGGGAATACAAATGAAAATGCTCATTTCAAAAATGAGCCTTCCAGCCGGTGAAACGCCGAAAAACGTTGAACTCATCGGGCTATCTGAACTTCCAGCAATAGTCGCCCTCACCGAGAAAGCGGCCAGCATATGCTTTATGCAACTTGGAGGCAGGATAGACTATGCTGGCTTCTTCGGCACCGACCCAGCGTTTCACAACTGGGTTAAAGACTTGTTCCTATACTACTGGGAAAAAGGAAAACAAATGTAGCTTCTTTAAGCACTACTTTTTCGCCCTTAACATGTCTGACGGCTACAGCTGGATGGGCGAAACTTTGCGTTATAGGACATTGCATTGTTGCCATCATTACGCTCGGCTTGCTATAGTCTGGGGTTTTGGTGAATATCAGCCGTTCTTTTCCGCATAGTAACGAAACTTCTAAGCATGTTTGAGTAAGATGTCGGGAAAACTCTGTCGTTTTTTTTGGTAGTGCATCAATCATGGCTAACAGTCGGTTTGACACACTCAACGTTCTGGGAAGGTGTTTTTTTCGATGTAACGAATGCTGATCGCCTTATTGAAGGCGACGTCTAACCTCCTAATTCTCAGTACGTCGCCGGGAAAATGCTCAGAAAAATGGTGAAAGGAACTGACATTCCAAACTCTTGCGCGATCTGCTTTCGCTTAACCCGCATTTTTTCAAGTTAACTGATTCAGAGCATCTCAAGCGATCAAAAGAAAACAAAGGCATCTTAGACTAAAAACTTTCAATCTCTTTTTTCTTTTTTTGATTCTGTTCGATAAAGGTACACGAGCTAAATTTTTGTTACTACATGATTCTTTTTCTGTTTTGCTTATCGTCCCAACGTTGATAGGTTTTACCTTCAATTTGATACATCGCAGTTCTTTTGTCTCTGATGTAAGCAAACACAAAACTGGATTTTTCCGTTGTGTCTCTGGCATAGAAGCCTATCCAATTTTGGCTACTTTCTCCCTCAGGGAAAAAGTACACTGCCCAGACATATTTTGGCATACCCGCTTCACGCAGAGCACGCAATAAGCAAATGCTCCTCGTTTCATAAAAAAGCTGGCTAGGTTCAATAAGCATTGGTCTAGCTTGATAACTTTCCACATCACCTTCGATAAGACCATAGCTATCACGTAATGTTCGCAATGTTTCATGGAAACCGTGATAAACCTTGTGAAAAGGTATTGAAACTTCAGGTGGAACCGCAACCAATAGTTCTCTAATCGGTTTTGAGTTCTTCCGTAGTGGCGGTTTGTGCCATGCTTGAAGTAACTCGTGCTCAGTCATGGTTTGATAAGGCAAAGAACTTTCGTCGTGTATTATGAATCCGTCTACTTTATTACCAGTCATCGTGTGTCCAATCCCAACAATCGAGTGATAGCTATGTTTGGTTGTGTGCCACCAGTTAAGGTTAGCCACATCTACCCCCAATATCACCGGAAGCTTGGACTCAACATAAGCATACAACTGCATCACCATTTGTTCGTCTGATAACTCTTCCTCTTCATTGTTCACATAGAAGGCGAAAATACGACACATTCTTAATAGTCTGCTTGCTTGAACGAAGGGAAGTCCTTGTTTGTCATTGTATTGACGCCCACTAGCAAGAAGTTGAATTTCTGGAATCGTCAACGCCTCTGTTACCATGCCTTGATTTTGCAAGATTTTAAGACAAATCCAAATAGAGGCATGTATACACATACCAAAAACGCTTTCAGGCATGACGAATGGCACACACTCAACTGTCTCGCCATAAGCTTTGTGTGGGCTTAAACATTTAATAAATGCATTCGGAGTACAAAGATTTTTGGGTGGCACGAGGTACGTTTCTGTAACCTCGTAGGCATCGCTTACTGACCTAATGTTAACGAACCCAGCTTTAGCAGTTTTCCCTTTTTTTCCCTTAAACCTAAACATTAGTCTCTGTACATGAGGCAGAGAATTTGGTTGTCTGCTGTAAAAAAATTCGTATTCCTTGTTCCAATTGGTATCACATGAGCCGTTAATGATTTTTGCACAAAAAATGTCGCTGTTATAGCCTTTATCTATGATACGCTGTAAGAAATAGTGCTCGCTTACATCGATAGCCAAATTGTTGTTTTACCAGCAAATCAGTTCTTCTAACATTCCTGTCTTAGTGGTGCGTTCGTGTTCTCTAAACTTTCTGACTGAGACTTCTTCCCAATCAGTTATTTCTCTGAAAACATCGGAAATGCTTGGTTTGTCACCTAGCTTCTCGATTCTCGCCCTTAGTTCCTTGTCATCAGATGGAACAACACCTATGGGAGCAATCAACTTGAGTGGTCTTTCCCCTTTCATTTCCCTTTTCTCCTGCTTAGAAATTTTCGCCGTTTCCATGTTTACACGCTCTTCGTATTTAAGCTTAGTCCCAATAGCTTCAATAGGCTATTTGCGACTCCTGAGATGAGTCTCCAAACATATCATAAGACATAATACACCTTATTAAGGTGATTGGTGTAAAAAAAATGACGCATCTCCTAAAACACCGTTAAAGAGTGTGGGCTTAACTTCTTATAAAGATGCGTGACTGTATTGTAACAGTCACAAAGCCTTAATGGATTTTTCAACATTCCCAGCGGCTTATTAGCCAGTTGTTCAGAATCAGTTGTTCTGGGTCTCGTGTTATCTGCGGAAAAACAGTTCCAGGCGACTTCTGCCCGGGTGCAGCGGTTTTTGAACCGAGCCACATCCAAGTCCACCGGTTATTTGATTTTGCCTTCCTCTCTAAGGCGCGGGATAAGTTCTGGATCGTCAACGTGCACGAGCTTGCCCTCCTTCACTAGATTGACGATAGTCATTACCTCATCGTAGCGGCCAAGAACTGCTTTTAGCTTCTCAAGCTCTTCCGGAGAAAAACCCTCTATAGGACCTGAAACTCTGTTTACATCGTTTAGGCAAAGCAGCGGATAGGTTTTTTTCATGGCGTCTACCAAGTGAGAAACCATTTTGTTATAGCCGCCGTATTCTTGTTCAATTCCGGATACGTGGCCTACTAACGCTTCCTTTGTTTTGTGGTAGGTTTCTGCGTCGACAAGTGCGTCTTCGAAGGCATCTCTGAGAGAAGTAGGTTTGAACCCTTTCACTGAACCAAACCCGGCCTTAACGATTAAATCTCGTACAATCGCGCTCACTCCTTTACCCTTTAAAGCGCCTTCTCGGCCAATAAGCAAAAGATCCGTAGGGTTGTATTTGCCGCGAAGTTTTAAGTAGTTTTTCAGGCACTCGCACACGTCAGGGGTTGATATGCCATGCCAAACCTCCCCAGTCTTACTTCTGGATCGCTCGAAATAGGTCCAGGGCTCAGAAGGATAATCACAGCAGCAGAGCAGAGAAACGTCAACAGGTGCGGGTCCGTTTTGATACATTAAAGCCACGATCAGTCTATCTCTTGCAGAGTCAGCTACACCAAATATGCTTCTTACCTGTTCATTATTTGGTGAAAACTTGTGCTTTCGCCTGGATTTTGGAATCTTCATTTTCCGCATAACTAAACCGAGACGGCGTCCATTGTTAGCGAAGAAGCCTTGAACTCGGGAGAGATGGTTTGTCACAAAGTTACCAGCTAATTTGCGGTCAACTAAGTCTTTGACGTAAGAAGCGGTTAACCGTTCGTACCGTTCTGCTTCTGTGTCATCTTCACTTAACAAGTCAAGTTTTCGCTGCTTAATGACAGAATCAGGATCCTCGTCTATGAATAAGAAGAAGTGAGGTAGCATTCTGCGATAGCTAGTATAGGTGCTATTTTTCAAGCCTTGAGTAGCATTCTTAAAACTCTCATACTCTTCAATAGGTTTGCCAAAATGCTGAACAAATAAGGCCCTGACACAACCTTCTTTAAGATCACGATTAGCCCTTGATCCCAACTGATGTTCCCACTCAATAGCCACATTATCGTATCATATATTTAACATTAATGCCTGTTGGGCTGGTGTGTTGGTTGTAACGCACCTATTTTGGCGCAATTGCCACATTTCCCTTTTTCTTTTTTTGGAGGCTTCTCCTAATGAGTGAAACTAACGTTTTAAAATGCCCTGAGTGTGACAGCTACAACATAACCAAAACAGGAAGGTCATTTCTGAAAAATGGCGTCTTTATTCAACCTTACCGCTGTGAGGTTTGTAACTCAGGTTTCTGCGAAATCCATATCACGTTAAGTTTTGAGAGGTTGAAATAATGGAAGGCCTAGTTAGCAAAAATAACGGTACTAATGAGCTCATTGGAAAAGTGTGTTTGAAGTGCAAGAATCCTATCGTTGACGGTGACTTAGTTGTTACTAGACGCCGCGGCCATGTTTATCATAAGTCATGTTGGGAAGGTTGTTTCATATGACAAATCCAAGAATTTATAGAAATGGGAAACTCGATAAAGAAGCATCAGTAACTTTCAGAAACAGAGCAGTACCTACAGAGCCGGAAATAGAATCATTACTTAGGCGCGCGGATAAAATCGAGAATGAATACTACCGGCTAAGAGCTAAAGCAATTATCGGTCTAGTCAAGGTTTTTGGAAAAAGAAGAATTGAATTAACGCTTCTAGAAATGGCTGACATCCACGCTGAAGGTAGCCTTCTCTATATCACTTTCACCATAGCTAAGAAGCATAAGAAGGGAATGTTTCAGTACATCAAATTCTTGCAGGATAAAATCAAGAAGGGTGAAATTCCCATAGCAGATTTAAGTTCTAAAAGTTACAGTGAACTGCATCAAGCATGGGAGACCTGGGCTAAGACTGAGGAAGGCATCAAGTTTAAGATAGTAAAGAAGCCTAAAGCCACACCAATAAACGACAAGTACGGCAAACTAATTTTTGAGTATTACAGCTATATGCTTAAGCATTTTCCAAGATGCCAATATTTCTTCCCGAGCGGAGTAAGGCGCTATATTCTAAGGAATGATCAACACCTTACCGGAAGGCACTTGCTCAGAATTGTTAAGCAGCTCGACAAGACGCTGTGGCTTCACTTGTTCAGGAAGGGTAAGGGCTCAGAGGTAGCAAAGAAATATGGCCGTACTTTAGACTCAGCGTTTCAGGTTAAGGAAACTCTAGATCTTGAACGCACAGAAACAGCGCTCCGCTATATCGAGGAGAATGTTCCTAAACTGGAGACCGGAGAAACTTAGCGCAATCTATGTTTATGACGCGGCTAAGTTAGGCTTCCTAGACTGGGTATGGAAGCATAGAAACCTTAAGCATTAATGATGTTGCTATGTCCTTTGATGTGATTTAAGGACAACTACCTAGTAATAGATACTTACTATCGTCTTATTATATAGAGCCCGCTCTCTTCCTATATGTTAGCTTAAAACCTTTCATTAACGCCGGAGCTTCTGAGAGATTTTAAAACACTATTCTTTGAAGCGGCCAATGATTACTATTAATTTCAGATCTTTTATTACTAGTAATTTGCGATCACTGATTTACTCTCCGGTTATTGTAACGACTAGCGCCTCTTTGTCTCCCTTCTTGAGTTTGTGAGAAATCTTGTAATAACGAGTGAGGAGACCAACCACTTTTTTTAACTGTTTTTCTGTTTTCGCTCTGTCCACATTAGCCCATTGAGCAAACAATGAAACCGTATAGTTGCCTTTATTCTCAAAAACATAAAGAGGATTATCTAAACTCTCAATGAATTGCGTAGCATCAGAAAGGTTCATTTCAGCTTTGACGCTTTCTATGCAATCCGGAGCTATCTCATAAACTACGTTCCTTTCTGAGTCAACGACTGACCTGATTACTCCGGCGTTCCTAAGAGCGTTCAGATGTCCAGTCAAGGTTGTTGGTGAACATTTCAGTTCGTTGAGTAAATCCGTAAATCTCCTAGGCTTTAATGCGATTAGTCTTTTGATTTTTTGCCTAGTTTCATTTGCCGCGAGTTTTTTCCAATGATTTGTTGACATACTGTAGTACACTTCAGCAAAATGTAGTTTATACAGTGTAGCCACTTAAGATTTGTGGTTACAAATGAAAACTGTAACAGTTCGCATGAGAGTAGAACCCGAATTCAAAACAAGCCTAGAGAACGCAGTAAAAGAAGGCAAGGCCAAAAGCATTTCCGAGCTAATGCGCAAAGCAACAAACCAATTCTTAGCCGGAGACTGTCAACCAATCCCAGCTTAAAAAAAACTGAGGTAATGGTGGTACCTCAATGAAAGATGTAAGCCTGGTAGAATATAAGAAACTTGCGACTTGCGCTAATTGTAGTGACTGGGTAGGCCGCTGTCTAAAAGGCAAAAAAAACTGCATAGCTGCCGACGTCGCTTGTTCTGATTTTACAGAAAAGGAAATGATGACTTTGAGGTATTGCCATTGACCAAGCCCATATGTAAGTCTTCAAGCGTACCGGCTCAAGTGCCTCTGGAGCTGAAGCCATGACAAGCGATGATGACAAGCTTAAACCGGTTAGCTCTCCAGGCATGGCTTTACCAAATGTGATCTTTGAGCAAGTCAACGACCCAACTAATGGCAGTCACTACTTAGTTTATGATAGGATAGAAAAACAGTTTTTGATAAAAAAAGATGTTTGGCGAACCTACTCTCTTGACGTGGAATATTGTCCTCTAACAAGGCTAACATGGCCTAGCGTGACCGGTTATGTAGAATTTAAAACGACTGAAGAACTATACCACGAAATAAGAGCCTTCTTTGTTGAACATCTAGACGTAGCTAACGAGTTATTCTATGACGTCTATACTTGTTTTGTTTTGGCATCCTGGAGACCTGAAGACTTCAAAGTAATACCCTATCTCTTCTTTCTAGGGCCTCTATCTAGTGGAAAAACTCGAGCTCTAGAATGTTTGCACCGTTTATGTTACCGTTCGATCATGTCCTCTTCAATCAGTGCAGCAGCAGTTTTCAGAGTATTAGAAGCATGGCATCCTACACTATTGCTGGATGAAACTGAAATCTACAACCGCGATTGCATGATTGAAGTTTTAGCCCTTCTTAACAGTGGCTACCGTAAAGGCCAATATGCTATAAGAATTGAAAAAGAAAAAGAAGGATGCCCTCAAATTGGGGTATTCGACACTTTTGGGTTTAAGATCCTAGCTGGAACTGAAGAGTTAGCAGCTACACTTCAGAGTAGATGTATCATAACCGCTATGAGTCGAGCGGTAAAACAAGTTAACCTCTTCATTGATGAAGAAAAAGCTCAAGAACTAAGAAATAAATTGCTTCAGTACCGTTTTAAGAATTTAGGAAATATTGACCTTTCTTCTCTTCCCGAGTTCGCTAAAAATAATGGGTTCTTCCGTAACGCGCGAGTTATTGAGCTTTTTATTAGTCTATTTGAGGTTGCACCCAACGAAGAGATCAAGAAACGTCTTGAGTTATGCATGAAACAGATCACGCAGAGCCGGTTTGATGAAGAACAAGCAAGTATCGAAGCTAGAGTTTTCGACGCTGTTTTCAGATCAGAGGATAAAGCGGAAAATGGAAAAATAAGCACTCAAGATATTACTGAAGTCTTCAATCAAGGATTAACTGAAAACGATCAAGCAACTAGCCGGTTTGTTGGCCGGAAGGTTGCAGCTCTAGGCTTTGAAAAATGTAGAGTTGGGCATAAAGGACAATCCGGTTTCTATTATGACAAGAAACTTCTTGAAAGGTTAAAGTCTCGGTATGATCCAAAAACAACTTCAGAAACCTCAGAAACTTCAGAAACTACAGCAAGTATGGAAAAACAAGGGCTGATTGAAGACTCTTCGAAGTCTAATGCTGAAGTTACTGAAGTTAATTCTTCAGTATCAGAAAACGGGAAAACCACTAATTTTCCATTAAACGCTGAAGTTTCTGAAGAAACTGAAGTTACTGAAGTTAAATTAGAAGGCTCTAGAAAGGTAATTCTAGCTAAAAGAATCAAACCGATGCCAGGGCAATCATGCCAAGCTGAAGGCCACGGCGAACCGTGTATTCTTGAAGCAACCTACGAGATAGACGGTAATCTTTATTGTGACAAACATTTTCTCAAATCAAAGAAAGTTTGTCTAGACAACGGTTATTCTGTTGAATTGGCGCCGGTTGAGGAGGGCTCCTAATGGCTCAAGAAACCGCTATTAAATGCCCTGAATGTGGTAGTTCCAATTTCTACAAGGCTAGTAAAAGAAAAACAGCTGAAGGTCTAGAACTGCAGCGTTATCTTTGCCGAGAATGTAACTATCGTTTCTCAGAGCCCAATCCTTATAAATTAACTCGGATAAATAGCGATCGCCAATTATGCGTAATCCTGCAGGATGCGAAAAAATTGGATACCGCAACAGAATTAAAGACTGTTGTGGCAATTAGCCAAAAGCCAAAAACAGCAGCTCAAGGCCAAATAATAGACCTTTTATGGTACTTAAAAAAGCAAGGCAGATACAGCGACGCAACCATAGCGACAAGGATTAAACTTCTAACATACCTATCCGAAAAACATGAAGTAAATCTTCTAGATCCCGAAGCGGTAAAAACAGCAATCGCCAAAAACGAGAAATGGAGCAACGGCTACAAACAAAACTTTGTAAGCTCTTATGACAGCTTCGCAGAAATGCTAAAAATTCAATGGCAGCCACCTTTTTACGAAAACAAAGAAAAATTGCCCTTCGTGCCAACAGAAAAAGAAGTAGATGCATTAATATCCGGTTGCAGTAAAAAAATATCAACTTGCCTGTTAACGCTTAAAGAGACAGGTTTCCGAATAGGCGAGTTATGGCTGTGCAAGTGGATAGATCTAGACGAGGAAAACAGCACGTTAAAATGCGTAGCCGAAAAACATGGCAATCCGCGACAAATAAAGATTTCAAGCCGTTTAATATCAATGCTCCAAGTTTTGCCAAAGACAAACGATTACATTTTTGGAAGGGGTAATCTTAACGCATTTCGATGGAAATATGACCAGCAGAAAAACACAATAGCTAAGAAACTGCAGAATCCGCGACTAAAACAAATAAAATTCCATACCTTTAGGCACTTCTACGCTTCAAGAATGTATGCTCAAACAAGAAACATCTTACACGTTAAGGAGCTACTAGGCCACCGAGACATAAACAGCACTTTAGTCTATACTCACCTAATACCCTTCGATGATGAAGCAGAAAACTACTACCATGCAACCGCTAAAGACGATAAAGAGGCCGGTGAGCTGATAGATCAAGCATGGCAGTTTGTTTGCACTACCCCTCAAGGCGTAATGATGTTTAGGAAGGCTAAGAAAAAATGACAATTTTAGAGGGCTGGTGTATTAGCCGAATAGGCTGGTGTGTTGGTTGTAACCCGCCTTCTGTTGTCTGTGGCATTCGGCTAATCGGGCTACCCGCGCCTTGGGTAGATTCCTCATTGGCGACTGTTTGCCCTTTCCACTTGCAGGACGGCCGTTTCATCGGTTCCATGTTGGCGCACTCGACCTCACAAAGGCGTCATCGACAAGTCCAACTGGACGTTTCGTTTCTGCTCCGTTGCCAACGCTCTCGCGTTGCTCCTTTTGGGGAGCTGCAATTCTACACGTGGGCGGAGTTTCCTCAGACCCATCATTTTTGGGTCCGAAAGCCACACACCAACTCGCCAGCCCAACCAACAATCGCGCATTGGCAAGCAATAAGAATTTCTATCATTACCTAAGCAAGTTTGCCTTCCGCAACCAAGAAGACTTTGCCTCCGACCTCCACCTGCAAAGCGTCGCCTGACTTGTAGGCTTTGAGCAGAAGCAGCGAGGGACGCCCAACTTCAATGCCTTACTCAACCGTGACGTCGACCTCGTCGGTGCCGAAGTAGCGATAGTGCGACAGGTAACCTGCAAGGCAGCCGTTTCCCGACCCAGTTGCTGGATCCTCAGGGATGCCGAACAAGTCTACGAACACGCGAACATGCACTTCTGTGCCTCCATGGATTGTTTGAGAGCAGAAAATCAATATGCCTCCTTTGACTTCGCTTGCCATCTCGCGGAGACGAGTAATGTTTATGGTTGCTCGTTTGGCCGCATCTAAGGTTTTCAGAGGCACAATTATGAAGGGCATGCCTGTGGAAACTTCCTGAATTGGGAACCGATGGTCAAAATCCGCTTCGTTAATCTGCAGAACTTTAGCCAGCTTGGAGGTTGTGAATGTTTCTCCGAAAACGGGGGAAACCTGCTTCATCCACAGCGTTTCTTGATCGGCATTTTTTTTGAAAGTAACGGGGATCTGCCCAACCTTTAGGTTAAGCGTAACTTTGTCCTCTTTGTCGCCTGCTATGAAATGTTTGATTACGCATGCCGTGCCCAACGTAGGGTGTCCTGCGAAAGGAATCTCAGATTTAGGTGTGAAGATTCGTACGTCGTAGCCTCCATTTCGCTGTTGGCTTGAAAGTAGGAAGGTTGTTTCGGAAAAATGCATCTCGTTCGCTATCTTCTGCATCTCCACGGTCGCCAAGCCGCCTGCGTTAATGAACACCGCAAGCTGGTTTCCGGTGTATTTTTCCTGTCCGAACACATCGACCAAATGAAACGTTAAACCGCTCATCTAAACCGCCCATTCACTGGCATACAATTAAGCGGTTAGTTAGCGGAACGGATAAAACTTTCCTTAAACACCATTCTATACATGAATAAACGAGTCATCCTCATCACGGGAACGCCATGCACTGGAAAAACAACCACTGCCAAAGCATTAGCCGCAAAGATCAACGCAGAATACATTAACCTCACCGATTTCGCGAAAACCAACAGCCTCACCTTGGGTGAAGACAAAAAAAGAAACACCATCATAATCGACGAAGAAAAAATGCCTCAAAAACTCGCCGAAACCATAACCGCTTCAGAAAAAGAAGCCATTATCATTGACGGTCACTATGCCGCCGCCGTAACCCCGACAGCTCTTGTCACTAAAGTTTTTGTTTTGCGCCGCAACCCCAAGGAGCTTAAGGTTTTCATGGAGAGGTGTGGGTATGTGGACTCAAAACTGTGGGAGAATCTTCAAGCTGAAATCGTGGACGTTTGTCTTGTTGAAGCTATTCAGAGTCAGCAGGGAAAAGTGTGCGAGCTCGACGTTACAGGTTTGTCGGTTGACGAGGTTGTTAGTATGATCTTGGATGTTTTAGATGAACGAAAAACCTGCTACGTGGGTATTGTTGATTGGTTGGGCGTTCTTGAGCGGGAAGGCTTGACGGATCAATACCTGAAAGTTTAGTTTCTCGATTCCTTGTGCTGCAGTGCGGTGATGCAAAATGGGTGCCAGTTAAAAACGTTAAGCTTCGGATGATGAAAATTGTCATCAAAGAATATTGACGGTGTTACCGTGAAACGATTGGCTTTAGAGTTAACTACGCTGTCAGTTAATTCTTGTTGGTTAAACCGCTCGGTTACGTAAAAAAACGACTAACCAGATTTTAGCTCTAAAACAGCTACATGAAGGCTCCCATTTTTTGTTTGGTGAGCAAAGTGATTTTTCGGCGGTTGCTGTACGATTTGGCGTGGTCGCTGAATTTATCGGCTATCATGATTGGGCTGCCCAGGCCGACGTCTTCTGAAGCCGTGTCTAACCCGATAATCAAATTGACGCCGACGGTGCGGTTCCAATCTCTGACCCAGACACCTTGCTCTTGGCGGCCTTTCTGCACGATAAGGTCGAAGTGGCGGGTTGCACCGCTGTATCCGTCCATGGCGGCGTTTTCCTTGTTAACTTTGTACCCTTCTTTCTTGAAGTACTTAACCGCCAACTCAATCAAGTGTGCCCTAGGCTTCACTTGTACTACATCTTTGCTCATAACGCACGCGCCTTTTTCCCTTGCATACCCTTATCAACCTGTAAGTGGAAAAGCCTTTCGGAAGCGACAGCCAGTTGAAGCCGACTCAAATAGTGAAATGCACAAAATGCCAAGGTTTAATGTTGACCACGAAAGAGCAGAAAACCAAAACCTGCCCCTACTGCGGCACACACGTTGACCTTTTAAAAGCGCAGAAAGTGGCTTCAGCAAAGAACCCCTTCGAAGCTTCGACGCTACTTCGAAAACTAAAAAGCGAAAAAGGATTCACATAGCCACAATTCAACGTATCTGACGCAGCATCTCACAGGTCTTACACAAATCCCCAGCGGACGGCTCACCACATTCAACACAGGTTTTAAACGCTTCCTTAGACGCGGTCTCTTCTAACGCTGGCCTCAACCGATCCATTGCTCTTAACACTGTGAATTTGGTTCCCGCATGCTTCGACTCCATGCGGTTCAGCATCCAACGCATGTCGTTACGCAGGGCTTCGGAAGCGTATGGGCACGGAGTATCTTGGAACTTGATTTTTTTCACGTATGCGTACAGGGCGCTTTCGTTCTCTGGAATTTCGCAGAAAGGCTTGATTTTCTGCACCAAGAGTGGATGCACTTCGCTTGTGACGGGTTTCTCCTTCGCGAGGCGGGTGATGTCGCCGCGGAAGATGTTCATGAGCACGGTTTGGGCTTCGTCATCAAGGGTGTGGGCTGTTGCGACCTTGTTGGCGTGTACTTGTCTTGCACCAATGTTGATTGCTTTGCGCCGAAGAACTCCACAGTAAGCGCACGCAGTCAATTCTTTTTGCCCTCTGGAACGGGCTTTCATTATCATTTCGTCAAGCGTAAATCCATATAGATTCTTGAAGGAGACTACGTGATGGGGAATTTCAAGTTGCAGGCAGCTTTCAGCTGCGATTGTTAGGGCTTCGTTTCGGTACCCGGCGATTCCTTCGTCGACTGTTACGGTTGTGAGCGTGGTTTTTGGGCGGCACCGATTCATCTTCGCTAAAATGTGTAGTAGGCTTAGGCTGTCTTTGCCTCCTGAGACTGCCACTGCAAGATGGTCATTGAAGTTTAGCATGTGGTAGCGAGTGATGGTTGCCCGCACTTTGTCTTCGATAGATTCCGTGAAGCACTTTTTGCACAGCGTCTCCCCTGAGTATTGCCTGTGAAAGAAGGCTTCTCGGGTTTTACAGAAACTGCAGAGCGTGGCACTCATCGGCTTCCCAAGCTTAAGGGTAATCAACTGTTGATTAACGGTTAAGGTAAATAAACAATGCAGTCTTAAAACATTAGAAAGGCTGGAAGAACATGGCTGTCAAGCCGACTAAACCCGCGGACTATAAAGAAGTAAATTACACATCGGCACGTTGGGAGCTATTGCGCGAGCTGCGGGGCGAAGCGGCGTGGGTTATGTCAGCTTTGGACGTTTTTCATTTGTTGTCAATTACGCATGGAAGCTTAGCTAGAGGCGACGTTAAGAAGGGAAGCGACGTTGACGTGTTCATTGGCGAAGTGCAGAACAGCTTCCTTGTGGAAGCTGCCCTGGAAAAAGCAGGGGTTCCGGTTAACTCCAGACGTATTGTTCAAGCCACCCCGACGTATGCTATGAAGGCACACATTGAAGTTAGTGAGCGGATCACGGTCACTTTTCCCCTGATGGAGATGCGAACGGTTGAACGGGAGTTTTACCGTTTCGGCGGAGAGACAGACCTCAGACAACTCAAAGAAAACGTTCGGGTTCCAGGCGTCGATAAGAGGTTGATGCTTATTGAACCGACGAAAACGGGTCACGTAGAAAGCAGCGTAATCGGCAAGGAACAAACTGCCGCGAAAGTTCTGGGCGTTTCTGCCGAAACTGTTCGTGACAGGGTTCACACGCTGATGAAACGGGACAGAACGGGAAGAACAGGTGTATTTATCAAAAAGGAACTTACGCCTGACGAAACCTTTGAGTTAGCACTCAAAAAATTGGCTGACTTGAACCCTGCAGTTAGACGCAGAATGAAAAAATAGGTTTAGGGAGGGGCTGGGTAGTAGATGAGTTCTTTTTCTTCGAGTAACGCCTGGATTTTGTCGACTGCTTCGTAAACTTGTTCTTCTTTTTTGGCTCCTACGCAGACAAGTTTGCCAGCTGAGAAAATTAGGAACACGACTTTTGGCTCATCCATGCGGTAAACTGCGCCTGGGAACTGTTCAGGCTCATACATGACTTTGCTTAGCTTGTAAACGAGGCTTTCAAGGTCAATTTCGCCGCCGAGCTCTGCGGAAGCAACGATGTTTTGAATGTTAACTATCGGTTTCTCGGTAATTTGAATGCCTTCACCGCGAAGTTCTTTCACGACTTTTTCCACCGCGCTACGGGATTCTTTTTCTGACTTTGCGCCTGTGCAAACCATTTTGCCAGTCCCGAAAATCAAAGTTGCAGTTTTGGGTTTCTTAAGTCTGAAAACTAAGCCTGGGAAAACGCTTGGGTTGTACTCAGTCTGAGGGAACTTTTCAACTATTTTCTGTAAATCAATTTTCTGATTTAATGAAACAGAAGCTACAATGTTTTGTATGTTAATAATTGGTTTACGTTTACTCATGACTTTTCACGGGCTTGACTATTTAAATAGAACAGGAGGTATATAACGTAATCCCTTTATAAAGGCTTTATATATGGCGAGCCGCCGCCAATTAGAGTCAAAAGATCGGATCCTCAGATTGTTCTTCGGCGTCGCCACTTATTGTATATGAAGAAGCCAATGCAGATGGCAACAACAATTACTGCTCCTAAAACAGCGGCAATGGTTGTCTCAGCAAGCACAGGTAAAGGTTTGGCTACAGTGAAGTTTATGGTTTGCGATGCAACACTGTTTCCGAATGCGTCGTTTGCGTAGATTGTGATGTTGTGGAAAAGTGACAAAAGGATTCTTGTCCATAATCCTTGACTAACTGCGGTTTTTTTAGTTCAGGTTTCTTGACTAAGCCCTTTGTGAAGTGTCTGATTGATAAAGCGGGAATCTCAGCAAGGCTGCTATGCCTCCTAAACTTAGGAGTTTTGCTCCTGCCTCATGTTCCGTGCTGATCACGGTTACATTTGCACGGCGCCTCTCCGCTTCACGCATGAGTCCCTCAAGCTTTAGCCGATGCGCCTCGTCTGCATCGCGAATAGCTGTGTCTGCAATCACAAGTTTCTCAACTGCACCCAAATTGACTGCGTTCTCCACTGCATCTAACCCATAGGTTACTGTGCCTTCGCCTTTGCCAAGCCGCTTCATGACTTCCTCGATGACCTCTATTTCATCAAGAAAACGGAGTTTATGGGAAGCCTTCAACAAGACGCCGCTGCGCAATGCTTCGTCGATGCCTGCTGTTCCGCCGTTATTGACGCTTTTTATGTCAGCGACACATTTGGATATTTCAGGGGCCTCTTCATTGAGGTACCGTACGAAGTCAGTTTTGACATAACCAGCGCCTATGATAACGATTGGGTTGTGGTTTGCGGTCCAAAGTTTTTCTAGGCTGGTCAAGGCCAAGCGGAAGTATGCTTTTGTTGCTTCCACCCGTTTGTCAGCTTCATGTTTTCCTGGGAGCCGCATACGTTGTTCGACTCGGGTTTCGTATCCGTACTGTTTGGTTTCTGCTATTGCGAAGCCTTCGTCGTCGATTGAGATTATTAGCATAGGTTTCTCTGTTTGGCTTGCCTTCTCAAGTCTGCCGAGCAGGTGACTTGGCCACTCGGTCTTTACAATTGTTACAGGTTTATCGAGCGAAATACTGAGTGTGTGATGGGCTCCAGTTGGGATGATGTCAGGTGCATGGCAGATTAATCCGTGGACGCGCAGCCTGCCGAGGAACTTGTCCCAACTGACGGATTCCACTTTGACCCCCATAAAAGCGGACACACGTTCGGCGCTTTTCGGACGACTTGTTTCAGTGTCGCTTTTTATGGCTCTACTGCTGTATGCGTAGACCTCATCGCTTTTGTAAATGACATTGTAGAGGTGCCACAAGTCATCCGGCGAGTCAGGAACCACTTTGACGAAACCTTGCCGCAGGTTTTTCTCGATAATCTTCACAACACGCACTTCTAGTGAGGCTAATTGCGCACATAGAAATAAAAACATATTACCGCTTTGTTTGGAACCAAAATATTTCAAGCAAGCGCTTTTGTGGACAAACCTTAAATTTTCCCGCTTCCCTAGTTTATCTGTTAACTATTTCTAGGTGAGTTTTATGTCTGAAACGTTTGAAGGTTTCATGTGCAAATATATTCAGGGTCAAACAGCCATTTTCAAAAAATACCTTTTAGCAGCATTAGACAGCCAGGACAAATCTCTCTGCTACTTAGATATGAGTATGGGAACACCTCTCCCCTCGATGGATGTCAAGAACTGCGAGTTGCTAACTGATGCTGGGCTTTTCCGTGAAGAAGTCAAAACTACTCGGGACGGCCGCAACCGATACGAACTGTTTTATCTGACTGATTTGGGCATGGAAATGGTGGAGAAAATCAAGGAACAAAATTACACGGAGAATATTCCTCAAAGCCTCCAAGTTGCGGGATCCGCAAGCGAACAGACAAAGCTGCAGCAATAAAACAAAGCGCTATCTTATTCTAAAAGAAAGAAGAGTTTGGGAAAAAAAATTCCCGTTTTTCTGCTGCCTAAATTAGGTGCAGCAGGTTGATGAACAGCGGGATGAAGACGATTGATAGTGTGCTGAGCAGTTTTATCAGTACGTGAAGGCTTGGTCCTGCAGTGTCTTTTAATGGGTCGCCGACTGTGTCGCCTACTACTGCTGCTGCGTGAGCTGGCGAGCCTTTGCCGCCGTATTTGCCGGTTTCAATGAACTTCTTTGCATTGTCCCATGCTCCACCGCCAGTATTCATGAACAGTGCTAGAGGAACAGCTGATATTGTTGCACCGATTACGAATGCACCTACAGCTTCAGGTCCCAGAAGGACACCGACTATTATTGGAACGATGACTAGGATTAGTCCCGGAAGCACCATGCCTTTTAATGCAGCTTTTGTGCTGATGTCTACGGCTTTGCCGTATTCGGGTTTGCCTGTGCCTTCCATGATTCCTGGGATTTCTCTGAATTGCCGTCTGACTTCTTCCACCATCTCAGATGCTGCTTTGCCCACAGCGCTGATGGCTTGTGATGAGAAGAAGAAGGGTAGCATTGCTCCAATGAAGCCCGCGATTAGTACGGCTGGGTTGGAGATGTCTACGACGAAGGGTTTGCCTGTGCGTGTGGTGACCTCTGAAGCGTATGTTTGGAACAGCAGTTGCGCCGCAAGCAAAGCTGAGCCAAGTGCGAATCCTTTGGTTAGTGCTTTTGTGGTGTTGCCAACTGCGTCAAGCGCTTCCATTGTTTCTTCTGCGCCGCCTTCACCTGACATTTCTGCTATGCCAGCTGCGTTATCAGCGATTGGTCCGAAGCCGTCGAGTGCGAGAACCATGCCCATGACTGCGAGCATTCCCATTGTGGCGAGTGTGGTTCCGTAGATTCCGCCTATAAACGGAGTAATTTGGGCAACGTGGTTGACGTTCCATGAAATTGCGAATTGCGTTCCGAAGTAATAGGACACAATCAGCGCAACTACCAGTGAAACAATAGGCAGCGCTGTAGTTTCAAGTCCTACCGCGAGACCAGTGATTATGTTTGTTGCGGCTCCTGTTTGGCTCGCTCTAGCGATACGTCCAACTGGACCACGGTCGCTTCCCGTGTAGTAGTCTGTGATGTAGTCGATCGCTACGCTTGCGCCTAAGCCTGAGAGCAGGCAGAAGTACAGGTAAAAGAAAGTCAGTGAGAATGACCCGTTGCCTAATAGGAAAATTGTCGCGAATAGAAACAGAACGCCAGACACTATGGTGGTTACCATTAGGCCTTTTCTTAGCGCTTTCATTGGGTGCTTAGCTTCTGCCTCGTTAAGCTTCACGAAGGGCATGCCGACTAAGGTTGAAAAAATACCTAATGCACGAGCGATAAGCGGGAAAACCAAGAATATGAGGTTCCCAGTGGCGATGCTGATTAAGCCACCGATAATCATGCCGCCGATGTTCTCCCCAGTCGCAGATTCGAACAAGTCTGCGCCTCTTCCAGCCGAATCACCGACGTTGTCGCCGACGTTATCAGCTATGACTGCGGGGTTGCGTGGGTCATCTTCAGGGATACCGGCTTCAACCTTGCCTACAAGGTCTGCGCCCACGTCTGCAGCTTTAGTGTAGATTCCGCCGCCGAGTTGGGCGAACAATGCAATTAATGAAGCTCCAAAACCCATACCAACGATGCCGCTTATTGAAAACGCTTTTATCTGCGCTGCGGAGGTTACGGCGTCAAGATGATTGAACAAAATGTTATAACCGCCGTAAAACAGGAACAGAAAACTGACGCCTAAAAGAGATAAACCGACAACAGCCATACCCATTGTTGCGCCGCCGTAAAAAGCGGTTTTAAGCGCTTTTTCTGCACCATATTCTTTTGCCGCCGCAACAGTGCGAACGTTCGCTTTGGTAGCGTTATCCATGGCTATGTAGCCTGCAGCCAATGAAGCAACTGCGCCGATAAGGAAAGCCGCCGCCGTGCCTAAGCCAAGAAACCCGGTTGGTAAGGCAACCCAAAGCAATACGAAGACAACAGCAGTGATTATCGCGATTGTTGTGTATTGCCTCTTCAGGAAAGCATACGCGCCTTCCCGAATTGCACTTCCAACTTCTTGGGCTTTTGGTCCGCCGGGGCTCATTTTGCCTATGTAACGCATAAGCAAAAGTGAAGCAAGAACAGCGATAACACCTGCAATAGGTGCTATCCAAAATACAAGGGTAGAAACTGAGCTAACAGATGATGTTACCAATGCCTGTAAGGGTATGAGCATGTTCTACAAGCCATGTCCATTTTCCTTATATGTTTTTCTAATGCGTTTTGGTAATGGTATGATTAAATTGGAAATTTACTGAAAAAATCGAAATATTCTTTGAGCTTTTTTGGTTGCATTTTTAAGCAACCGCCGCGTATCTCAATTCTAACCTTTAAAAGGGATTATCTGATGCCTTCAAGACTGATAGTTGTCAAGGTAGGAACCAGCGGCATAACAACCTCTGCGGGAGACCTCGACCAGGAACAGATGCAGAAATTGACCTGCCAAATTGCAACTGCAACAAAACAGGGTGACAAAGTCGTCCTTGTAACTTCAGGAGCAGTTGCGGCGGGCATAGCGGAGCTCGGTATCCCTCCCAAACCCAACGATGTGGTTTTTCAGCAGGCTGCGGCGGCTACAGGGCAAAGCGTTTTGATGGCGAAGTACCGTGAACTCTTCAAGGCGCATGGGCTAAAGGTTGCGCAAATCCTACTTACCGCGGAAGACCTTTCGAACCGGGCATCCTATGTGCACACATGTAACGTTCTAAACATGCTTTTGAAAATAGGTGTTACCCCAATAATCAACGAGAACGACGTAACCTCTGTAGCTGAGTTGCGACAAAAAGAAGGGTACAAAGTAAACTTTAGTGATAATGATATCCTCTCAGTTTTGGTGGCGAATGCGATCGGCGCAGACATGATCATCATACTCTCCGACGTTGAAGGCTTGTACACTGCTGACCCCCAAGAGTCAGGTGCAGAGTTGATTAAAACTGTTGAAGCCATAACGCCTGAACTCAAAAACTCGCTTAGCGGCAAGAGTAAGCTGGGCAGGGGAGGTATTCAAAGCAAAATCAAAGCGGCTGAAATCGCGACATCGTGCGGTGTCCCAGTGGTCATTGCGAACAGCCGAAGAGAAAACGTCATCATAGACATTCTTTTGGGAAAAGACACAGGTACATTCTTCAAAGCCCAGAACCCTATGTCGGCGGTTAAACGTTGGATAGCTTACGGAGCCGCAGTCAAAGGCGAGATCTACGTTAATGCAGGCGCTAAAAAAGCCATTCTTGATGGTTCAAGTCTTTTGCCGGTCGGCATAACCTGCGTCGTGGGGCAATTTAACGTTGGCGATGTCGTCAGCATCATGGATGAGTGCAAAGTTGAGTTCGCCAAAGGGAACCCTAACTTTTCCAGCGGCGAGTTGAACCTGATTATGGGCTGCCAGGCGGCTGAAGTGCAGAAGAAGCTTGGGTCAGATAAACCTAAAGAAGCTGTAGAGCATAGGAATATCCATCTTATCGGGGAAGAAAAATGATAACTGAAATGTGTAAAAAAGCCAAAGCTGCCTCAGTTGAAATGGCTAAGCTTACGGCTGAAGCTAAGAACATGGCGCTTTGCAGAATGGCAAATGCGTTGGAGGCGAATACCGAGAAGATTTTGACCGCAAACTTGACGGACGTTGATGCTGCCATGCACAGCGGGCTCAAAGCGGCGTTGATTGATCGCTTGGCGCTTGACCAACGCAAAATTCAAGCCATGGCTAAGGGTCTAAGAGAAGTTTCGGCTTTGCCTGACCCCGTCGGCACAATCTTAAACACATGGACACGCCCCAACGGGTTGATAATTAGTCAAGTTCGCGTGCCACTGGGCGTTATCGGAATAATTTACGAGTCTCGGCCTGATGTGACTTCTGATGCAGCGGGAATCTGCATCAAATCAGGAAACGCCGTCATCCTGCGAGGAGGCTCTGACGCGTTGAACTCCAACGTCACGATCGGCGAGGTTCTAAGGGATGCACTGCTAGGAACCCAAGTGCCTGTTGATGCTGTGCAGGTTGTAGAGTCGGCTGATCGCCATTTGGCTGAGGAGTTGATGCGGATGCGCGAGTACATTGATGTTCTTATTCCCAGAGGAGGCACAGATCTAATAAAAACGGTCGTTGAAACTTCACGTATCCCCGTGATTGAGACGGGAACAGGCAACTGCCACGTTTACGTTGAAGAAGACGCCGACCTCGAAAAAGCCACACCTATCGTCATAAACGCAAAATGCCAAAGACCCGGCACATGCAACGCCACCGAGAAGCTTCTAGTTCACAGCAAAATCGCTGCGAAATACCTGCCAGTTGTGATTGCGGCTCTTAGAGAAAAAGGCGTTGAAGTTCGCGGCGACGAGGAAACCCGCAAGATCGTTCCCGACGTTAAAGCAACAACGGAAGAGGACTGGTACACCGAATACCTTGACCTAATAATCGGTGTGAAAGTCGTCAAAAGCCTCGACGAAGCAATTGCCCACATCAACAAATACGGAACCCACCACTCAGACTCTATACTTACAGCAGACTTCGACAAAGCCATGCGGTTCATACGGGAAATTGATTCAGCTGCCGTTTACTGGAACGCTTCAACACGGTTCACTGACGGAAACCAGTTCGGGTTGGGCGCAGAAATCGGCATAAGCACACAGAAGCTTCACGCACGGGGACCTATGAGCGTGCAGCACCTCACAACAACAAAATATGTAGTGCTGGGCAGCGGACAAATAAGAAAGTAATTTAGAACAGATCCGCCAGCATTTGTTGGTGGGCTGTTTTTCTTATAGTGTGGGTATTGTTGGGATTATTGTTTGTAGTTGGTTGACGACTGGGTGGATTAGGTTGAGCACGACGGATGGGAAGATGCCTATGAAGATCAGTGTTCCCGCCATGATGAAGATTGGAACGAGGATGCGTTTTGGCTCTTTTATTGCGGTTTCGTCTGTGGCTTTCTTGCCGTAGAAGACGTAGATTAAGCGGAACAGGTAAGCGGTTTGCAGCACGCTTGTTATTATTCCGATGACTGCCAGCCATGCTAAGTTGCCTTGTATTGCGGCGGTGAAGACGAAGAATTTGGCGAAGAAGCCTCCGAACGGTGGGACTCCGGCGAATGATAAGCTAGCCATCACTAATGCTAAGCATGCGAGAGGCATTTTTTTGCCGAGTCCTGACATGTCGTCTATGGTTTTGAATCCATGGCTGTTGATGACTCCTATTGCCATGAAGGCTAATCCTGTTGTTATGCCTCCGACTAGGAAGAAGTAGAGGTTGCTTGTTATGCCTAAGGCGGTTACGCTTGTTATTGCTACGAGGTTGTAGCCGACGTCTGCTACGCAGATGTACGCGATTAAACGTTTCACGTTGGTTTGTATGAGTGCGAATAGGTTGCCGACTACCATGGTTACTGATGCTAACGCCGCTAACATTAAGGTCCAATCTAACACTGCGTTTGGACCTTTTGGAACTAT
>JBEKVK010000003.1:0-82773 GCA_049514075.1 Bathyarchaeia archaeon | reverse complement strand
TTTTTCTCTCTTGCCTTCCAAAGTTTATTGATTATTTGTGAAGCAACATAGGTTTTCCCTGTCCCAGTAGCCATAACTAAAAGGATTCTTTGTTGACCCTTCGATATTGCTTCAACCGTTCGGTTAATGGCGATTTCTTGGTAATATCGGGGTTTCTTGGTTCCAACATAGTAATCTTCTGTTACTACCTGCTCGACTTTTTCGGAGATGCCTTTCCAATCTTTATAACGAGTCCATAGTTCTTGTGGACTTGGAAACTTCGCCAAAGGAATTTCTCGTTCTACTTTTTCTGATTTACCTGTTAAATCATGCTCAAGAAAACTGTCCCCATTAGAACTATAGACAAAGGGTATGTCCAAGATTTCCCCATAGTCTAGGGCTTGTTGCATTCCATCTCCAACACTATGCTTGTTGTCTTTAGCTTCAATCACTGCGATTGGAATGTTGCCTTTATAGTACAGAATGTAATCGGCTCTTTTCTTGTCGCCCCGCTCTATGCGGTCGCCTTTAATTATGATTCTGCCATTGGTAAAATAGACTTCTCGTCGAATCTGATTTTTTAAATCCCAACCAGTACCCAATATTGCAGGAGTTATGAATTTAGTGCATATGTCTGCTTCAGACAAAGATTTCTTGTTTAGCACTGGTTCTTTGTAAGTGTCTACTGGCGTGCTTGTTCACACTCACATCGTATTAGTGCTCATTTTCTTTTTAAGGTCTTTCGATTGGCTTGAATTGATAAATAACCGTGATGCAAAAATCTGGGTTAATTCTTAATTTCTTGTAAATCGATTTTTCAATTAAGGCTCCTTCAAGACATTCAAAACTATTTGAACGGTGCACCCGAGTAAGGATAAATAAGGGTAACACAACCTTTTTCTTTAGAGGGAAAAATAAACTTGTCTATAGCGCAAAGAAAGTATTTCAATGAAGTCGCATTACTTGCGGATAAAACAGTTTCTGTAGCGACAACTAAAGGAAAAACATTCAATGGAACACTCATCGGCATCAACCCAGACAACATGAGCCTCTGCCTAGCTGAAGCGAAGGACGAAGCTGGAAAAACACTTCACAGGCTTTTCATCAACGGAAGTACGGTTGCTCAAATTTCAAGTGCGGAAAAACCATTCGACCTCAAAGCCTTGGCTACAAGACTCGAAAAAGTCTTTCCAACCATGGTTAAGCTGTACGACGATAAGGGTTTCATCTGGGTCATGGACAAAGTGAAACTAACGGAAAAAGGCGTGATTGAAGGTTCAGGTCCAGCTGCCGACCGAGTTCAAAAAGTCTACGAGCTGTTCATGAGCGAAGTCAAAACCTAAGAGAATTGTTGAACGAGAAGATAATAGACGTAATCCACGCTTGGCTCCTAAGTAAGCATGGCTTTTGACGCTTTAAAATAGCTCAAAATCATATAAAACAGATTTCACGGATTTTCAGTGCGAGGTACTCGCATAATTTTAATCCACATGTTTAAAAAAATTCTATCTCTAAAATATTATTCTGTATCTTGTTTCCTGAGACAACAAAGTTTTAAATACCCACCTATAAATATTGATGTGTGCGGTAAGTCCTACCCGAGGCAATGATGCCTGCGCTTGCAGGATGGGAGTAATAGGATAGGGTCGCACTTTTATTTTCTCCAAAGGTACATGAAGGAAGTTACGTCTTTTATTATTTCTACGTAACTTGCGTCCAAGTCTTCGTATTTATGGAAATATGCTCCAGCCACGGAATCGGCTGCCTGCAGACAAGGCTCATATTTGGAGTCCGCATGGTCAGAATAAAGGCAGTTGTTTGGGAGACTGTTTCCTTTTTCATAGAAAAGGTAACTAGCTTTTTCCTCCACATAATGATTAAAGTCAGTCACCCTTGCTTTAGGAAGGCTCTTGTCAAAGGTTATGTGAATTCTTTGCCCAGCTTCTAAACTCGGAACTAATGCTGAGATTATGTGGTGTACAACAAGATAATTGTATAGCACTGGCAATTTTTCTCGTAAATCTAATTTAACGTGTCTTTTTTCAACAACGATTGCACCTAAGCTTACGTCAAATTTGGCGATTTTATGCAAGACAATCTTTCTACAGTTATCATCCATTTTGCAGAATTTTAGCTCGTTCTGCCTACAGTGATAGAATCCTTTTTCAT
Source organism: Bathyarchaeia archaeon (assembly GCA_049514075.1). GTDB lineage: Archaea > Thermoproteota > Bathyarchaeia > Bathyarchaeales > Bathycorpusculaceae > Bathycorpusculum. The sequence continues at coordinate 80,625 of JBEKVK010000003.1, read as the reverse complement.
GTAAACGTTTCAAGATACGTTTCATTTCAGTCCTTACGCCAACAGATGAGTTACAAACGAGATAAGCTACAACGAAAAACTTTGTGGATTTCTCTGAAAAACCCAAATCACCCGATTCATCCACATAAACATCCAAAGTTAATCGCCAAGTTAACCTAGCCGATGTCTTAGGTGAAAGGGGTAATTGGCTTTAAGCGTTTACCAACTTATCACAATTGCATTACCAATTGTGACCCTATGGAAAAGGTTTCGCCATGACTTCAAATTGCGGTGTTAAAGTCGATGAAAGCTTTCACGAACTAATGGGTCTATCACTCATGAAGTTTAGCGACATCAACATAAGGCTTGACTCAGATAAGTTGGATGAGAAACTCGTTGAAAACTTGCAAAGTCAACTCAAAATACTGAGTGATTACGCACAACACTTCTGGAATATCAGTGGAAGCACAAATCATTTAGACAAAGAAGCTGAAGCTATGAAAATAATAGAAGACTTCAGAAGTAGACTTTGGGATTTTACAAAAATCATGGAAAGCTATCTAAAAGCTGAAGAGCCTAAGACACCTTTCCGTTAAGTAAGAAGACATGGAAATATAGAAATCCATAATAGGTGACACCAAGAAAATGCTTACTTGAGGATAAAGATGTCTACCGAAGACATAGGCAATTATTTCTTTATGTTTTCCCTTCAACCTCCAGTTGACTTGTCCGGTTTTGTATTGCCAACCGACATAAGGTTAGGTTACAACATGGATGGTATGGCTATATCATTGGAAGTAAGTGCAACTGGAGTTCTGGAGGATGTCAAAAAAGACACTATTTTAAGAGTCAAGAAATTTTTGGCAGTCCTTGCCTTGCAAGAAGTTAATGTGACCGCAACCTATGGAAGTTTGTACAGGCTTTTACCGGATGGTGCCAAAGCTTTTCAGGTTGTTATTATGGAGAGTATTAGCTTTTACGACTCTATATTGCCTAATAACATTGAGCCAATCGTTGATGTAACCGGGTCTCTAGTAATAAGTGACGTTAAATTATGGAGACAAATGGGACATTATTACAAAGGAACCAGTTCAAAAGATCCTATAGAGCGATACAGGGAGTTTTATCAAGTAATCGAAGACGAAAATACTCCGACCGCCACAGAACGTGCCCTCAGACATGCCTTGAACCACCCAATGCTTTCATCACCCACAACTATATTGGAGGTGACAAACGCCCTAGGGAGTCCCTATTTTGACCCAATGAACCAAGCACATGTTGATGCCATTTCTAAATATGCTGCTGCCCTTCAGGTGAAGGCTAAGAACATACTTAAAGCAAAGATTTAGTGTTTTTATTGGAACGTTCACAATCTGTAAAATGATTGGTAGAGGCGAAAGCAAGTCATTTCACAAGAACCACGGTTTAAGGATATTTGTGACTAATCACTATATAAAAAGACAGATGATTATCACGAAAAATTTATATTTAAATATAGATTTCGGGAGAGACATTTATTGGAGGTTTTTTGGTTGTTTTCGGTCATTTTTTAAGCACCTGATTAATTTTTATTCAAATTTCTAACTTTCAAACAAACTTTAGATTTCTTCAGGGAACATTATATCCCCTTCGCTCATTAACCCGTCCCCTTGTGAATCCTCTATTTCGTCTTCTTTAGCTTCTTGCTCTGACTCTTCACTTTCCGCGATTTCTGAAGCTGTTGGGGATTTGTAGTTTTTACCATTAGCCCAATCCTTGAACCGTTGCATTAAGGTTAGTTTTTGCTGTGGTTGCTGTTGTGTTGGTTTCAAATAGGTTACGTGACCTTCTTTTTTATACTCTGGAATCTCTATTTCTGGGTTTTGTTTGCCGTCTAAATAAATCCAATGTCGTTTAGGTAATTGCTGAATTCTCTTTTTAGTTTGTTCGTCTGGAATCATGGCTTTAAGTTTGCGTAAACTATTTTCGCCTAAAGTTAAGCCTATGAGCGGTCTAAGCCTTTCAACCACTTTACAGCTAATATCATTGAGTCGTTGACCGATTGCGACATAATGAAGGTTTGCGTCACTTCTGGATTGCGTGAAAACCGTGAATAACTCTAAGCTGTCGTCTGCATTCATTGAGTAAGTACCGAAACAGTTCTGTATCTCTTCCAAAACGATAAGGTAATGATGCTTATAGTTTGGGTTTCGGTCTATTTCTGCCGACTGCATATCATAAAGAAATTCTAAAACTACAGTTTCAAAAGCCTTAATGCGTCTGCCGTTTTTGTACTTGATGTCGAAAAGCAAACTCTGCTTAGATTTCAGCAAGTTTTCAAGCCATGCGCTTTTAACGTAGCTCCATTTTTTATCAAGGTCAATGTGTATCGAATCTCTGAGGTAAGGTGTAACTTCCAGCTTAGTTTCTTCATGTGCTATTATCGGGTTAAATTCGCTTGTGCCTACCTTAATGCAGTTTATAGCTCCGTAATTGCGTCTCCAAATCGTACTCGGAGACATGATTATAACCGTCATGTTCGGGTCTTTCAATGCCTCTTTAACGATGCTAAACGCTGTAAAGCTCTTGCCGTGCCCAGCCTCAGCTACTAAGACGATTCCGAGATGTTCTTTTATGTCGTCAACGATTGCGGAAAGTGCCAAATCGCTATGAACCGATTCATTGTTTAGGTTTTCTTTCATTTTTGTTCTCGCCCCGCATTTTTGACATTGTTTTTTTGGATAATGACATGGCAAAGCGAATAAAAACCCTTTTTGAGAAGCTCAGTTCGCAAAGATTTCGCTTAAATAGGGTTAAATATGGCTAAAAAACGTAAAAAAACCCCGAAAAATGCCTATTTTTTCGGTGCTACATACCCCTTTTCTGGGTTAGAATTTGATTTTGGGCTTAGATTTTTTAATGCTTACGAAAACGCTTACCACAACTTCGACATTGCCATTCTTTGCCTTTTGAACGTATGTTATGACCTAAACAACTTGGACAAATCGAACCACTAACACGCGTATTTTCAACCTCTTCACGTTGACCCTTAAAACTCATATACTCTTTTAGGGAATTGCCATCTTGAGGCAAAAACGGAAAATGAGTTTTGAGAGTTTGATATTTTTCGTTAATTAGGATAGCCTTTTCGCTTAAAGTTTTCTCATCGTCAACAAAGCGCATTAACGTATTAATCAGAATCTCCAACAAAACAGCTTCATTCCGAAAATTTGGAGCTTGATTATCAATGGACATACCCCTTATCTCATCGAGACTTGCATTCTTGAAAAAGTCATAAAACCCCGTGGTTCCAATATATTTGCTTTCCACTTCTTGTTTAATTTGAAAATAACTCTCAGGTTTTGAAAGTCTTTCTTTTGCTTTTGGGCTTAACTGAGTATTAACCAAAAGCTCAAGAAATAATTTATCAGTTAGATTTTCGCTCACAATTATTCCTCTGCCTTCAGAATCATTCTTTGCAAAATTCGGGAAAATTCCTTTTTGGCTTCTGGGCTTTCAATCATGGTGTAAAAAGAAGCAATAACAATCACGAAAACTTCTAAAGTCTTTCTTTCTGTTTTATCCATGCTTAGTCACTACCCCTTAACAATTCTTGCATGGCTTTTCCTACAGCGTTTTCTAACTCTTCCTCATACATCAAAAGTGCTTCAGTAAGAAAAGGAACACCTTCATACATAGTTTTTCCGTCCCTCGATACGTGTCCGTCATGAACAAGCATGGCATATTGAGAAGTCGGCACAAACGTTTTTGGGTTTATAACGTCCTCAGAACCCGCGTAAATATTAGCCTCATAAAAATCGCTACCCGCACTAATTGCACCGCCCTCAAGATTGATTGAGCTTGCAAGTGCACCCGTATCTTTAGGGCATAAATCAATTGCCGCCGCTAAAACTTTTTGCATGACAGCATCAAGTTCCGCACTAACCGCACCTTCCAAGTCGTCATTTATGCTCTGAAGTTGGTTCATCACAGCATTTTCACTTTCAAATTTTTGTTTCCAATCAAAACCGATGTCAATAGCCATTTTTACCCCTCTTTCCAACCTTCAGGTTTAATAATTTTGGTTAGTTCTTCAGGTAAAATTTCAGAGCCGTTCTTGAGAAATTTGTATTGCTGATTGTAATTGTCGTCTTTAACGTTTGCCGTATACGTGAACGAATCGGCTCTACCTTGAATCAAAACTTGAATAGCCATCACATAATCCATAAGAAGGTCTTTTAGTGCTGGGGCATGTTCGAATATTTCGGCGAATTTCCCTAATTTTTCGTCAACCTCTGCTTTTTTAGCTAATTTATCAAGCAACTCCATTTTTTTACTGTGAAGTTCTGCTTTTCTGCTTTCCTCGATTGATTCAGGTTCGCTTTCCTCTGTTTCTTGCGGTTCGGGTTGGCTTTCCTCTATCCTTTTCTGCCGTCTTAAATATGTAAACAAACCATTTGTTTCAATGAAAGCTCTATCCTCTTCGCTTACAGAATGGGTTGCGAAATATCTTTCCGCTATGTTTATCGTTTTTTTGTTACTTTCGCTCATTCTTTCACGTCCTTTTCAGCTATTTTAAGCTCTGTTGTGTTGACCTTGAACGATTGATAATCTCCGATGTAAAGCTCGTTGACCTTTACCGTAATGGTTTCACGTTTCTTTTTCGTTTTTGCCATGTTTGTCACCTATTACTTTAAGTTCGGGTAGAGAAGTGGGTTGAAGCGACCCATGAGTGATACTACCCGAACATGTGAAGGGGAGCAAAAAACTCTGGGAGAATGGTATTAGCCCAGAGTAAAACCGACTATGGAAGATTATGCCTTGCCCCTCAGTCACTATGATTATTGAAGTGGAGATTTTGGTTCTCCGCTATTGTCGGTGCCCTTTGTGGTTCTACGTTGACCTTCTTTAACGCTGTATTCATCATCTACGGAAAGTGATTCTCGGTTGCCATCGCTGGAATTTGGGTTCTCGATTAACTTGTGTTCAATCAGTTTGTTTCTGCGTTCTTGGATTCTACGTTTGAATTCGTCAGCATTGAGAGTATAGCCTTCACCCGTGCCCATGAGAGCGTTATCTTGTGTTTTACTCATTTCTTTTTTTCACCGTCCTTTTACCTTCACGATATTTTTGAGCTTGTTCAAGCTCGAAATCTTGAAATCTTAAACCGTCTGGCATTTTAGGCACCTACCAAATACTTGATTCTTGGATTTCCCTTTCGAGTTCACCGCTTGCAGATAATCGGAAAATAGGCGCATTCTTCGGAACTAAGCTATTTTCAGGTAATTTAACCGCTTTGCCCCTTGTGACTAACTCGGAGTTTATCGAGACTTCGCTACATATTCCAGCTTCGAAATCTCTAAGCATGATTCGACCTGAACGGGCTTTGTAGAAATATTGATTAATCCACTTTTTTGGCTCATCAATTGGAAAAGCAAACGTAAGCGTCATTGAGAAAAATACTTGCTCATCTTGAAGTTTATCGGGATTCTGAATGGTTTTGTAAACGTAAATTCTCCATGATTCTTCTTTTTTAAAGCCAAATTGCTCTGGACGCGCTTTTGTAACCGTGCCTTTTTCGTCCGTGACATCGAAATAAATGCCCTCCTCATCTTGCTTTACAACGCTAAAGTTTGTGTACTTCATTGATTTGGTGCACCTTCTTTCATTTTTTGTTCACGTTCCAATTTCCATTTTTTCAAGATTTTGCCTATGTCGCCTTCATTTTTATCTTGAGGGGTCACGAATCCTTCAGGGGTCTTAGTCAAAAGTGGAAGGTTCTCGATTTCCATTAATTTATCGTAATAGCTTCTTGCTTCGGCGCGTTCTTGCTGAGTTTTGCCTTCGTGCATAACTCTTGTAATTTCGTCAACCATCTCTTTTTGCGAACCGAATTTTCTGTTGTAAAGCGAATCGTTTGAGCCATATTGACGGGAATTTAACGGCGCAATTCCAGCCCTCGAAGGATAATCTAAACTGAATTGGTTAATGTTATCATGGTAAAACTTTCGTTTTTCCTCATCCATAATTGAGTTTGCGTCTAACTTACGCTCTATCTCTCTGAAGGCAATCTGGGCTAACTGTTGTTTAAGCTGTTCTTTTTCAAGTTCCGCTTTTGCTAATTCCTTTGCAAGAAGTTTCGTTTGTTCATTGTCAACGGTTATTTTGATTTCTCGTTGTGGTTCGCTCATTGCTTTTCACTTTCCTTTTTCTCTCTTAGGTCGGTAAATTTTCCGTCCGTTGAATAGCCGAAAGCGTCAAGAACGATTTTTCTGTATTCTTGGGGGATTTGGTCGAATCCAAAACTGTTGTAATCGCTCAATCGAATAATCGTCTTAGGCACGTTATCCTTGTTATAAAAATCGCTCATGAAAAGCAGTTTGCGGTTAGTTTGCATTAAATCAAGCTGTTTCTGTACGGATTCGGCAATTTCCTTAATCAACGTGCTAATAGGAATCCCTGTTCGTGTGCTTAGTTCGTTCCAAGTTGAAAGCGTTTCGGGGCTAACTGAAATTGTTGACTGTTTACTCATATACTTTTTACACCTTGTTTACTTTATACACTTAATTGACTATTTACACCTATTTAAAACTATCGCCTTAAATATACAAAAACTGTTAAATTCAAAGCGGGTTTGCCGAAACAACCTCAACATAAGCCTTAACTCCTAAAACGGACGCAAAAAGACGCACCCGTGCGTCCCACTAACTAACCATAGACAGACGTATGAAAACCCGTTTCCAGCTACCCCAGACCATATTGTAGTTCTGTTCGACAGAGATACAGGTGCCAGAGGACATGTTCACGGGTTGTTTTGGCTGTTATTGGCTTATTTAGGGCTTGTTTTATTGAATTCGGGCTGTTTATTGGTTGGTTGGGCTGTTTATGTTGGCTATAACAGTATTATAGCCCATTTTAACCGTGCTTTGTACGAGATATTCATCAATAAATGCTTCTCAACAAACAATATCTGACTCATGGGCATGGGCAAATCCCCAGCCACATAGACGCAAAGTTGAATGATAAAAACGACTGCTCCGCTTTATTTGGCTCTAAAATACTCGTTTCAAGCGCGAGACTAAACTCATATGTAGAGTTTTGTGTCGTTTTTGTTGTTTGGTATGGATAAACGACTTGTTTTAGTTCTTCTTTAGGTTGTTGTTGGTTAGCTGGGGTTAGCAGTTGCTTTATGGCTTTTCCGAGTTTAGCTTTTAGCTGTTTTCCTATTTGGGTTCGCCAATCGGTTGGGGTTAGGATTTGTTGACCTATTTCGACGGTGTTTATTCCAAGTTGCCTTAGTAGTTGCTGTGCGGGTTTACTGAGCATAGCTATATATGATATGGCTAAAATTTTTATTGTGCCGTACTTGAGATAATCGAAGCGGTTAACGATATGGGTTAAAGCCCAGCTTACGGAACATTTATGCTGAGGGTTCCAGCATAAATTTTTAACTTCGACAGCCCCTATAACACCATTATAATTTAGGTTTACGTCCGTTCCGCTATGGCTGTCGGGTCGGTTCCAATTGCGGTGTTTAGCATTGATTCCAGCTTCGTTTGACGCACACGTAACCCAACCTTCGCCTTTTCTACCTTTTTTCGCACGGTAATAATAACTGTTTACTGTTGGCATTTTCTCTTCCTATTCAGGTTGTTTCACTAAAATAAGGTAAAAGCTCGCCATATATAAATTTTACGGCTGTTTAATCAGTTGATTAATTAATTCAGCCTCAAATTAGGCGTTTTTTAATCAGGTGATTAATTATTTAAGAGTTCCTCTTCTTTTTTTGGCAGTTTGGCAATTTTAATCAGGTGATTAATTTGCAAAATCTTAAATCTGGAAAGAGTAGAATAAAGAATTAAGGCTAATCAATTGGATAACAAGACAATTACAGGGATTGGAATCGGCTTAATTGTTGGGTTAGTGTTGGGGTTTTTTATCGCTGTTTTGTTTATATCGCCAAGTGGAATAATACCAATTAAAGCGGGAGTTGGAACAAACAATCAAGTGGAAGTATCTGGAACAGTCACACTAAATAATGGCAATAGTCAAGGCATTATTTATTTTGCAAATTTGAACGGTACATTTGAAACAAGCACTTCTGTTGCCAACGGTCAATACAGCGTTTTATTGTTAGGTGGGCAATCCTACCATATTTATGACTACAATCCACATGCAGACCAATTGCCTTATACAAGTTACAATGCCTTCTACCTTCCCAGCGGTATTTCTACATTTACGGAAAATTTGACACCTTACTCTTGATTTAAGCCCTTAAACTGTTACTTTGTGAGGATTTGAACCCTCGAATGTTACTAAGTTATTTTTTGAAAAATCCCATAAAGGCATTAATATGGGCAATGAAGACCCTGAAATCTCCGTGTGTTATCTTTGACTTAGCAAACTTGGTCTTAAACGTCTTAGGAATGAAATTTACCATGCGATTATCGGCAGAACTAACGATAAAATTTAAACTGAACGTACGCATTACTATAAGAGTGGTGAGAAGAAAAATGGGCGTGTTGTATTTGAATACTACAACGCCCCATGAAAAAGTAGGTGAAAACGTTACTATTTTATGGTAACATAAGGTAACAAACACATTTTTGATTTTTTGGCAATTTGGCTTTTTTTAATCAGTTGTTTAATTCGAAAAATAGAAAAGAATTAAAGAAAAGAAGGGGAAAAGGCTAATCTATTTTGACCTTTTCGGGTTTCTTATGTTCCGTCTCCTCAACCATTGCTTTAAGCTGTGCAAAATCCGTTAACATTTTATTGATGCTTAACCCGTTATCGAGTAGTCTTTGCTCTAAAAACTTGATTCTTTTCTCGTTTTGTTCCTTCTCTTTTTCGTTCTCTGTTTTCTGTTGGTTTAGTTCTGCTTTAAGTTCTCCTGTTGTTTCTGGAATCAGGAACGGCAAGCACATCTTGAACAGTTCCAAAAGTTCAGGGTTTGGTTTATCCTCTTCGCTCTTGTGATTAGCGTATGATGCTTCTATCCCTGTTGCTTTATGGCTAACAAGCGGTTTAGCTAAATTTGAGTTTGCCTTAACTTTTGGGTTTTCCAGAACTGTACTTATAACGTCTCTGAAATCGTGAGGCGAAAAGTGTTTTTGAGTGTCATCTCCAAAAGCCAATATAGAAGCATCGGTAAAAGAATCATTGAAATTTACCATTTTAGAGCCTTTTTTGCTTCCATGTGGATTTATGTGATATGACATGAAGATAGGTGAATTCTCATCGTATTCTATGCCTTTTTGCGTTAGTTCTTTCTTGTATTCTTCTAACTTTTGAGCCGTGTAACTGTGTAGAAATCCTATGTGTTTAGCTTTTTTATAGCGTCCTTTGCCTTGACCTTTCAACCTATCAGCTTTAACATATATCCAATATGGCACTTGCTTATCATCGAGATGTTTCAAGTCTTTCCATTTCAGTTGCTTTAGTGTGCCGACTCTTACAGGGCATGATTCAAGGAACCATAGCAAAAAGGCGTTTCTCGCGTTTGGCATCCTTGACTCAAGCTTAACGCAATCATCAACGGTAGGTGTTCTTTGTTTTCTTTCAGGGGCTTCTATGCTTTTACCTGTTTGTTTAGCTAAGTCACGTAAGTTAGCGGAATAGAAGCTTTTAACAGTCGTTAGAATCACCAGTTTGTTACTTGGAGTTATGTCATCATTCGATAGGTAATTTACTAAAACGCTATCAGCCTCATTTGGATTTATGGCTGTTTTGCCTTGCTGACTCATCATAACAACCTCCACAAGGTTAGGCTTTAGTAAAAGCAATTCATCTGGGGTTTTACCTAAATCGTCAGAGTATTTCTTTAGCCATCGAGTATAGGTTTTTTCGGTTACTTCGCTGTTCTTCATTTTTGCATTATAGAATGTTCTTCCGCTTTCAAAACTGAGTAGCCATGCTTTATCACTGTCAGTCAATCGGCTCACTATATATCACCTCTCAGCAAGCTAAAATTAAAGAATTGTGGGGTTAAAAATTTATATTTAAATATTTGATTGTTGAATTCCGTTTGTATCAAAACAACAAAACTTGGTGAAAATTATGTCTCAAGGTGGAACAGTTCCAATTTTAGTCCTTAAAGAAGGAACCGGTCGATCAACAGGCCGCGAAGCACAGAAAAACAACATCATGGCTGTAAAAATAGTGGCTGAATCAGTAAAAAGCACGCTTGGTCCGTGCGGCATGGACAAAATGCTTGTTAACAGCATGGGCGACGTTGCCATAACTAATGATGGCGCAACAATAATGAAGGAGCTTGACATTCAGCATCCAGCAGCAAAAATGCTTGTCGAAGTTGCCAAAGCCCAAGACAACGAGGTAGGCGACGGAACAACCACAGCGGTGATTTTGGCTGGAGAGTTGCTTTCAAAAGCTGAAGGTTTGCTTGACAAAAACGTGCATCCAACTGTTATTATTGAAGGTTTCAAGAAGGCAAGTGAGAAAGCTCAAGAAATTTTGGACCAAATAGCTATTCCTATTTCTATAGATGATGACAAAACCCTGAGGGATATAGCGATCACATCCTTGGCTAGCAAAGGCATCAACGTTGCTGAGGAACACTTTGCAAAAATCATCGTTGAAGCTGTTAAACAGGTTTCTGAAAAAATCGACGGAAAATACAAAGCTGACATTGATCTCATTAAAGTCGTCAAGAAACATGGCAAAAGCTTAGACGAAACAGAGCTTGTCAGAGGAATGGTTATCGACAAAGAAGTCGCAAGCTCAGGGATGCCCAAGATAATCGAAGGCGCAAAAATCGCCCTGTTAGACGCAAAGATGGAAATTGAAAAAACAGAGTTCGACGCAAAAATCAACATTGAAAGCCCCAATCAAATGCAGGCTTTTCTCGACGAAGAAGAACGCATGCTCAAAGAAATGGTTACGTTAGTTACGAAATCTGGTGCAAACGTTGTCTTCTGCGAAAAAGGCATCGACGACATGGTACTGCATTTTCTCGGCAAAGCAGGCATTTTAGCAGTTAAAAGCGTAAGCAGCAGCGACGCAGAAAAACTTTCCAAGGCAACAGGCGCCACAATAGTTGCAAACCCCAAAGACCTCAAAGCTGATGTTCTGGGCAAGGCAAAACGGGTTGAAGAAGTCAAAATCGGTGATGACAAACTCATATACGTTAGGGACGCAAAGAACCCGAAAGCAGTAACAATTGTGATCCGAGGCGCATCCAACCATGTTATAGACGAAGCGGAACGTTCACTACACGACGGCTTATGCGTTGTCCGAAACGCGATTGAAGACGGCAAAATCGTTGCAGGCGGTGGAGCACCAGAAGCAGAACTTGCCAGAGGACTTCGCGCATACGCAGTAAAGGTCGGCGGACGAGAACAACTTGCAGTGGAAGCCTATGCTGAAGCAGTCGAAGCAATCCCATTAACGTTGGCTGAGAACGCAGGGTTAGACCCTATAGACATCATGGTGGCACTCAGGGCGCAACACGAGAAACCAGACGGCAAATACTTCGGCATCGAAGTCACCACAGGCAAAATCAAAAACATGTTAGACCTACTCGTCATTGAACCACTGCGCGTGAAGCAGCAAGTAATAAAATCAGCCACCGAAGCCGCAAACATGATACTCAAAATCGACGACCTTATCAGCGTCAAAGGCGGCGGTAAAATGCCTCCGATGCCTCCAGGCGGAATGGGCGGCGGCATGGGTGGAATGGGCGGCGGCATGGGCGGTATGGGCGGAATGCCCTACTAAAAACCCAACTTTCTTCTTTATTTTTTTAGATTTTTATAACAAGTTTTGAGTTTGCTTCTAACTTTTGTGCCCCTTAAAGTGCAGACTTATATTCGAATCGGCTAAACATTATTTCGTGTCTTGGAGGCTTACAGATGAAGCACGTGAAAGTAACGGCATTTGACTGCCCTGACGCTTGGTTCAAAGCTTTAACTAGTATATGGGAGGACGGAGATGATTTCCAAGTTGGGTACGGGTCAGAGGAAACTCTCACGAAAAAACTCAATTTAACGCTTGAGATTGACCATCCAGAGAACCGTCCCCTTGTAAGCGACAAAGCTCCTTGCGACATGAAATATATCCAGTGGTATGCGTTGACGTATTTATGGTGCGGCGAAGGTAAGCAGGATGAAACCTACACTTATGGCAGCAGGCTTCGAGAACCGGTTGATCAAGTTGAAGAAGCCATTAAACGCTACATAAAAGAGCAAAGAGACAGGCAAATTACAATGGTTGTAAGATTGCCAGACGACATCAAACTTTTTCGCCCCGACACAACCGAACGTCACGAACCCCCATGTCTAAGCCTAATTGACACAGAGATCCTTGAAGGCAAAATGCATCTAACATGCTACTTCCGCAGCTGGGATGCCTACGCTGGACTACCTGCAAACATAGCTGGACTCCAACTATTTAACGAGGCTTTCGTGGCGGAAATCAACGACCGCGGGAATCTTTCCATAAGAACAGGCAAGCTGATTTTTCACTCCAAGAACTGCCACATCTACAAGCGACAATTTAAACTCGTTCAAGAGTTGTTGGAGCCAAAGGATAAACTCAGCCGAATGGCAAAAGCAATGATTGACGAAAAGGAAGAATAAGCTGGCGCAAATGGGTTTAACCTTTCTTGGTCAAGTAGCCAAGGTTTGTCCAAGCAGTCATGCCTCCCAACACGTTGCTAACGTTGCTGAAGCCTGCTCGTTGCAGTATGCTGACGGCTGTGCTGGCGCGGTTTCCCACTGAGCATGCCACAGCGATGGGCTTGTCCCTCGGCAGAATATCCGTTTTTTCTGGTAGATCAGAGAAGAAAATTCGCATTGCACCTTCTACTGTGCCTTCTTCCCTCCATTCGCTTGGTTCACGAACATCTAAAAGGGAAACCTCGCCATTGTTCAGTCTTGTTCTAAGCTCAAGCGCCGACATTGTGCCGCTTCGACTTAGAGGTTTTCCAGCTTCCTGCCACTCGTTCATGCCGCCGCAAAGGTAACCGCAAATGTTGTCAAACCCGAGCCTTCGTAGTCTCCGCGCCACAATGTCGATGTCGCTGGGTCGTTCATGAACAAAAACGAGGTATTGATGGGTGTCCAGTAGCCAACCTGGGTATACGCTGGTTCCGCCAAGCCACATACTCAGGGAGTTGGAAATGTGTGAACCTGCAAAGGCGTAAGGCATCCTGGTGTCCATAACCAGGATGCAGCTTTCCTGCATCTTCTCTTCAAACTCCTGAAGCGAAAAAGGCTTCGGGTAAGCCATCTTGCTCAGCAAGGGCGGTCCGTTTAGGTTATGTTCTTCCATTTCGCGAAAATACTTCGGCACAAAAAGCTCTTCTGAGGAGGATTTGCACAGGAAATCTTCCATTGTTAGTTGAAGGTAGGGGTTGGTTTTTTTCTCGTAACCAATAGTTGTTGGCTCCTGCTCGCTTATGTCATGTCCGCAGACGCTTCCCGCTCCATGCGCGGGGTAAACAAAAACATGGTCGCCAAGCGTCAACATTTTTTCGTGGAGGCTTGTGAAGAGTTTTTCAGCCTGACTTAGTAGTGCGGGTTTGCCGTACAGGTCGGTTCTTCCCACCGAGCCAGCAAAGAGTGTGTCGCCGCTGAATATCATGGTTGCCTCGCCGCTGCCTGGCGGGTAAATGAGGTAGCAGAGGGATTCGTTTGTGTGCCCAGGAGTGTGGAGCGCTTTGATTTTGACGTCGCCAAGATTTAGGGTGTCGCCGTCGGCGAGGTTGTGGTCGCCGTACTTGAACTGCAGAGCGTTGCTGTGCCCGATTTCTGCTTCAGTCATGTTTTTCAACTCGACTGCGCCTGAGACGTAGTCTTCGTTACGGTGGGTTTCAAGGATATAACGAATGGATGCGCATTCCTCTTTAGCAAGCTTCGTGTAGATTTCGCAGTCGCGTCTTGGGTCAACTACAACTGCTTCGCTTTTGTCTGCCAGGAAGTAGCTGTTGTGCGCTAACCCCTCCGACTTAATCACTTGAAGCCTCATGTCCTGTCCGCCTCACGTTTACTGCTGACGCTGGCACTTCTGATGTGGACTCTGAAATTTCTCATCGTCGAACAAAACCGTTACCTTAACAAATATATCAAAAAACTAGAGAATTTATTCCTTTCCAAAATGATAAAGCAAGGTTTTAAGGTCACTTTTAACCATAGAATAGTTGAGGATGTAAATGGGTTACACTGAGAAGTGGCAGGTGCTTGAAGACTTGATGTTGGCACTGCGGAAAAAAGGCTACGACGATCCACCGAACGTAGTTAATGATTTAAGAAGTGCGAAGATGATGATCAAAATCGCAAATGCAGGAGTAAGCTCGGGTGACGTTGCCTTGAAGCTGGAAGAGATCCTTGGCAGCGTCGAATCGCTGCTTATTACACAAACAGAAATCGCCATGAGTTCAGAAGAGGTCGATGAATGGCTCAAGCGTCTTGACGAAGCAAGCTTGCCAACCTATGAAGCAAAAGGGGAAATCGAATCAACCCTTATCACAGGAATTCCAAGAGACCAAAAGTGGATAAGAGTTGAACCTATGCCCAACTTTTCTGCCGAGAAGCTTACAGTGATTGCCAAGGAAAACAACCTTTCAGTGAACCGGCAAAAAGACGGGCGACTAGTAGTTTACGGGCAACAAGAAGGCATCAAAACGTTTCTTAAGCAGATGGCCGAACTGGCACAGCTAAAAGATAAAAAAGCTACAGTGTCCTAGGCCAATTAGGCTTTTTTGTTTCGATATGTTTTTTACGGAAAGTTCGTTACTGTCCTACCGTGATTGGCGTGGTGAAACTCAAAGGTTTCCAAAAATTAACCTTGACAGACAAAGCGCTGCAAACTTGGCTTAAAACGCTGCAGATTGATAAACCGAAAGTCGAAGCGTTGTCTCTGGAAGATGCGCTAGGACGGATTTTGGCTGAAGACTTCTTTGCCACAGAAAGTCTGCCGCGGTTTGACAAGTCAGCAATGGATGGATATGCTTTGAATTCGGCGGATTCGACAGGCGCTTCACAATCTAAACCCACAGTTTTCTTACTCACAGGCGGCCAAGAGATAGGCCCCAAACAAGCCAAGCCGATTTGGACGGGAAACCCGATTCCTAAAGGAGCAGACGCCGTCGTCATGCTAGAAAACACTGAGAAAAAAGAGGGCAACCTTGAGGTTTGGGGTCGGCTTTTGCCAGGCGAAAACGTTGCTAAAGTAGGGGAAGACCTCAAAAAAGGCACAATCATTGCAAAGGCTGGGGCACGCTTGAACCCCTACCACATCGGGTTAGCTGCAGCGTTAGGCTTCAGCCATCTGAAAGTTGCCGCTAAACCCAAAATCGGCATAGTCGCCACGGGAAACGAATTGGCAGAGCCCGGAGCAAAACTTAGCGGCAGCCTAATTTATGACTCCAACAAGATCATAATTTCAGGAGTATGCCGAGAACTCGGAGCAGAAACAACCGACTTTGGAATCGCAAAAGACAATTTGGATGAAATCGCCGAAAAAATCCGTGAGGCGCTAAAAACGCAGGATGCTGTAATCACAACTGGCGGCACAAGCGTCGGTGGTTTTGACTTGGTGCCTGATGCAGTCAACAAGCTGGGAAAGCCTGGCGTGGTTGTTCACGGCGTTGCGCTTAGACCTGCTATGCCCACGGCTCTTTCAGTATTGGATGGCAAGCCTGTTTTAATTTTGTCAGGTAACCCTGTTGCTGCAATTGTAGGCTTCGAAGTATTCGGTCGTCTGATGGTTTGCAGGTTGCTCGGAATGGTTGACTCGGAGCCAAGACCCATGTTGAAGGCAGTTTTGAAGAGACGGGTTTCAAGCGCCTTGGGACGAAAAACATACGTTCGGGTCCATGTGACCTTGAATGATGGGGAGTTTTACGCTGAGCCTGTGAGCGCGAAGGGTTCAGGTTCGATTTCTACCATGACACAGAGCAACGGCTTCGTTGTGGTTCCAGAGAACCGTGAAGGCGTAAGCGAAGGCGAAACAGTAATTGTGCAAATGTTTGGCACAGTGGAGGCTGTGTAAATGTTTAGGAAGCTTATGACGTTTGAGGAAGCACAAAGAGCCATCGCATCTCAATTTAAGCCATCAGCTCTGGGCGAGGAAGAGGCGGTGTTGCTTGAAGCATACAATCGGGTTTTGGCTGAAGATGTGGTTTCAACGCTAGATATTCCGCCGTTTAGCCGCTCTACAATGGACGGTTACGCAGTGAAAGCCGAAGACACCTTCGGAGCAGACGAAAACCAGCCTGCAACCCTCAAAGTCTGTGGGGTCGTAAACATCGGGGAGCAGCCTCACGTTAACGTCGCAAAGGGTGAGGCGGTTGAAATTGTCACTGGAGCGCCGATTCCTGAGGGGGCCAACGCTGTGGTTATGGTTGAGGACACAGAGCGGGAAGACAGCGAACTGCATGTTTTCACGCCCATTACCCCTAATGAGAACGTTATGAAATGCGGCTCAGATATCAAGAAGGGCGAGGCAGTTCTTAAGAAAGGACAGATTTTAGGTTCTTCAGAAATCGGTGTTTTGGCCGCTTTAGGTTTGACCAAAGTTCAGGTTTCAAGGATCCCTATGATTGCTGTTTTGTCGACGGGTGGCGAAGTAACCGAGCCCGGCAAACCCCTTCCGCCAGGTAAAATCTACGACATCAATGCCTACAGCATCTCCACAGCTGTAACGGAAAGCGGCGGCAAACCCGTCTATTTCGGTGTAGTCCCCGACGACAAAGAGGCATTGTCTAAGGCTTTGCATTTAGCATTGGTTTCAGCCGACATGGTCATCACCTCCGGCGGCGTCTCTGTAGGTCCTCGGGACTATACTCCGCAAATAGTGGATTCATTGGGCAAACCCGGTATCGTTGTCTACGGTATCGCAGTTAAGCCTGGAAAACCAACCACCATAGCATTCATCGGAGAAAAACCAGTCTTTTCTTTGCCAGGTCACCCCACTTCGGCGCTTCTGATTTTCTATTTGCTGGCTAGACCTTTGATTCAGCAGTTAGCTGGAAGGCCTGTCGGCGCAATGAAAACGATTAGAGCAGCTGCTGGTTCGCGCATGTTCAGCGCAAAAGGAAGGCGTACTTTCGTTATGGTGAGGTTGATGTTTGACAAAAACTGCCGTTTAATTGCTGATCCCGTAGAATCAGGTGCTTCAGGGGCAATCACCACCTTGGCAAAGGCTGATGGATTCGTGGAAATTCCTGAAAACGAGCAGTTCGTTGACTCAGACCAAGAAGTACTAGTGTTTCTGTTTCGCAACGTTGCAGGAAAAGTGTAAGATGAGCAAAGGGCTCTTTTTTTCCTTATCTTGAGCTGAGTTTGTTAAGAACGGCTTTCTGGGCCTCAATAACTTTTGCTTTTTGAAATTATTCATCAAAGCAAACCAGGCGCGCTTGAGCAAATTAGCTTTTGTGGATCGGTAAGTTCCAGCTAATTAACATCTATCAAGTTTCCTTGTGCTCTACGCTCATTTGGGGATATTACATGCATTCAAATCCACTGCTAAAATAGAACGCCCGAACTATAATGGTTCGTGCGTCAAAATCACACTCTGTTGAAGGCAAAAATTGGTTTGTTTCGAAGAAATTTCGGGTTTAGGGTTTTCTTCTTATCAGTAACAAGTAAATAGCAAACACCCAGGTAAGCACCAGGTAGCCAAGCATGCTCAAGCCAATCAATACGTTGCTGAACCCTGCTACGATCAACGTGTAGAGTGCGAAAGTTGATGCAGCTACGAACAGGACAAATACTAAGTATGGAGCCCAAAACCGTTTTGTGAAGACGCCGTAAGCCACGATTAGGCTCAGGATTCCCAGGAGCCCAAGTTGCGGTGCGTAGTCTGCGAAGGGCAGGGAAATGAGAAGGATTAATCCGCTAAGCGCGTAGAAAGCTAACGATATGGTTTCGATGCGGTTGAAGTCTTTCAGTCTAGACGCTAATGCCAAAGTCACTTTTTGCTCGCCTTTACCTAATGCATTCAGGGTTGAATTAATAAGTTTTGCAGTGCGGGAAAGAGCAAGGTAGTCCGTTGCCTTTGAGGTAAACTTTCTTTCATTATCAAGAAGGCAGCAGATAATTCAACCATGAAAACTATTGGCGGAATGGTAATGTTGGAAAATTGGGAAGCGAATCTACCGATCCTTGCGATGACGCCCGACTAGTGTAGAGCAAAGTGTTCGGGAAGCCGACAAGAGCTATCAGGTAAACTAAGGGTGATTATCTTGAATAAAGCCAATATAATCTGACGGGTTAAAAACATCCAACGGCATTTCTAAATCGAAAGTAATCCATTACTCTCTCCAAAGAATGAAGTGTTCCCTCGCAAAGCACGCTTTTCTCCAAGCTTTGAGTCGTTAAAAATAGGTCATAGCGAAAAAGTTTAGAACACGTCTGACGCAATAACACGTGGCAGAGGGTCGATTGTAGCATGAGTTATCTCGAATTGTTCGCTTCTCAAACCAATGTTTTTAGTGGCGTCCAGAAGCCATTTGAAGAGGCGAAATACGTTGTTTTTGGTGTTCCCTTCGATGCAACAAGCACTTACCGGAACGGCGCAAGGTTTGCTCCAGCGGCAATTAGGCAGGCCTCTTCGAATATCGAAACTTACAGTTTCCGTAGCGGGGTCGACGTTGAAGATTTAGCATTGCATGATGCAGGCGACTTGGCCGTTTCCATGGAAGCGCAGAAAACCGTCGACATGACCCGCCTTGTGTTGGATGAGATTTTGGCGGCTGGGAAGTTGCCCGTCGCTTTGGGCGGGGAACACACGGTTACGCTTGGGGCTGCGAAGGGATTAGGCGCAAAGGCTGCTAAAACGGCTATTGTAAGCTTCGATGCCCATCTAGATTTGCGCTGTGAATTTCTTGGTTCAACCCTTTCTCACACGACATTTATGCAGATGATAAGCGAGGAAGTCAAGCCAGCTAAAATCGTTGAGGTTGGCACTCGCAGTGCCTGCAAGGAGGAGTTGGCTTACGCCAAGAAAGCCCATGTGGACTTTTTTACTTCCCGAGAAATTATCACGCAAGGTTCACTACTCATTGGGGAACAGCTCAAAGAGAAGCTTCTGCCGTACGAGAACCTGTATTTGACAGTAGATATGGATGTGCTTGATCCAGCGTTTGCGCCGGCAGTGCAGAACCCTGAACCCGAAGGAATCAGCACAACCCAGCTCATAGACCTTGTGTGTGCCCTATGCGATAAACGGGTGCTCGGCTTTGACTTGGTTGAGGTTGTGCCCACCTATGATCAGGGAATCTCTGCGATTGCAGCGGCAAAAGTAATATGCGAAATGCTTTGCCAATTGGAAAAATCAAGAAAAAAATATGACGCCTAATGTGCCTGGCATTCTAAGTATTGAATTCTTATATTTCAACACAAGCATAAGTCTTGCTGAGGTACCTTGTTGTCTAAGGAGACGCAGTTAACCCTCTTCACGATCGGGCACTCAACACGAACGCTTGACGAGGTTATCGTTTTGCTCAAAACCTACCATGTGACCTTAGTAGTTGATGTGCGTACGGTTCCTCGCAGCAGGCACAACCCCCAGTTCAACAAGGAAACACTGCCTGGCAGCCTCAAACTAGAGGGCATAAGATACATCCATATGCCAGAAATCGGCGGCTTACGCAGACCCAAACATGACTCCATTAACACCGCTTGGAAAAACATGGGTTTCCGAGGCTATGCCGATTTCATGCAAACCAAAGAATTCACCGAAAACCTGTTAAAAATCATCGCCCTCGCACAGGAAAACCTCTTGACGCTAATCTGCGCTGAAGCGTTGCCTTGGCGATGCCACCGAAGTCTTATCTCAGATGCCCTCGTTGTTCGGCACATAAAAGTGCAGCACATCATAAGCGTAACCAGCCTCATCAACCACGAGGTAAGCGAGATGGCTCAGGTAGAAGGAACAAAAATAACCTACCCACTATACCCCAAAGAAACGCCACAAAGAACCTTGGGAGATTTCAAGTAAAAATAACGTGCCCTTTATAGCCAGACCTCTTACGCGCATTCTCCAACTAAGAAGCACGTCGCTCCCTAAAGAACGCGGCATGTTGATTGTAGTCTGGCTGATTCTTAAGCTTGTGGCAAACTTGGCTGTCATTCATTTTTTATTCAACGTTAGCGATTTATCCGACCTGGTTCAGTCTACTACTTGCTATCGTCCCCAATTGGACAGTTTATTTTTTTGCCGCTCTAAGCACGTTTAACACTGTTTGTGTTTATTTTCTGTTCCTCTGGAAAAAGTGGGCTTTTTGCGGATTCTGCGGAACCGAAGCGATCGCACTGGCAGTCAAATTGCATATTGGCGTAGGACCCATTTCTGTTTCGGGAGTGAATGGCGTTGTCATTACATATTTGGTGATTAACGATAAATGGAACTTTTTCGATAATTTCTAGCTATTATGAGAAGATGGCGGAATTCAAAAATTTGCTCAGAAAAATGTCTCATATTTGAAATACAAAAATAGTATCCCCTTATCTACCAAAGGAACGCCCTGGGAACTCGGCGATTTTTGAGGTTCTTTCTACTATTTCATCATCGTTTTTGTAGTTTTGCAATGAAGAATCCGTTGCATTGATGAATGTGCGGGTAAAGCCGCTGGCATTGGCTCAATCCACGCAATCCTGGTGACCCCAGTTCTGGTTTGATTTCTGCCAAGCTAAACTCGGGGTGATCTTTCAGGAACCTCTCAACAATCATCTCATTTTCCTCGACTGTTATGCTACATGTTGAATAAATCATGACCCCCTCCGCCGCCACTTTTTCCGCGCAGTTGTTGATCATTTGCCATTGAATATCTGCCATTTTGCTGATAGATTTTGAAGTGATGCGCCATTTGGCTGAGGGCTGTTTTGCGAAGATCCCTGTGCCCGTGCATGGAGGATCCAGAACAATCAGGTTTGCTTCGCCCCAAAATGGCAGGCTGACACATGCGCTGGCAATAACAGGCTCGGCAATTTTGGTTCCCATACGGTTAGTTTCCAGCTTCCACGTCTGCATCCTTCGGCCTGAAAAATCCACGGAGTAGATGTCGCCGTTGTTTCGCATCTGCTGGGCGAGATAGGTGGTTTTGGCGCCCGGAGCAGCGCAAACGTCGAAGACGATGCTGCCTTCTTTAGGGTCGGCGGCTTCTGTTGCGAAGCAACTTGCTTTGTCCTGGACATAGAATAATCCTTCTTTATAGCTGGATAAACTGTTCAGTGGCTGCTTGGTTTCGCATACTTTATACGTGAACTTCAGAGGCGATGCTTTTTCCAGTTTGACGCCTGCAACATCTAATTTTTGCACAATGGCTTCTTCGGTTGACTTTAACGTGTTGACTCGAAGGTATGTGGGCGGCGAGTTCATACTTCCCTGCAGAAAAGCAATGGCCTCGTTGCGTCCCATAAGGTTGAAGCAGTACCTGACGAACCATATAGGGTGAAAAGTTTCAAGGCTGACATGTTCTTCGTCGCTTGCTGCCTCAAGGATAGGCTGCAGTTGGCGTGTGAGCAGAAACCCGAGGTACTGCTCGACTTCCCGTAGGATTTCCCATCCGAGGATGGCTCTGCCCATGCTGGCAATGTGTTGGGCTTCTTGAAGATTGACTTTTCCCCAGTTCTTCATCATGCGGGTCTGGTAAACGTAGAGCCGAAGGAAGCTTTGGATGCCAAGATTGTAGTCGCTGATTTTTTTGGGCACAACCACGGTGTTTACGAATTTGTCTATTAGATTTCGGCGCCGTGTGGTTTCGACAACGAGACCATAGGCATAGCGTATGGCGTTTGGGTCTTTTACGCCAAGTTGATTGATGGTTCTTGCGAGTGCTAAGTGTTCGCTTAGTTTCTGCATTTCCATCCAGCTTAGGGTTTCAATGGCGACTGTCCAAGCATCCTTCAACAAATCTCTTCACGACAGAACAAGATACAGTGCCTCTAAATAAGAGTACCATGATGCGCAAATTCTTCTTCTGTTTAGCTTCAAATAGTTGCAGGTACGTGTTTTTCCTCTTTTGGCTTCTCGTTGCATCGTTTTCTGTCTTCCTTCCGCTGTCCTTATGGCTGTTTTGACTGGAAAAACCATGCAGAATCTAATCATTTGTTTAAATTGTTGCTTCCTCTAAGCCACGCAGTCTTCAAATCCATACTGATGCATTTTGGAAAGCCATAAATAAACCTCCAATGTGTATAAGTAAAGAATTAACAAACGAGTAATCAATCGCTGTACAAGGATGGCTTAAAGTGGGGGAAGGAATTAAAGACCGGCTTAGTAAAAGGCTAGCACCTTTTAGCAGACTACGTCTTGAAGTTAGTCACGGCACGATAATTGCATATTCTGCGCTAGCGCTAATTCTGTTTGTTTCGTTTGTTATCCGCATTTTGCCGCTGCGTTGGGAAAACCTTGCATCGGGAACTACAACGCTAAACGAATTCGATCCCTACTATCAGTTTACGGTGACGCAATACATGGTTACCCATGGTTTGCTTTCGCCTTACTGGCCTACTCACTGGATAAACAACCAACTGTGGTATCCTTTTGGACTTAACATGGCTACAGCACTGCCTTCAATACCAATAACCGGAGCAGTGGCCTACGACGTAATCCATGCGTTAGGCGCAAACGTTAACATGATAACGCTTTGCGCATTGGTTCCTCCTGTTATTGGTGTTCTTGCAGTTTACGTGATGTACTTGTTAGGCAAAGATATCGGCGGAAGAGCCGTAGGCTTGTTTTCCGCACTTTTCATTGCTTTAGAACCATCGATTATCGAAAGAACTTCGTTAGGGTTTTTCGACACGCAGGTTCCAGGCACGATCGGTCTGATACTTTTTGTCTTCCTGTTTCTAAGGTCAATTGATAGCAACAAGTCCCTGCGGGCATCCATACTTTACTCCATTGGAGCGGCAGCAACCTTAGCCTACTTCATCGCAGGCTGGGGAGGCGCCTACTACATGATAGATGCAACAGTTCTATTCACGTTCGTTATGCTTCTGCTACGACGGTACAGCCAACGCCTACTCCTCAGCTATAGCATAACTTTCGGTTTAGCGCTGATGATCGCAACCAAAGTCCCATACATGGGGTTGTCGTATTTGACTTCAGGCGCGGTCCTTCCTGTCGCAGCCGGATTCGTGGTACTTCTTATCGCAGAACTTCTGCATTATAACCTCTCTATGAGAACCAAACTAACCATGGCATTAGGCGCATTGGTTGTGGTTATCGGAGGCTTCGCCGGGTTAGTTGCAACTGGAGTCATCAACGGCGCTGGAATAACAGGAAAATTCGAAACAGTGCTAGACCCGTTCATCAGGGCTTCTTCACCCATCATCAACTCAGTGGCTGAACAACAAATTACAGCTTGGGGAAACGTTTACCTTGAACTAGGTGTCGGCATACTATTCTTCCTAGTTGGACTGTATTTCATTCTGAGGAACCCAACGACCAAAAACGTCTTCTTCATAATCTTTGCAGTAACAGCACTCTTCTTTGCAGCATCAATGATTCGTTTGCTCGCAATATTCGCTCCAGCTTTCGCCGTCATAGCAGCGGTAGGTGTCTTAAGCGTACTCAAACCATTCTACACTCTGCTCAAGGAATCGCCCCGCAGCCTAGCGAAAACAAAACGAAAACTTGCACGCGTCAGCAAAGAGTATAGCGGAGTCGCAATCTTCCTCATATTCCTCATCCTAATGACAGAGGTTGCTTTCTCACCCCAAACAGGCGGAGTCCCAAGATCCATCGACCAATCTTTCATCCCCACCGCTATTAGCGCATCCAGCCTACCTATAGGCGGAACAAGTTTAACGCAATCCGTTAGCGCATGGACTTCCGCGTTAAGTTGGTTCAAAGGCAATGCTCCTGCAAATAGTGTTGTCGTTGCTTGGTGGGATTACGGCGACTGGTTAAGCGATATTGGGAACGTTACTACGCTTTGCGATAACACAACATACAATGCTACGCAAATCGCTAACGTAGGTCTCATAATGATGGGCAACGAAAATCAATCATTGATGATGCTAAACCACTATGAAAACTATGACAAACCAGGACGCGTAAACTACGTGGTCGTGTTCCTTGTCTTGGCGATTCAGCAGTCAAACGGTGGTAGCACCACCTACACAGCTTCGCCGGCGGGATACGGAGACGAAGGCAAATTCGTGTGGATGGCAAGGATATCAGGAACATACGAGCAAATGTACATAAACGACGGCTATATGGGCACGAGCAACGGATTAACAAAGTGGAAAGATGAAACGTCATTCGGCAACTACAGCAGCACTAACGGAGCTTGGAGTTGGAACAGCCAAGGAGAAAACTGCACAATAAACGAGCTAATGTACGACGCTGCATCACAGTATGTGGGAGCTTTAACTCAGGCTGGATTCAGCGTCTCCACAAGCTGGAAAGCAACTTTGCCAAGCTACTTCACACCAGTAGAAATCGCAGGCATAAGCACTTCACCATTCCAATACGGCGGACTAGTGCCATTAGTCGCAATATACCAAGTTAACTACCCAGCATACTACGCAGCAACAGGCGCAAAAGGCACAGGCGTTACTAACGTCGGCTAGACGATGGCAACAAGGAAGCGGCTCTGTGTTCCCAAAGGTTCCAGATCAACACAAACCGGGACATCCCCTTATTCCAAATGGCTTCGGCGTATTTTACGTCCTGTTCACCACCATCTACCTCTTTCTTCTTTACTTCGCAGGGGCAATTAAGAACCCAGCAGGCGTTTCCGCACCTATTTCAGCCCCATTGATTTTGGCTTCATGCATCCTTTTCGGCGGCTTCATGGGGTTGCTTGACGATTGGATCGACCTTAAATGGCGTTACAAAGCATTTATGCCTCTAATCGCCGCGCTCCCTCTCATATACTACGCCCAAGCGATAGGAGCAAGAACAACCTTGTTGCTACCATACATCGCGTCATTTCACCTGGGTGCAATTTACTTTTACATCATAATTCCCGTAATCGTAATGATAGTCACCAACGCAGTGAACATGCTCGGCGGGTTAAACGGTTTAGAAACAATATGCCCCGCGATTGTGATAATTGGGTTGATGGCTATTTCGTCATCCTATCTGCTGTTGGTTGGGCCTCTGCTGTTCTGGTTGGTGCTCGCCTACTTTAATTTTCAAGGAAAAATCTTCGTGGGAAACTCCGGCTCATTTGCCATAGGCATTACTATAGCATCTTTCGCAGTAATTTCGGATCTAAAACTGAGTTTAATCATAGCTATGCTGCCCTACATCTTCAATTCTTCCTTGATTCTCCTCTCGATTTTCTTCACCAGACAAAAGGCTAAAGTTATCTTTGACGGAAACAAACTCTGCTCTGAGCACAGAAGAAGCCTTATTACACTAGTAACTTATCATCGTCCACTAAGTGAAAAACAAACTGTAAGAATAATAGCTTTGATCGTTGCAGTTTTCGCAGTGCTCGCGGTCGCCAGCCAACTTTATTGATTAAGCAAGAAAGCTTTCAAGCTTCGTTAACCCGATGATTTCTTCAAAACTCAAGCCCAACGCATCAAGGACTTGGTCAAATGTAGACTGCAAATAAGCAATATATTTGTCAACGTCAACCTCGTTCCTTGACGTTAACTCAACGGGCTTAACCCCCCAATTGGAATCATCCAATGAACCTCGAGACGAGGACTTTATGACTTTAACAAAACTGATCAAATCACCCGCCCTCAACTCTTTGCCGCTTTTCTGAAGAATCCGAGCAGCCTTGACATGCTGAGGTGTAGTTTTAGTGTAGCTTGCAAGTTCATCGCCTAATACTACGTGGAAAGCAAGCTCGCTTATGTCAGCCCAATCCCGACGTTTCAGCCGCGAGTACCGTTCACGGATAATTTCGGCAATCTCTTTTCGGGCTTTTTCGAAATCGGCTGGGGTTTTGACTCTTGCAAGCGTATCCTTCATATTGTTGAAGGCTTGTTTAATGAAAAGTGGGATATGCTTCTTTTTCCCTGTTAAGCCTTTAACGTCAACGGTTCCGTCTTCCAAAACACCAAGGTAGTTTTTCTTGCGTGAGCTGAAAACTGCATAGCGGTAGACTTTGTCAACATCTATGCCCATGTGCAATTCATGCTCTGTAAAGTTGACGACATCTTCAATCTGTTCTTTTGTGGGGTTTTTGAGGAAAAGGCTGTCTGTGTCTCCATAGAGAACCTTGATGCCTACTGATTCGGCATGGTTGAGTATTTGGGTGATGGAATATCGGCCGATGGCTGCAGTTGCTTCAGCTACGGGTGGGCAGTAAAGGTCGAAGCTGTCGGCACCGAACACTCCGTAACTTGCATTTAAGATGACTTTGAGCGCTCCCTGAGTAATACCATACCAGCTTCTGAGTTCAGGAGGCAAGGTTTTGTCTTTGGCTCGGCTTTTATACCATTTTACGCGCAGATCTCTTAGTGAGCCTATAAGCAAACTTTCGAGAGCCCGTTTTTCTGTGCAGACCCAATGCTGAGTGTCAGGAATGCTATGTCCTTTGCATCCGGGGTGATTGCAGCGGATAGATTGGTAGCCCAAATTCCAGACTTTGATGATTGAAGGGTACAGGCTAGGAAAGTCCATAACTGCAACATTAAAGTGAATACCCGGAGTTGGCTCAACGACAATCGCGCCCTTGTATTTTTTGCCCTTGATAACGGCTGTCGTTGAGGTCTTGCCTTTCTTAGTTAGGATGTCTTCTGCGTTTGGAATCAAAATGTTGCGTTTGCGATGTTCTCTGTGCATAAAGTTGCGGATCCATCGGCTTACTCCTTGGCGGCTGACATCTTCCATCGGCATGCTTGCAATACGTGCCAGAACAAGGATCAGCTTCATCGCTGAATCGTTGTCGAAACTTGTTAGTTTGTAGGTGATTTCTGAGTCTCTGAGGCAGTAGGCGGCTAGCTCAGAGTAGTTCAAGTCTCCGAATGCTTTTTCTAAATGAATTTTTTGCTCGCCTAAGAGAGCGTTCCCTACGTCGTCAAGACTTACATCTTTATAGCGGTTCCCATAAGCATAAATTTGCACGGAACGATTAAAGAAAAACTTGTAGAGGTCAATATGCACGCCATATTTAAGTAAGCAAACCCTATCTCCGACCACAATCGGGATTTCACTTGGCTTTAATCCTTTTTTTAACGCTCGGTTACTGAGATAGCGTAAATCGAAGTCGTCACCGTTAAAAGTTAAAATGAATGGGTAATCCCAAAGAACTTCGAATGTTTTTTTGAGCAGTTCCTCTTCTGTCTCGCAATACTCCACCTCAATATCTTTTGTGAGGTGCTGAATGCCTTCTCTCATGCCATCTCGCTTCAGAACGAGAACTCTTTTTTCGCCGTCTGAACTGTACACCGATACGGCAATTACTTGACCTTCCGCTTTCTCGGGGTCAGGAACTCTCGTTGCTATTGGTGACAGAACTTCGATGTCTATAGCTGCCCTGCGGAACTTCGGCGCCGGATACTCTAACAGTTTTGCCCACATTTCAGCATAGCCACGTTCTTCTTCAGAACAGTCTTTGAAAAGTGCACGTATCATGTTTAGGCTATTTTTTGCTTCTTCAACCACTTTTTCAACAAGAGAGCCGTCTTTGACTTCGTAAATCATGCCGGGCAAAAATTGGCGGTCATAAATGTATGATTGATAATATTTTATGCTCGATTCCCATACCTTGATATCTTCCCTGGCAACTGGCAAATCAGAAACTTTCGGAAAATCTGCAGGAATAATATCTCTTATAGTGCCGTATGGTTTGCCTCCGATGGCTAATGGATCGTCTGTAACTATTTTTGATACCTCAATTTCTTGATCTTGAAAAGGATCCAGTTTTTTGCATGTTTCGATATGGTCAAAGCCTTCATGTTTAACCACCCGCTCGATCTTTTCCAAATCAGCCTTAGACAAGTTAGTTAGGCAGTAGGGTTTGTGTCCCGTGTTGTCGTACCAAAAGTAAATCTGCCCTGACTCGGGCTCGTAAAGTTTGATGACTGCCTTTTTTAGGCGCCCATCGTAAGATGCGGAGACAAAATAAGATGCGGGAAGATTCTGGGGCGCAACAGGCGGAAAACTGCGAGGCTTCTTCTTTTTCTCTTTGACTTTCAAAGCATTGAGAACTTCAGGTGACGGCGCGACTTGCGCGTTAGCCTCTTGTTTTGGCAGGAGCTTAGCTGGTTCGCTAATGCAATAGTCTAAGAGTGTTCGCGCCATCCCATTTGACCTTAACATGTCTATGCGCATATGAGACTAAAATCTTTAGTGACTACAAAACAAAGTTTTGCCCTTTTGAGTTGGGGAGGAAAAATGCACGAAAAACGCTTATTTCTACGCGAGTTTCCATGCGCTCTTCAAGTTGGGTTCATGCTTGCCATAAATGTGGGTGTCAACGGATTTTTTGTCCTCAAAGATTTTGCCGCATTCAGGGCACATGTACTGCCCGGCTTTTGTTTTAGAGGTGATTTTGCGCTTAGTCATTTGACTCATCAATTCATCTCGTTTAAAAACAAAGAGGACAACAAGGCATAAACTGCTGTGTGCGGATTTCAAGTTACGCACTCACCCATTTGCCTCTTGTTCCTAGGAAAAATTTCTGCTCTATCTTTTTGTTGGTTTTGACTGTGAAAATGAACCTTGGCTGTTACCGCTTACTTAGTGGTTTAACTTCCACATCTAATGGCAACAATGAAAGTTTCCGATTGCATTTCGGACATTTTCCGCCATTTTGAGAAATAATTTCGTCCGGCGGCTTTAGCTCAGATCCTTCATACAAAACATGATTGCACCCATGGCAGATAACACGTTGCGGCATCTAATTTCCCAGCTAATACATGGTCATGGAATATTTATTGATTGCTAAAAAATGATCACCATGCTGGTTAATGCTTTAACGTTTGCGTTATTGCAAACCTTTATTTCAAGAATGGATATTTTGTGACTTAACGCGGCGAGTTAAACTGTCATGGGAAAGTACACTTTAATTATCACCGAGAAGCCTGATGCCGCCAGCAGAATAGCTGCGGCTTTGGATATTGAAGGGCGCGGAAAAAGAAACGTTGATCGCGGTGTCCCTTACTATCAGGCTTATAGTGACGGGAACTTGGTTGTTGTTCCCGCACTTGGACATCTATACACTGTGGCAGCCAAGAATAAGCCTCGCGGCGGCTTTCCTATTTTCGATTACGAATGGGTCCCAAGGTACTTGGCTGAGAAGGGTGCTTCGAGAATTCTCGTTTGGCTCAAAGTTATCGCTAAGCTAGCGGAGAATGCCGATTGCTTCGTTGACGCATGCGACTACGATATTGAAGGTAGTCTCATCGGCTACTGTATTCTCAAATACGCTTGTGGGGGCAAAGAGCAAAATGCAAAACGCATGAAGTATTCCACTCTCACGCGAGATGAGCTACGGGAATCATATAATCACCTACTGCCGACCCTGGATTTTGCCCTCGTCCAAGCGGGATTGGCCAGGCATGAAGTCGACTGGCTTTACGGCATCAACCTTTCAAGAGCATTAACGTCAGCCGTCAAAAAAAACAGCGGGCAATACGCAGTGCTCAGTACTGGACGAGTTCAGGGGCCAACTCTAAAGTTTCTGGAAGAGCGGGAAAAAACAATTGGGTGCTTCGTACCAACGCCATATTGGATGCTGATTGCCAAAATAATTGTCGGCGATTTTGCATTAGACGCGGAATACGAAAAAATTTTGGAGCGCAAACTAGACGCTGCACAGATCATAGCTGAATGCAAAATAGGGAAGGGGGAAGTGGAATCCGTTGTTGGGGAAGAGTTCTATGTGCAGCCGCCTTTTCCATTTGATTTAGGTGCGCTGCAGAGTGAAGCGTACCGACTCTTCAAGTATACGCCTTCGAAGACTTCGAGCATAGCGCAGCAACTGTATCTGAACGCATTAATCTCATATCCGAGGACAAGCAGTCAAAAGCTTCCGCCTACAATAGGTTACAAAGATATATTGGGAAAGCTGGCTAAAATCCAAATTTACAAGAAACAGGCTTCTGAGTTGCTATCAAAGCCGTCTTTAAAGCCGAATGAGGGACCAAGGTTTGATTCTGCACATCCTGCAATTTATCCGACGGGGGATTTACTTGGGAACCCCCTTGAGAACGCTGAAAGAAATGTTTTTGACCTTATCATACGCAGATTTATGGCTGTGTTCGGTGAACCCGCCATCCGCCAAAGCACAAAGATAATTGTGGCCGTCAATGGAAACAAGTTTCACTTAGGCGGCGTGAAAACGCTTAAGGCAGGATGGATTCGACTCTATGAGCCCTTCGATCAAATTAAAGACGTGCTTTTGCCGCCCTTAAGTGTGGGGCAAAAAGTGACTGTTAAACGAGTAGTTATAAAAACCAATTTTACCAAGCCCCCGCCAAGGTATAATCCCCGTAGTTTGCTTTTGAAAATGGAGAAAGAAAACATTGGAACCAAGGCTACTCGGGCAGCAACCATAGAGACACTGCAGGACCGCAAATATGTCTGCGGCGCGGGCAATTTTTCTATATCTGAACTTGGCTTTGAAGTAGTCGATGCCTTGACGAAATATTCGCCTACGATTGTCTCGCCAGAGATGACCAAAAACCTCGAGAAAGAAATGGCTGACATCCAAGAAGGCAAAGTAACAAAAGAATCAGTGTTGAAAAACGCTGTTTCCATTCTGAAACCAGTCATGTCAAAGCTTAAGGCAAATGAATCCGTGATTGGTCAACGGTTAAGTGGGACGTTACAGCAAGTTCGTTTTGATGAAAAGACAGTTGGGGCTTGCCCAAAATGCGTTGACGGAAAGTTGATTATTTTGCGTTCCCAAAAAACTGGTAAACGTTTTGTGGGCTGCACAAACTACTTCAAAGAAAACAAATGCCACGCTACTTTTCCGTTGCCTCAAAAAGGAGCTTTAAAAAGGTTGAATAGCCCGTGCAAAAGCTGCGGTAGCCCGATGATTAATGTCCGGTTTGGAAGCCGGCATTCTTGGAAGCTATGCCTTAACCCTGATTGCCCCAACAAGAAGGAGGCAAAATAGTGAAGTGTAAGGTTTGCGTCAGGGAAACAGAGGAGGCTGGCTTTTGCTCGCTTCATTTAAGGGCTTACAGGAACGTTTTGGAAAAATTTGGTGCTTGGCGAAGGGCGTCAGACCTCGGGTGGATGGAATATCTTGTTGCGATTCAGAAAAATTCATTAACTGGAGGATGGGCTAAAGAGGTGGTAGAGCACTTAATTAAGGATGAGAACGGACATGTCAAATAAACTGAAAAAGCGGTCTTCAGATGTATCCTTTTCGCTGAGTCGCTGGTTCCAAAGGATCCAAACGACAACTCCCACAGCGCTAATATTAACTCTCGTTGGAGTCGGTTATGCAATTTTCCTTTTCGGCGGCGGATTGTACACTCTCATCACCCACCCTGCCCCAGCTTATCTGGGAACCACCGTGATCTACTTCCTTTACCCTAGCGTCAGCGGACAATTCATTTCCGACACAATTATCGCATGTATACTCTATGCTTTTGGCTTCTTTGGTCTATTTGCGATTTATCAAAGTACAAAGAGCGCCTACAAGCCGCGGCAAGCCTACATGTTGCTTATAATCGGCGTGACATTTCTGCTTCTATCATACATATTCCTTGAAGGCGCAATCTCATTCAAATCCACTCAAGGCGGCTAAGTCAGCCTTTTTCATTTTCTTTTTTGCTCGGTATCTCTAAAATAGAAATTAACCCTTTTGACGTCTGAACTTTTTCAACATTGTTATCAAATTGCGCAAAAAACACACTGGCGTTTTTCTTCGCTAAGACCAAGTTCTTTGCAACAAAATCCCTACTAAGTAAGTGGTTTTCTACCAGGGGTTCTTTTTCAGTTTCAATTTGTAGGCTAAGTAGTTTGTGAAAAGATGGATTGGCGGGGTGATCAGCAGAACTGTAACTGCCAGTTGCCAGCTCACGATTGCTAAAGGAAGGGCAAACACAACTGCGCCCACAACAAAATCGATTTGGTCAACGATAGGTAGCAAGCCCCCGGGCGCGATTCCTGCTCTTCTCTTCAAAAACGCCCCTGTCAAATCGCCGAGAAGCGCTCCTAAAGGGATTAGGACGGCAAATAATATCGGGAAGTGAAAAGCAACGACCTCCATGGCACCGACTAGGGCGCCGATGGCGAGACCGAAGAAGAAGCCTCTGAAAGTTTTGTTGTCGCCGAAAACCCGTTTGTCGTCAAAGAAGTTTTTGCCGAAATCCATTTTTGTTCCGCCGCCTGCAAGTACTGGCGTTGCGTTTGCGCAGTAAGCTGGGAAAATAAATTTCAGTGAATCAACAACTAGCAAGGCTATGCTCATATGGTCAACCGTCATTATTTCGGGATTTGAGTATCTTGTATTCCGGATTCAAGTATTTGTACATAACAGGTGATTTCGTTGACGTTTACAGGGGATTTTTCAATGGTGGCTTCGATGGTTTGCGGGTACTCGGTCGGTTTCAGAACGATTATTGTGTCTCCCCAGAACTTCAAAACCCTGTTAGCGACGGGTGCCACTGTGACGTTTGGATTGTCAAGCACGCTTCGAACTTGGCTTATCACGATTACGGGGATTTTTCGGGTTTTTGTAGACTGCGCTAAAATCGCCAGTTGCCTGTTTAACTCGCGGTTTACGCTGAAGGCTTTGCCTGAACGTTGGGCAACCTCTGCACCGTAAAGCGAAGTTAAAGTGTCAATCACTATTAACCCAAAATTCTTCGCCGTGTAATCTTGGATACGGTCAATAACAGCGGTTTGCTCACGGAAATTCTTGGGTCTAATCAAAATTACTTGATCAGCGATATGCTCAAAATTGTCTTTTGATATCTGCGCCATTCTTTTCGATGAGAACGTGTTGTCACAGTCGACGTAGAGGGTTTTGAGGTTTTGAAATGCACAGTTGACGGCGCATTGTATTGCAAGTGTTGATTTTCCAGTTTCGGGTTCACCATAGATTAAAACAACGTTTTGGGGCAAGATTCCTCCACCGATGTTGTTGTCGATGC
The DNA here is from genome assembly GCA_049514075.1 of Bathyarchaeia archaeon. Taxonomy (GTDB): domain Archaea; phylum Thermoproteota; class Bathyarchaeia; order Bathyarchaeales; family Bathycorpusculaceae; genus Bathycorpusculum. The sequence goes on along the minus strand of JBEKVK010000003.1, from coordinate 47,671 downwards.
ATTTGCAGCCCGTGGTGATCGTGGCCATTTTCATACCCAAGTTTTATTAAACTTGAAACTAGTAATGTTTTTTGCACTTAAACGTGTGCTTCAAGGTTGATTGATTGAAAGAAGAAGTTGCGGTAGCAACGGTAAAAGGAAAAGCTTACTTCCTGATTGTTAATAAGCTGCAAGAGCAAGGCATCCCCTTTGTTAATTTAGTTCCAGGCGAACCTGTCTCCTCCGAAGTTAAGGTTGTAATAACAACCGAAAAAGAAAGACATCTGGTTTCCCATGAAAAAATTCTGATCCTGCCCGAAGAGGGTGAACTCGATGCTTTAGTTAAAGCGGTAAAGCTGATTCTCCAAGGTAAAGAAAAATACGAAAAAATAATAGTGGGCGTTGACCCCGGCGGGGCTATAGGGCTTGCAGTTATCGCTGATGGCATGGTGATAGAGGAAAACAACTGTTTCAGCATAAACGAGTTAGTGCTCAGCCTACAAAAACTAGTTAAGGACGTTGATTTTTCTTTGACAAACGTCTCTGTGAAAATCGGTAACGGTGTTCCCATTTACCAGGAAATAGTTGAGCACTTGGATTCTGCGTTGCCGCCGCAGGTTGCGCTTGAAGTGGTAAACGAAAAAGGGACCAATCAGCCACTTAAAGAGAATAGAAGAAGCCGAAAAATCAGGCACATTTCTTCGGCCAAACGAATAGCCGCGAGAACAGGGTACATTGTTCCAAGGGGAGAAAAGGTTGCAACAGACAATCGAATCCAATAGGACAATTCTAGTTGATGGTCCTGCATCCGTGAAGCTTGTTTCTGGAAGATCTGAGGTTTTCGGCTGTCAAGTTAAGCCTTCTCAAAAGGTTGTGGTGCGGGAAGGAAAGAGACTGCCCTTTCTTGCTTTTGAAAAAGCAGTCTTTGACATATCTCTAGGGCCAAACGCGGCAATGCACGAGACAGATGGCAGCACAATCCCTGATTCATGGAGCAAACCTCTTGAATCAATTTTGGCTGTACAGAAGAGACCCTCAGTCGTTTTGGTTTTAGGAAAAATTGACTCAGGAAAAAGCAGCTATTGCACTTACTTAGTAAACAAACTCGTTGATGGTAAATGTAGGCTTGATGGTAAATGTAGGGTTGCCGTATTAGATGGAGACTTAGGTCAATCAGACATAGGACCATCAGGAACCCTCAGCTACGCCCTCGCTTCCAAACCCGTCACGGAACTCTACGATTTGAAGCTTGAAAACGCCAACTTTGTCGGGGTAACATCGCCGATAATGGCAATTGTCAAAACAATTGAAGGCGTCGCTGTTTTGAAGGCTGAAATTCTGCAGCGACCAGTCGACTTTGTCGTAGTTAACACAGATGGCTGGGTCGAAGGTGACATCGCAATTCAGTACAAGACTGCGTTAATTAAAGAGCTAACACCCGACGTGATTGTTGGAGTTCAAGCCACAGATGAACTTAAAGCGCTGATCGCTAACATAGGACAACCCGTTCTTACTGTTGAACTTTCTTCATCTCTTAGTCCCAGAACCGCTGAGAAACGTAAAGGCCTAAGGGAAATGACCTACGCAAGGTACCTTAAAGATGCTAAACTCCAAAACTATCCCGTAACCCAAGTGACTATTGAACCTCGAGGTGCTCTTCCCAAAAATCTGACGCCAGACAAAGGATTGCTTGTGGGGCTTTACGGTTCAGGTAGTAAATTTTTAGGAATCGGCGTCTTGAGAGAAATTAACCAGTTGAGAAGAGCCCTAAAGGTGCAAACTGCTGTTTCAACCAAGCCTTCAAGAATTGTTGTTGGGAAAGTTTGTTTGGATGAGAAGTTGAGGGAAATTCAAGATTGACCTTTGAAGAAGCTTTTTATTTCATGCGCTAAAATCCCATTTTCGTTTGGAAGCGTTTTCATGCGTTCAGTTATCCATGACGGGAGAAAGTTTCGGCAATAGCTTGTAGAAAAGCGGTAATCTAAGAAGATGATTGCTCCCATGTCGTCCAGTGTTCTTATGGGTCTGCCCGCCGCTTGAGACGCTTTTTTCATGGCTGGCAAAATGTACCCGTATTCGCGACCGAATCCTGGAAAACGCTTCTCATAATATTCGATCTGTGCTTTTACTCTGGGGGTAGGCTCCGCGTATGGGACCCCGACAACCACCACGGAGTTCATTTGGTTGCCTGGAAAATCCACGCCCTCGGATGTTCTTCCGCCCTGCACGCCTAGGAAAACAGCGCCGCCTTTGCCCCCGAATCCCTTAAAGTCCTGAACTATTTTCTCGTTGGCTTTGGAAGTCATGTCTCTTCGTTCATGAAAAAACGGCTTCTGCAGCTTGTTTTCTAAGCCTGCCTCAATTAGCGAATTCAGCACTCCAAATGAAGCGGTGAAAACCCCCGTGTTAGTCGGCGTATTCTCAACCACCTCATCTATCCGCTCAATCATTGTCTGGTACATGGCTGGGGTTCTTTTCTCTAGCGAAGTGCTCACGCCGCAGCAGACTGCTGAAAAAACGTGCTCTTTGGGAAAAGGTGAAGGCACAACGCATTCCACGGTATTCAGTGGAAGTTTAGTTATTTTTTCGAAAGCCTGCAGCGGCTGAAGTGTCCCTGACATTATAACGTTGGCATAGGTTGACGAGAAAACGGGTTCGGTGATTTTCGCAGGGTCTAAAGCAACTATCTGCAGCTTCGCTGTCCTGTTTCTTTCCTTGTTGAGGTAGCTGCTTGCAACGTTGATGTAGGAGCTATCTCCTACAGTATCAACCCATTTAAGCAAAAACTCGCTCATCGCATGAATGTAGGAACGCGGGTTTTTTCCCTCAGCCAACAAGGTCTTCCTAATTGCCCCACCTGCATCGTGTAGCTGCTCAAAAAACTCCCGTGGATTTTTAATGTTCCCTTCCTTTTCGATAATTTCAAGGATGGATTCGGGAGACATGATTTCCTCTCGGCTGACATGAGCAATCAGTTTTTCCACTTCTTCTCTGAAGAATAAGGCAAACGCTTCAGCATCCTTGTTGTGAAATCTGTTTGCTTCCAGCTCTGCCTGCTTCATCACAAAAAGCGACAGGGTGCTGCTTGAAATGTCAATGGCTGTTTCCGGCAAGTTGTGGGCTTCATCAACAATCAGGATAATTTTTCCAGGTTCAGTCTCCAAGTTTTTTAGGAAAGCCGTGCGAATTTGTGGGTCAAAAACATAGAGGTAGCTCAATGCGATTACTTTAGCTTCTGACAGGGCTGATTTGACCAATTCGTAGGGGCAGACTTGTTTTTTCTTGCACACTTGTATGATTTCCGACGCCATATACGGTTTAGTTGAAACTTGCTGCTGAAGCACAAGGTAATCATAGGTTCGCTCGTCTACGCTTACATAGTAAGGGCATCTGCCTTTAGCTTTTAGGAGTTCGCAGACTTCCATCAGCGATTTCGAGTCAAACGCGCCTCTCTGAGCAAAAACATTGAGGCACATCTCGTTGCGTCCACGGATTGAAACTCCTGATACATGATGCTTATTGTAGATAGCTCGCAGCTCTTCTATGACCCGATCATGTTGCCTATGTGTCCTCGCCACATACAGAATCTTTAAGTTCTTTTCGATGGCGACTGGCACACAAGCGGAAAGAGCCGAAATCGTTTTTCCTAACCCATTGCTGCCTTCGATGAGAACCGAACGCCGCTCATGCACGGCGTTGAAAACCGTGCTGACAAACTCGTCCTGGTGAGGTCGCACACTATTGTAAGGGAAGAACTCAGAAACTTGGCTGGGCAGCTTAATCATGCTTTATCCCCCAAAAAGTTTGACGGGCAATAATCGTAAACTGGGCACTCATGGCAATGTGGGCAGCTTGCTTTGCAGAACTTTCTGCCGTGCGCAATCAACAACAGATGAACCGCCAAGTAATCCTTAGGCTTAAAAATCGACTGGAGACTCAACCGAACAGCCTCGTAGTCGCCGTCTGCCGGGGCTAAATGAAGCCTTTTAGAAACGCGATTTACATGGGTGTCCACTGGAATTGTGGGTAGGTTGGCTGAGAAAAGCAACACAACGTCTGCCGTTTTCGGTCCTACTCCAGGCAACGCCATAAGCATCTTTCTCGCTTCATCTAGCGGCTTAGATAAGACTGAAGCAAGAGAGCCCTTGAATTTTTCAATAGTAATTTTGGAGACTGACTGTATTGCTTTGGCTTTACTGTGGTACAAGCCCGCAACGTGAAGGCAATCTTCGATCTCGCTTAATTGAGCGCCAGCCAGCGTTTGAGGGGTAATTTCGAAGTGCTTCGATAAAGCTTCGAAGGCTCTCTCAGTGTTGGTGTCTGCCGTGTTCTGTGAAATAATAGTTACAATCAATGTTTCAAATGGGTCAGCTTTCGGCTTAACCAGCCTCGGCAAAGCTAAGGTATCTTGTAGTATCTCCATGATTGTTGCCGCACGGGATTGAGCCAATATCTTTATCTTGCCTTCTCTACTGTGAAAAGTATTGCGGAACTATTTGGTTTGCCAGAGCTATAAATGTCATCTTAAAAAGACAGAACTTAAATGCAAACTCGATGGTGCAGTTCACAGCACCGATATACTTGTTTATTTGGGCCTCAATGATAAGCCAATTTAGGTTCTAAACCGAACCGCGGACGTAGAGAGTGAGAAAGATAGAGCGGGACCCAATAAGTCAGGCTATTGTTTGTTGCAAAAACCAGCACAATAAGAGGAAGCAAACATCACTCTGTTTTCTGGAAACATCTAAATTGAAAAAATCCGTCACTGTCTATTTTGCCTCAAATGCTTTTCGGCTAGGAAAGGTTTTTAGTGTGGTTATTATATGAGTTGTTGAAAAAGTGTATTGTGTAAAGTGAGGTTAACATTATGTCAGTCTTTGCAGCACCAGGAGCATATGACCGTGCAATAACCGTTTTCTCGCCGGACGGACGACTCTTCCAAGTCGAATACGCAATGGAACTAGTGAACCGTGGAGCCACCATCTTAGGCATCCAATGCCAAGAAGGCTTAGTTTTGGGCTCAGAAGAAAACATCGAAGTCCTTGAAGAAGCAGGGTACTCATGGAAAATCTTCAGGGTAGATGATCATATCGGCGCGGCGATAGTCGGTTTAAGTTCAGACGCCCGAATACTTATCGATCAAGCGCGGATTTACGCTCAAAGTAACAAATTAACCTACGATGAACCCATAGATGTAGAAGTCGTCACAAAAAGAATATGCGACATCCAGCAGATGTACACGCAGCACGCCGGTGTTCGACCCTTCGGAGTCTCAATAATCTTCGGCGGCGTCGACAAAACAGGTACACGTGTCTTCGGCACACATCCAAGCGGAACCTACCGAGGATACAAAGCCACAGCGCTTGGCGCAGGAAGAGAAACCGTCCTGTCAATCCTCAAAGAAGACTACAAAGACGACTTATCACTCGAAGCAGGCATCAAACTAGCAGTAAAATGCTTAGTCAAAGCCTTAGAAGCACGACAGCTGCCGCCAAGAATAAAGATCGCGATCATACCATTAGAGACGAAGAAAATGGAAATGCTGGCAGACGACAAAGTGGAAGGCTACATCAAAGAGCTGGGTTCAAGCAAGTGAAAACCTGATGAGTGAAAAGTTCACCGTTGCACGCCTAACAAAAGAAAACGAGCATTTTGAAATCCTAGTCAAACCTCAAAAAGCACTTGACTACCGCAACGGAAAAATCTCAGGAATAACCGAAGTTTTAGCTGCTGAACTGATTTTTTCCGATGCAAACAAAGGAACCAAAGTTTCAGAGGAATCTATGCACAAAGCCTTTGGAACAGTGGATGCACTGCAAATCGCCGATATTATATTGAAGAAGGGAACGCTTCAGCTTACAACTGAACAAAGACGAAAAATGGTGGAAGACAAAAGAAGACAAATAATAGATTTCATCTCCCGACAAGCAGTAGACCCAAAGACAAACCTGCCGCATCCTCCAATGCGCATCGAGAACGCGATGGATCAGATACGTTACCCGATTGACCCGTACAAACCAGTTGAGGAACAAGCAAGAGACATAGTTAAGCTGCTACGTCCGATTTTGCCCCTGAAAATCGAGCAAGTTATAGTGGCAGTGAAGGTTCCCGCACAATACTCTGCACGGGCTTATGGGTCGGTAAAAACCTTAGGAACTATAAAACGGGAGGAATGGCGTGGAGACGGCTCGTGGTATGGCGAATTAGAGTTGCCCGCGGGATCCTACGCCTCGTTGCTGACTAAACTTGGCGACGTAACAAAAGGAAGTGGAGAAGCAAAAATAATCTCGTAAAAGAAAGATAAATGGATGGTGAAGATTTAATGCCAATATTCTTTGAAAAAAAACAGCTTGTGACGCCGGGAGAACTTGTCGCTGAAGGCGAATACTTGCCTGGCGAAAACACATACATGGAGCAAAACAAGATTTACGCCTCAAGAATCGGACTTGTAGATACCGATAACAAAAAAGTAAACGTGGTCGCATTAAGGGCGTTTTATGTGCCTAAAATGGGAGATATTGTGATAGGGACAGTCCTCGAAGTTGGGTTTAACGGATGGACAATCGACATTAAAGCACCCTATACAGCGCTCCTGCGTGCCTCAGACGTTTTAGCAAGGCCTTTTAAGCCTCAAAACGACGAGCTATCTGCAGTTCTGAACGCAGGCGACTTGATTGTTGCAAAAATCGCTTCATACGACCGAGCCCATGACCCGCAGCTCACTGTTGGAGAGCCAGGGCTGGGAAAGATCACGCGAGGGCAAATCCTTCATGTGACACCGACAAAGATTCCAAGGGTAATCGGAAGAAAAGGATCAATGATTTCAATGATAAAACAGGAAACAGGTTGCCAAATTATTCTTGGATTGAACGGAGTTATTTTGGTCACCGGTAAGGCCCTTGAGGATGAAGATCTCGCGATAGAGGTAATCAAAAAAATTGAGCAAGAGTCTCATACAACTGGCCTCACAGATCGCATAACACAGTTGCTTAAAGAACGTAAAGGTAAAGTTGAAGAAAAAGTGGAGGAAAACAAGAATGAATGAAAAACCCGAAAAACTGATTGATAAAAAAGGCATCAGATCGGATGGTAGAAAAGCAGACGAGCTTCGACCTTTGAAGCTTCAAGTCGGAGTATTATCAAACGCTGACGGATCAGCCTATATTGAACATGGCAAAAACAAGATCTTAGCCGCTGCATTTGGCCCAAGAGAGATGCATCCTAAACATTTGGCTCAGCCAGATCGCATGGTTTTGCGGTGCCGCTATCACATGGCTCCTTTCTCAGTACAGGAACGTAAATCACCCGCACCTTCTAGAAGGGAAGTTGAACTCTCAAAAGTCATAAGAGAAGCTTTAGAGCCAGCTTTGTTCTTGGAGCTTTATCCGCGGACAGGCGTAGACGTTTTCGTCGAAGTCTTGCAAGCTGACGGTGGAACACGTTGTGCTGCAATCACAGCGGCTGCCTTGGCCATCGCTGACGCAGGCGTTCCAATGCGCGATTTAGTAGTAGGTTGTGCAGCTGGAAAGGTGGACGACACAGTAGTCTTGGATCTTTATGACGCGGAAGACAAGCTTGGCGCCGCCGATGTGCCAGTAGCTTACATGCCCGCACTAAACGCGATTACGCTGCTTCAAATGGACGGAATCCTTGCACCAGAAGAATTTGAGAAAGCCATCGGAATGGCGATGGAAGGATGCAAGAAAATCTATGAAATGCAGAAGGAAGCGTTAAAAACCAAGTATATGGTTGTTAAGGAGACTGGTGAAGAGTAATGTCATCACTTATAACTAAAGTTAGACTGAAGCAAATAGAAGGGCTTCTCGAAAAAGGAAAACGCCTAGACGAACGAGGCTTACATGACTACAGAGAAATCAAAATCGAGCAAGGTTTAATCGAACGAGCTGAAGGGTCAGCACGATGTTATCTTGGCAAATCTGAGGTTCTTGCAGGCGTAAAAGTTGAAACAGGCGAGCCGTTCCCAGACACACCAAATGAAGGGGTAATGACAGTTAACGCTGAACTTGTGCCGTTGGCTTCACCGAATTTTGAGCCAGGACCACCAGACGAAAACTCAATTGAGCTTGCAAGAGTTGTTGACCGAGGTATCCGTGAATCTCACGCAATTGACACTGAAAAACTTTGTATTGAGCCAGGAAAGAAAGTGTTTGTTGTTTTCGTTGACGTTTACGTGCTGAACCATGACGGGAACCTGATTGACTGCGCAGCATTAGCTGCTGTAGCTGCATTAATGAACACGAAGATGCCAAACTATGAGATCAAAGATGGCGAACTAAAGATGAAACAGGGATACACTTCGTTACCTATGAAAAGCCATCCAGTAACCGTAACCATGGGCAAAATAAACAACGTTTTGATTGTTGATCCATGGCTTGAAGAAGAAAAAGTTATGGATTCCCGGATAACAATCGCAACCAACAGCGAAGGCAAGATTTGCGCTACTCAGAAAGGCGGCTCAGGCTACTTTACACCGCAACAGATTTTAGAGGCATCAAAGATTGCTCAGGAGAAAGCAGTCGAAATACGCAAGAAGTTTGATTGGTGAAAGAAGTGCCTAAAACAAAGAAAGTCGGTCCAACAAGAGGTTTAGGGCCACGTTACGGTGCCACAGTTAGGAAACGCTATATCAAAGTCGTTACTGAACTCAAAAAACCTCACAAATGCCCAAATTGCGGATTCGTGCGGGTACACCGTGAAAGCGTCGGCATCTGGAAATGCGGAAAATGCAGTTACACCTACTCGGGTGGAGCTTACACACCACTGACAAAGCTCGGTGTAGTAGCGAGACGGGCAGCTAAAGGTTTGCCAGTTGAGCAAGTAACAAAAGAAGCAGAGAAAGCCGCTGCCGAGCCAGTAACTGAAGAAAAAACCGACTAAACTTTTCTTATTTTAGTTTTTTTTAAAAAACTAATCTTTTTTCGTTATTGTTTTCTCGCCAAAAATTTTGTTGCATAAAAAACAAAATGGCTTCAACAAATTCTTGGTTACTGGCAAATTATAGAAATAAAGTTTGGGTAGAGTGATCTTAGATGCCGAGGCTGTTGATTACTTTGCCTGAGTTGGCGTCGACAACTAGCACGATTTTGTTCCCTTTGTGGTCGAACTTTGAGAACCATACGGGTGCATGAAGCAATTCTACGTCGCCAATGTCCGAATCAGTGTGTATGGACTGTATCATGTGGTATTTTTCATGTGCCTTTTGTGATTGAAGCTGATCGACAAGGGTTTTCGCCTGGGATTTGGCTACGTCTTCACTGATATCGCCATTTAAGATTTTGACGTCTTTGGGCAGCTTAGAAATATCAAACAGTTCTCTGCCCTCCAAGTTGAATTGGTAGTCGCGTGGCTGATAATCAGTGAGGGCTTTTAATGCGATAACTGGGAAATTGTAATTCATGTCCATCTGCTCGGATTTTCTAGCTCCGCCGCCGTAACCCATTCCCATTCCCCAAGCCATGATTCTTATTCGTTTAAGCCCGAAAATGCCTGCAAACGGGTTGTCCACCGATCCTCCTTGATAAGCGCGTCTTCCTCCAAACCCCCCGCCTCGTCGACCGCCGCCTCCTCCGAAGCCCCCTCCTAAGCCGCCGAATATTACACCCATCAAGGCGGCCGTTGAAGCTGTCTGTGCAATTTGGGCTGTTTCATCTGTGGCCACGATGCTTGTTCTAGCTGAGACACTTACAATCCAGTAAGGCACGTAGGTGAGGCTCATTTCTTCTTGTTTAGAGTCTTCGTGAAGGTGCCTGTGCAGAAGACCTTTATCCATCATGGGCGTAATTATCGAATTCACTTGATCAACGGTGGCAACCTTCAAAACCAGCATTGTCTGCTTCTGAATGTTAGTCCACCCTTGGCTTCCCAAGGTCACTCCTGTGCCACAGTACTCGCAAGTGATAACCATTTCTCCGAACTTGGGCGCAATCGGTGCTCCGCAACTCGGACATTTCAAGGATGTTACTCCCGAAGGTGCAAGAACAGGTCCAGCTGCCGAAGTTGGCTTAACCGTATTTATTCCCGTGCTCGTTCCGCATTTAGTGCAGAACGCAGCGTCGTCTGGAAGCTGAGCACCACAATTATGGCAATACAATCCATTCCACCGACTTTCTAAATAAATCTTCTTTCTCTTAAATTTACCTCAAATAACTTCCTTAAGCAACTGTTTATTCTAATGTTTTCTGCGTCAAAACCGGTTTCGTAGGTTCAATGTCTTTTTGGGAAAAAACTAAATACCTGACTATATACTCATGTCTCCATGGCGTTCAAAAAGAAGGGTGTAAACAAGAAGATAATTCTCGCCGTCGTTCTATTAGCTGTAATTGTAGTGGGAGTTATTGCGGCTGTTGTCTTGTCAAATCCGAAGCAATCTACCACAACCACTGCAAAAGTCGGCGTTCAGGTCGGTGACACCTTTACCTACGCTCTATCTGGCTCCAGTTCAGGTCCAGTTCCGGATACGATAAGTTCAGATTTTGGAATTTACAACGCCACCCAGTACTACACCGTCACTGTGACAGCCATTAACGGAACAAGAGTGACGCTTGACACGGATTGGGTGTTGCGAAATGGAACAAAATTTGATAGTCCTCAGACGATAGATTTGGCTTCTGGAATTTTGAGTGATCAAAGTGGGTTTTATCCACTTTACCCGGCTGACATGAATGCAAACCAGACGATTTACCCTCATCTCTATCAAGGTGTCCATATCAACGGCACAGATACAACAACTTATTCAGGTGGTACAAGAGAAACAAACTATTATACGGCTACAAGTCTGATTTACTACACTCAAGATCCGACGGGCAGCACACAAGGCTCGACATACGACCAAGTATACTTTGACAGACAAACAGGAATGGCGACCAGCATAGTAGCCATAACCGACTACAATAACCCGGTAATATCCACCGAGATCATTTGGACGCTTACTAGCACAAATGCTTGGCCAATGTAAGCCGACATTTTTTAACAATTGATTTTCTGTTTTTCTCCATTTTCTTTAGGTTGAATTTTCTGGCCAAATGATCCAAAGATTTTTGGGCAGGCGAAAAAATGAAATAGTCAAGCAATCAAATTGATACAACAAGAGGCGACTTTATTGTCTTATTGCTCGAACATTCAGCAAGCAGCTAAGAGTAAGGGTTCTCGAATAGTTTTAGCTTTAGATTTACCGTTTGAAGCTCCAGCAGACCGAAGCAAAATCTTGGCTAAAGCTCAAAGTATCCTCAAAGCGGTTCATCCCTGCATTTGTGCCGTCAAGATAAATCATCATCTTGTTCTTCCGTTAGGTACGTTCGACGGAGTTCAGCAGCTCGTTGAGAAAATTCGAGGGCAGGGACTAATAGCGATTATGGATGCTAAAGTCAACGATATAGGGTCCACTAACCAAGTCATAGCGCAATATTACTTTGCAGCTGGCTTTGACGCGTTGATTGCCAACCCATTCATCGGTTGGGAAGAAGGCTTAAAACCGCTCTTTGAAGTTTCCCGGCGACTTAATCGAGGCATTATACTTCTTTGCTACATGAGCCACAGAGGGGCACAAGAAGGCTACGGACAAACCATAATTGACCTGGAAACGGGTAAGCAAAAGCTGCAGTACCTTTCTTTTGCTGAAAAAGCGGTGAAGTATCGTGCTGACGGAATAGTGGTTGGCGCAACTTTCCCACAAAAAATAACTGAAGTGAAACACGTTGTTGGCGAGAAAGTAGCGATTTATTCCCCAGGCGTAGGTGCGCAGGGCGGCTCTGCGGAAACTGCGCTTAAAGCAGGCGCCAACTATCTTATTATTGGAAGAGAAATTACTCTTGCAGTTGACCCCGCCAAAGCGGCAGGCGAAATTTTGGATTCAATAAAAGGGGTTTAAGCGGCTTATCTTCCGCGTTTGTTCTCCCAAAGCTCTTTCTTAAGAAGGTCACGCACTGCTGACCTTATGACGCTGCTTCTGCTAGGGTACATGTTCGCTCGTACAAGTTCATCTAAACCTTCCAGATATGCTTCTGGCAACAAGACTGTTACAAGTTTCATTTCATTTATCCTCCCACTCAAACTATAATATGCTTATAACATGCGGCAAATATAAGAATTAACTCGCAAACTCTAATTGCACAGCAGACCTTTGATGCAGATTAGGTTCCTCTTCTTTGCTATCGAATTCGTAGTCACCTGTTTCGTTATGATTTGATTCCGACAAAAACTGGTGGGACAAAAGTTGTGTCTTAAAGATTTCTTAGCTGGTTCAGGATCCCAAGATAGGTCCCGTCCAACAAGTAAAGCTCAGAGTTATCCACATCCACAGCCTCCGAACGCAACACAGGTCCAATCAACGCTTCGGCGCCTAGTTCTTTTCTTGGTCTAGTTTCGTTTATAGGTCTGCCGCCTAGGAAATCGTTGAAACTGGGCATTATGAAAATCTCCTTGACTTTAAGCTTGACGCCATAGTGCTTTCGCAAAGTTTTGGCGACTGACCCCTCGATTCTTACATGGTGCTTTTGTAGAAGAATCTTGCCAAGCACTTCGGTGTCGCAGCTTGCCCTAATCCAGACTTGCCTTGTAATTTTGAAGCCTGCCGGGTCACGGAATACAACAACGGGGTGCAGGTGCCCCATCACAAGTGTTTTGCAGCCGAGCAGCGTAGGTGACGGCCACTTGTGTCCGTGAAAAACGCCTACATCGCCGATTGTTATGCCAGTTGCGGGCAGAAGCTTGATGTTTTCTGGCAGAAGAGGCTCTATGTTCGCGTCGTGGTTTCCGCGGACAACTGCTATGTTTCCAATGATGCCCTGCAATTTGGTAAAGAAGTCGGGTACATCGTGCCACTCGCCGAGTTCGCTTGAAACAACCGAGTACTTCACGTCGCCGACGATGACTAGTTGCTGAGGCTTGTACCTGCAAAGAATTGCGGTTAGTTTGTTGAGGATTTTGGGTGTCTGGCTGGGCACATGGATGCCTTTTTCCTGGAGCTCTATTTCCCATCCTATGTGTGGGTCAGCGATGAGAAGAGTCTTGACGCTTCCCGTCTTTACCATTGCAGCAGGGTTGGGCCAAAGCAAACTTAACATTGTTTTTTAACCAGGCTTAAGATTTTTTCGTGGATTTTCCTGTTGCTTGAAGCGATAAAACTCAACGTCCGCTTAGGGTCTAACTCGACATCTACGGCTTGATCATCTGGGGTTGTGACAATTCCGCCTGCCTCTTTTATGATGAGGAAACCCGCTGCGACGTCAGTTGTGCGCAGTTTCCCTCGTAAGTCGACAAACGCGTCTGTTGAGCCATCGGCCACGTAGCAGAGTTCCAGCGCGTTTGCACCGAAGTGGCGTATATGCTTAGTTTTCTCGATAAGTGCAGTTACTTTGGGCGCAACTTCTTTGACTTTGTATGTATTCAGATCTAAACCTATCAGCGCCTCATCCAACGAAGCAGTTTTTGAGGGTTCAATTTTTTTTTCGTCCCGGAATGCGCCTTTCCCTAAGAAAGCAGTGTACGTCACGTCGTGGAAGAGGTCTGTAACCAATCCAGCGTAAACATCCGCCAGTCGAGGCTTATCTGAAACTGCGATAGAGCAGGCGTAGAAGGGTAGGCCATGCATGAAATTTGTGCTTCCATCAACCGGGTCAACCGTAACAAAACATTCCTTCGCCGAAGCGCCAAATTGCTTTATCCCCGATTCCTCGCTGATCAAAGTAAACGAAACACCATGTAGGTTCAAGGTGTCTATGATCGCTTTTTCAGCAGCTAAATCCATCGGCTTCATCGAGTCGCCGCCTGCGCCCACTCCAAGGTCGGGCTGAGTTTCTTTGATGGTTTTGAGGCAGGGCGCGATGCTTTTCTGAACGTTGTTTTTGCACTCAAGAAGGACACTTTGCCAGTTGTTTTGTTTTTGAGTTTTCATGGCGGCTCTTCCTGCTTGTTTTATAGAATGGACAAGTTGATAAATGCTATACTCAGATTTCAAAGCTTAAAAGTCGCATGCAGACGACTAAAATGGAGGCTGAATCCGAAACGCTTATATTTTCTATTTTATGACTCATTCTGCAAGGTTCGAAGCTTCAATGTCTAATCTCGCATTCAACAAAGAAAACGTTGCCTCATGGTTCCAGAGCTTCGACTACTTTTACTATAGTTATTTTCCTTAAGCCCAGAACTAAAGAATTTTTTTGGGGTTGGTTCTGGGCAAGCACGGGTGTAACAAATGGAGAAAACTCGCTCTAACAAAACAATTGTTGTTAAATTCGGTGGGTCTAGCTTAGCGGATCACGAAAGACTCTTAAAAGCTGTGGTTGCCGTGGTTAATGAAGCTAAAAAAGGTACCCGGATTGCTGTTGTAGTTTCCGCTATGGGCAAAACAACTGATGTCCTCATGGCTACTGCGAAGAACGCTTCCAACGGGAAACTAGAGAAAAAAGATTTAGACGATATCTTGTCGATGGGTGAGCGGACCAGCATCCGAATCTTCTCAACAGCGCTAAGAACGAACGGAGCGGAATCCTGCTATTTTGACCCTATTGACAGCAACTGGCCTATAATAACTGATGCAGCCTTTCAAAATGCTAATCCAATCCTCAAAGACTGCGAAAAAAATATCCGTGAATGCGTCCTGCCAATCATGGAAAAAGGCACAATTCCCGTGGTTGCAGGTTTCTTGGGTAAAACCAAAGACGGCAAAATCACAACTCTTGGAAGAGGTGGAAGCGACACAACGGCGTTCGTTCTCGCCGAAGCGCTTGGAGCGAATGAAATCATCTTGGTAACTGACGCTAACGGCATCATGACGGGAGACCCGAAACTTCTTTCCAACGTTGAGCGTCTAAAAGAAATCGATGTCAACACGCTGGTTGGGCTTGCCGATTCAGGTGCGAAATTCATTCACAGTAAAGCGTTAAAGTACAAGCCCAAAAATATCAACGTCCGCGTTATCAACCACGCCTGCGGCAACCTTTCAGAGGAAGGAACGTTAGTTACGGGTGGACTAGCCAGTGAGCTTGACGCTGAAATTGCGCATCCTTTCCCAGTCGCCGAAATTACCGTGATAGGGAACGGCATCTCAGCTAACCCGCAGATCGTTCAGGAGATGGTTGAGAAAGCGAAGCTGCATTCGCATCTCTTGGGCATGTCGATGAACACGAACTCCGTTATACTTTACGTTTCAGAAGAAGCAAACTTGGAGGGGTTATTCAACGATATCCACAATATAACAAAGAGTAACAAGGAAACGATCGCTATGGCTGTGAAAAAGGACCTTGTTTTCATAAAGACAAGCGGCGTCGGCTTGGAGGAAACCCACGGCATAATTGGGAAAATCAGTGAAGATTTGCGAGTTAGCGGCATAAACATTTCAGGAATACTGACAATAACGTCAAGCATCCTACTTTTTGTGGATTGGAATGAACGGGAAAAAGCCCTCAAAATGATTAAAAACTCTTTAAGGAGCGCTAAGTAAGGTGGAAACATGAATCAAGGAAAAAACCGAAGACTAAGAAGAATAATGCAGCAAGACAACCGTACTGTAATCGTGCCTATGGACCACGGCGTAACAATCGGCCCCATCCAAGGGTTAACCAACATGCAGAAAACAATCGATCAACTCATCAAAGGCGGCGCCGACGCCGTCCTTGTCCACAAAGGCATCGCTAAACACACCGACGCTGATGACGTAGGGTTAATCGTGATGCTTTCAGGCATGTCAAATCTCAGCCCGAACGTGAATGGCAAAGTCCAAGTTTGCAGCGTACAGGAAGCAATTCGCCTTGGTGCAGACGCGGTATCAGTGCACGTTAACATCGGCGCCCAAGATGAAGACAAGATGCTTCAAAACCTTGGTAGTGTTGCTGACGAATGTGACGTTTATGGCATGCCGCTTCTGGCAATGATGTATCCGCGTGGACCCAAAATACAAAATGAACACGCAGCCGACGTCGTTGCTCATGCAGCACGAATAGGCGCCGAGCTTGGAGCAGACATCATCAAAGCAAACTTTACAGGAAGCATAGACACCTTCAAAACCGTGGTGGAGGGTTGCCCCGTTCCAATGGTGATTGCCGGGGGACCGAAATGCAAGACTTCTGAGGAAGTTCTCCAAACCACACATGATGCCCTTTCAGCTGGAGCGTCTGGGCTTTCAATCGGACGCAACGTCTTCCAACATGAAAATCCAACCCTAATCGTCAAGGCACTCTCAGCAATAGTTCACAGCGGCGCCAGCGTGCAAGAAGCGCTAAAGATTCTCGGTGAAAAAACGTGAAGGAACTTTGGTTAGAAATTGAACCTGCAGCTTCACCGCAAGAAAAAGAAAACTTGCTCAGCACTGCACATGAAAACGCGGATGTAGTGCTTGAAGGAACCCAAGCGAGCACCCGTAGCGGCAAATTAGAAATAGTTTTCCTCGCTGATCTGTCTGAGAAAAAAATTTCCCAGATCAAAAATGAAAACAGAAAAACCGCCGTTAAAATCAACATAACTGGGAAAGAAGAAGAGAACCGTGCTGCCAAAGCGGCTGAGATGGGAGTTGATTACATAATTATTAGCACGTTTGATTGGCGTGTTATCCCGCTGGAGAACTTGATTGCGAAGGCGCATGGGGGTAAAAGCAAACTTATCGCGGAAGTCGCCACGGCACAAGAAGCCAAAGTGGTTCTTGAAGCCTTAGAACTGGGAACAGACGGTGTTCTACTAAAAACCTTAAACCTCAATGAACTCACCAAAACAGTAAAGCTGGTCAAGGGTCAAACTCCTAAGGTCGCGTTGACGATTGCAAAGGTTCTCTCCATTCAAACTATCGGCACAGGTGCAAGAGTGTGCGTTGACACTGTAGATTTGATGGTTCCAGGCGAGGGAATGCTCGTTGGCTGCCAATCAGCAGGATTCTTCCTCGTTGAGGCGGAAGTAAATGAGAACCCATATGTGCAATCCCGACCCTTCCGAGTGAACGCTGGACCTGCATCACATTACACACTGACATCGATCCAGAATACTCGGTACCTCTCCGAACTGAAAGCCGGGGATGAAGTTCTAATCATTAACAGAGAAGGAAAAGTAAGAATAACCAATGTGGGCAGGTCAAAAATCGAGTTCCGACCGCTCATCTTGATTGAAGCGCAAGCGGACGACACAAAAATCAAAACTATACTCCAAAATGCTGAAACCATCCGCCTTGTCACGCCGAAAGCCTCCAAGCCCGTCACGGAACTCAACGTAAACGACGAGGTTCTGGTACATTTAGCCGCTAAGGGAGGCAGACACTTTGGCGTTTCCGTGCCTGAAGAAACGGTGATTGAAAGGTGACAATTAGAATCTGCGTTTCTATTCTTCCAAAAAACACGGCTGAAGCGTTAAACCTCATCAAAAGCGCGGAGGAAGCCAAAGCCGACCTAATCGAAGTTAGGCTCGACCGCATAGATGTTACAACAGACTTGAAGGCATTTATTCAGAGCGCAAAAATCCCTTTGATCGCGACACACAAACTGACCAGTGAAAACGGTTTTTCCTCGGCATCGGAAACCGAACGGCAGCAAAGTCTTCTAAACGCAGCCCAAAACGGGTTCGAGTACGTTGACGTTGACCTGTCAAGCCCGAATCGCCAAGAAATAATCGAAAAACTCAAACAACTGGGCGCCAAAATAATAGTTTCCTACCACAAATTCGACGGCGCATTAAGCCGTTCAGCGATGGAAAAGGTTCTTGAGCACGAAGTTGCATGCGGCGCCAACGTCTGCAAAATTGTGATGGCAGCTGAGAAAATTGAGGACAATTTGGAAGTCCTGAATTTTGTATCTTCACATTCAGGCAATGTGAAGCTTGTCTGTTTCTGCATGGGCGAAGAAGGGAAGGTTTCAAGGCTTATTTCACCGATGTTCGGCGCTTTCTTCACTTTTGCATGTCTTGAGCAGGGTAGCGAAACTGCGAAGGGGCAAATGTCTATCGGCGAAATGAAAGCTGCATACGAGCTTTTGGGGGCACCGTAAAATGGCTGTCTCTGGGAAAACCAAGGTTTTCGGAGTAATCGGCGACCCCGTTGAGCACAGCTTAAGTCCAGTTATGCAGAACGCGGCGTTTGCATCAACCAAAATTGACTCTACATTCTTAGCGTTTAACGTAAAATCCTCTGACGTTGGAAAAGCTATGGACGGAGTGCGTGCGTTGGGTATTCAAGGATTGAACGTTACGATGCCCCATAAAACCTCTGTAATTAGCTTCTTGGATGAAGTTGACTCGGTAGCCAAGGCTCTGAAGGTAGTTAACACAGTGAAGAATGAGAACGGCAAACTTTTGGGCTTTAACACTGACGGCGTCGGTGCATTGTTAGCTTTTAGAGAAAATGGGGTTGAGCTCAAGGGCAAAAAAGTAATGTTGCTTGGCGCAGGCGGCGCTGCAAGAGCTATAGCCTTCGCTTTGGCCGAGCACGCAGCTGAGATTTCAATTTTGAATCGTTCAATTGTGCCAGCTGCCCAGCTAGCTGACCTCATAAAGGAAACGTTTGACATCAAAGTATTTGCATATGCGCTTTCCCCCCTCACGGTCAAAGGAAATCTAGTTGATGCTGACATTCTGATTAATGCTACCTCAGTCGGGATGAAACCGAACGATAACGAAACTCTGGTAGCCCCCAAATGGCTCAAGCCTGACTTAGCTGTATTGGATATTGTCTACAACCCAATCGAAACCAAATTGGCGAAAAGAGCGAAGGCTGCAGGCGCCAAAGTGGTCAGTGGGGTTGAAATGCTGATTTATCAAGGGGCAGCGTCATTTGAAATCTGGACTGGAGCCAAAGCGCCAGTTGAAATTATGAGGGAGGCAGCGCTTAGTCACTTGCGAAAGGTGCAGAAGAGTTGACGAGAGAAGCCATAGCTATAGCACATGGCGCAGCAACGATTGTTAACGCAATGGCGCTGGGCAAAGGCGCCGCTTTCGGAGTTGACCTGTTTACAAAGGCGCAGGTGGAATTGACGAATGAGGTCGCGATTTTCAACGCAGAGATAGCTTCTGATCCGAAAGAAAGCACGGTTCTGATGGAAAAAACTGTCGCGCGAGTTCTCCAATATTTTAAGATGGAGAGGAGATTCGGCGCCAAAGTCAAAACTTGGTCCAACATTCCCATCGCAAAAGGGCTTAAAAGCAGCAGTGCCGCAGCTAATGCGGTTGCGTTGGCAACTACAGCGGCTCTTGGCCAAACGCTGGATGACGTTGAAATCGTCAGGCTGGGCGTTGACGCTGCTTTCGACGCAAAAGTGACAGTTACAGGCGCTTTTGACGATGCATGCGCTTCATATTTCGGCGGCGTGGTCATCACTGACAATTTGGAGCGGAAACTTATCAGAAAATCACCTTTGCCTGAAGATATGGTTGTGCTTTTCCATGTTCCTCCGGAAAAATCCTACACAGCTGACTCAAACGTTGAAAGGGTACGAAAAGTAAAACCGCTAGTTCAAGTTGCCTACGAAGAGGCTTTAGCGGGCAAATTCTGGGAGTCGTTGACGCTCAACGGCATAATCTACTCATCAGCATGGGGGTATGACTCATCAATCGCGATTGATGCGTTGGAAGCTGGGGCGGTGGCGGCTGGGCTCTGTGGGAAAGGACTAGCGGTAACAGCAGTTACGCCCAAGGACAAAGTTGATTCGGTGAGGGCCGCGCTTAAGAAATTCGACGGCGAAGTCTTGCAAGCCAACTTTAATCAGGAGAAAGCAAAGGTGATTTAGCATGGTCGACGTAATCGTTAAAAAATCTGAAAAACTAAAAGGCGAATTATGCGCTCCCCCTTCAAAATCTTACACACAGAGAATGCTTATCGCAGCAGCTCTTTCATTGGGTACCGGAAAAGTGTCAAACCCGCTTCTTTCCGAAGACACAGAAGCTACCTTGCGCGGGATAACGGCGTTAGGTGCGGAAACAAGCTTTGAGGAAAACTGCTGGGTTATCAAAGGCGCAGCGCCGATTCAAAACGCGAAAGCACCCGTTGACTGCGGAGAATCTGGGGCTACGCTACGTTTCATGATACCCATTGCTGCCCTAGCAAGTGACTCATCCACGCTGCTCTTCCGCGGCTCTCTTAATCGCAGACCAATCGAACCACTAATCAAAAGCCTAGACGATTTGGGTACAAGGGTTCATATAAAAAAATTCGGAGGCAAAGACGCAGTAATTGTCGAGGGCGGTGGAATCCTCGGAGGACAAACCTCTATTCGGGGTGATGTTACTTCCCAGTTCATTTCGGGTCTGATGTTTGCATGTCCAATGGCTAAAGTTGACACCGAAATTAAGCTCACCTCGCCGCTAGAGTCAACGGACTACGTCAAGATGACTTTGGACGTGCTCTCAAAGCATGGGATCAGAGTGGACGTTTACGGAAATTTCGAAAGCATCGTCATTCCAGCCAACCAAACCTTCAAGCCCGTTGATTGTCGAGTGCCCGGAGACTTCTCTTCAGCCGCATTTCTATTGGCAGCCGCAGCCGTTACTAATTCAAAAGTGCAGATAAATGATCTCGATTACGAGACCATTCAGGGCGACAAAGCAATTCTGGGCATTCTCAAGCAAATGGGCGTAGCTGGCAAGGTTTGTGAGAACAGCGTCGAAATAGACGGCGTCGGAAGTCCGCTTGAGCCACTCAACATCGATGCAAGTAACATCCCTGATCTTGTCCCAGTGTGCACGGCTCTCGCATGTTTCGCCAAAGGTACCTCAAAAATCAGCGGGGCACAAAGGCTCAAACTAAAAGAATCTGATAGGCTGCTATCCCTCCATTCTGAATTCGCAAAGATGGGGGCCAAAATAGAAGTGGATTCAAGCAGCCTAACTATAAAGGAAACCGCTGGTCTGCACGGCGCCACAATTAACCCCCACAATGACCATCGTATAGTAATGGCCTGCGCGGTAGCAGCCCTAGGCGCCGAAAAACAAACTCTCATTCAAAATGCTCAATGCGTCAGAAAGTCTTATCCACAGTTTTTTATTCATCTACAACAGTTAGGAGCGGAAATTGTTGGCGGGAAATTCGATAGGTAAAGAATTCGTTATCACCAGTTTCGGAGAAAGCCACGGCAAAATCGTAGGTGTAGTTGTGGACGGTTGCCCGGCAGGCTTGGCTCTCTCTGAAGCGGACATTCAAGACGAGTTAGACAGACGCATCCCATCTGATCCCAAAATTGTTTCGGGAAGGATCGAAAAAGACATGCCTAAAATCCTTTCAGGCGTCTTCAATGGATTCACGACTGGCGCACCAATAGCGATGACAGTGGAGAACAAAGAAGTTGACTCCTCAGACTATGAGGCAAACAAGAACCTGCCAAGACCTGGGCACGCAGACTATCCTGCAAGTATCAGGTACGGCGGCTTTAACGATTACCGTGGGGGCGGACGCTTCAGCGGAAGACTCACAGTGGCATTAATAATGGCTGGCGCCGTAGCCAAAAAACTGCTAAGCCGCTTCGACGTCGACGTTTTAGCGTATACAAGAGCAATAGGCAAAATCAGAAGCGACAAAAAGTTTAGTTCTGAAGTAATCCGAAGGAATCGTTATGTGGCGGCGACTAGATGCCCTGACTTGAAGTGCAGTGAAATCATGAAGGAAGCCATTGTTGACGCCAGAAAAAAAGGTGAAAGCGTCGGCGGCGTAGTCGAATGTCTTGCTCTCAACGTTCCAGTGGGGGTAGGAGAACCAATGTTTGACTCGCTTGACGCTGATTTAGCTAAGGCGCTGTTTAATGTTCCAGCGGTCAAGGCAGTTGAATTCGGGTTGGGTTTCGGGATCGCTGAGTTAAAAGGCTTAGAAAGCAACGACGCTTACGTCATGCAAAACGGGAAAGTTGCAACTTCCACCAATAACATGGGTGGAATCTTGGGCGGCTTATCAAACGGAATGCCTATTCTCATGCAGGTAGCGATTAAACCGACGCCTTCGATCAGCTTGCCGCAGAAAACCGTGAATCTGTCCGATATGGAAGACGCATCTATTACCGTCAAAGGAAGGCATGACCCCTGTGTGGTCCCGAAAGCCGTGCCAGTGGTGGAAGCCGTAGTGGCTGTTACGTTAGCTGACCATATGATTCGTGGTGGATTCATTTCGAAAGTCTTGGAGGCAAAGAAAATTGTTAGATGAGCTTGAAATGTACCGAAAGCAGGTTGACCAAGTAGACGATTTGATTTTGAAATCTCTGACTGAAAGAATCAAGATATGCATGGCTATTGGTCTAGTGAAGAAGAAGCGTGGCATGCCTGTAAAAGACGTCTCCAGAGAAAACGATGTTTACAAAAAAGTGAAAGAGAAATCTGGTGAATTAGGCTTAGATTCCCAGAAAGTTGAGGCACTCTACCGCGAAATAGTTAATATGTGCAGTGCAGTTCAAGAGTAAGAAATAATCAGAAAAAGGAAAGTTCACTAATGCTCTACGAAATAAACGAGAAAGCCATAAGACTCGAAAACCAAGGAAAAAAAATAATCCGCTTAAACCTAGGTGACCCTGACCTAGCCACTCCCACGGAGATTGTAGAGGCAGCATACGCTGCAATGAAGGCAGGGAAAACCAAGTATTCTTCAGCTTATGGCGAAGAAAAACTAAGGCAGAAACTCGCTAAAATTCATGGAGTAAAAGCCGAAAACGTGGTTATCACACCAGGTTCAAAATGGGGCGTCTTTGCAACCCTCTATTTAACGATGAAGGCTGGTGGCAACATCATTATACCCACGCCTTACTGGACCGCTTACGATCTGATGGCTAAAAGCATCGGCGCCCAGACGCGGCTGCTTAGAACTGAAATGGAAGACGGCTGGAAAGTGGATCTATGCAAGCTTGAAGCATTGATTGACAAAAACACAAAGATGATAATTCTAAACAACCCGAACAACCCGACAAGCAAAGTTATGGATTCCAAGACTTTAGACAGCATCGTGGAAATCGCCAACAAGAAAGGCATTACCATTCTGTCAGACGAAGTTTATGGTCCTATCAGCTTCGTGAAAACCAAAAGCATCCTTGAATACGATGGCAACAACACCCACGTTCTTTCAAATGGATTCTCAAAAATGTTCACCATGACAGGCTGGCGAATCGGCTACATCATAGCCAACAAGCCACTAATTGACAACATCACAAAACTAAACCAAATTACCATAAACAACGTACCAGTCTTCATCCAAGAAGCAGCTCTTAAAGGGCTTGAAATGCAGAAGAACCTTACTAAAACCATCGAAAAAGAATACGCACAACGCGCAAAAATTGCCTGCAAAACATTGGTGAAAGCAGGGCTTTCCTTCACAGAACCAGAAGCACCCTTCTACGTGTTCCCGAAACGCAAAGGTTTGGACTCGGAAAAATTCACATTGGACTTGCTTGACAAAGGCGTCGCAGTGGCTCCAGGAACAGCATTTGGCGACTACAGAGAACACTTCCGCATATCCTTGACTGCCCCCAGAGAAGAAATAAAGGTCGGGTTGGATAAAATCAGCGAGGCGCTTAAATGAAAACCGCCGTTCTCGGCGCGGGAAAAATGGGTGTTTGGTTCGCAAAGTTTTGCAAAGAGAAAGGCGACAGCGTAATTCTGTCAGACAGAAAAGCTGAGAAACTGTCTATACTCGGAAAAGAGCTGGGTGTTGAAACCACAACTGACTTCACAGAAGCAGTCAAGGCAGCCGACGAAATCGTGATTTGCGTTTCTATCAGCAGCTTTGAAGATGTCGTTAAAAAAATAGCTCCTTACGTTCATGACGGGCAGGCAGTCACGGACATATGCTCAATCAAGGAATACCCCGTCAAAGTCATGCATCAATACATCAAGCATGGCTTGGTGTTGGGCACTCATCCGGTTTTTGGTCCAGGCAGCAAAGGCGTAAAACACAAAGCTTACGTCCTCACACCTACGAATGATGCCGAAGAGAAGTATGCAGATGGCTTTAGGAAATGGCTTGAAAAGGAAGAAGCGCACGTTTTCATCATGACCCCCCAAAAACATGACCAACTCATGTCCGTCGTTCTCGGATTGCCCCATTTCCTTGGATTAGCCGTCTGCGAAACTCTCCTTGAGCAAAAGGGCTTTGCTGAAACCAAGCAAGTGGCTGGGACGACTTACCGCATGCTCTTCACCCTGGCGGAAGTAACCGCGCTTGAAACTCCCGACCTATTTGCTAACCTGCAGATTAAGCTGCCTGAGATGGCAAAAATCGAAGACCTTTACATCGCAAAAGCGCAGGAATGGCTGGACTTGCTTAAGCAGAAGAACCCGCAAGCGATCGTTGACCGAATGGAGCAGCTAAAAGCAAAACTGCTCAAAGCTGATCCTGACTTGGCCGAGTCTTATGAAGTCATGTACAAAATGCTTGAAGCCACGGAGAAGTAAGGAAACCAGATGCCTAAATCGTTGGTTGTGAACTGTTCTTTAAAAACGAAAAATGAGGCTTTAGTTGAAGCCGTCGGAAAGTTCAGCCAATGCCAAATTATCCAGTTCAAAGACATTAATGAAGACTATTGCGTGAAAGGAGAAATTGACGCTGTCATCGTCAGCGGTTCTGGAGCTAGAATAGTTGACTCTTCTGACAGGCGCCTCTTCGATGGGGTTGTTAACTTGATTCGAACCTGCGAGTTGCCTACATTAGGCATTTGCTTTGGGCATCAGTTGCTCTGCTGGGCGTTCGGCGCCAAAGTCGGGTCACTGAACCAGCCAGTTTTGGACCGTTTTGAGGCGGTCCGTGTAGCTGAATTAAATGGAATATTTGATGGGTTCAGAAAAGACCAAACTGTTCCGCTCTCAGAAAACCATTTCGATTACGTTTTGAAAGAAAACTTGAGCGAAGCAGGTTTCATCTTGCTCGCGGATTCAGCTTCATGCGAAGTGGAAGCCGTCAAACACAAAAGCAAACCCTTCTTGGGCGTCCAATTTCATCCTGAACGCATAACTGTAAAAAGCGAAACCCATCCCGAGGGACACAGACTAATAGGGAACTTCTACAAGAACGTGGTCAAGCGATAAAATCTGCTTCTATTCGCTGCCTCTGCAACGCTCAAGTAACAGTTGTTCTTCGGTAAAGCCGTATTTGCCATAGAATTTTCGGGCCTTCGCATTTTTCCATCCAGTTGACACATGGAGTTCAGCCACGTTTTGTGCTTCCGCACATTTAACAAGAGCTTCAAGAAGTTTTGAACCTACTCCCTTAGCCTGATACTCATCGCGTACGAAGAAGTCAGCTATCAAGCCCTGTTTTTGGCCTTCCCAAAACGAAGGGAAAATGATGCAGTCAATAAAACCTATGATTGAAGATTTAAATTCCGCCACCAAAGCAATGGCTTCGCCTAGATCTTTGAGGTTTTCAGCCACAAACGCTGCTTTGGCCCTCCACTTTTCCTCGTTCAGACTTATTGAGGTTAGCACCCCGATTATTCCCTCTACATCCTTACAGCTTGCTTTTCGAACAATAATTTCCTTTTCAACCACCATATGGCAACTCGCTCTCAACAATGTGCTTGAAAACTTTTAGCTTTAGTTTGGATAAAAGCTTGTCGAAGCTTACGCCTTAGCTAGACGGCTTTTTAAATGACTCTTGGGTAAGATCCCAGAATCTTCACGAAAGTAGCGTATTTTTCCAGCGCCTCTAAGGCTTCTGCGCAGCGCTTTTCGGTTCTGTGCCCCTCGAAGTCGAGGTAAAAGTTGTATTGCCAAGCTGTGGTTTTAGTCGGTCTGGATTCTATTCTGGTTAGATTAATGTTTCTCGACGCGAACTCTCCAAGAGCATGGTATAGAGTTCCAGGAGCATGTTTGGCTGAAAAAATGATCGAGGTCTTATCGTCACCCGTGGGTGCTGCATCTTCATTGCCGAGGACAAGAAATCGAGTGTAGTTAGATGGATTATCGGCGATGTCTCGAGAAAGAATCTTCATGCTGTAAATGTCTGCAGCTTTTTCGCTTGCGATCGCAGCAGCGTTTTTGAGGTTTTTTTCTTTAATGATTTTTACGGCTCCGGCAGTATCATAAGCGGGGATGATTTCCCACTTGTGCTTTTCTAAGTATTTGCGGCACTGCGCTAACGCTTGGGGATGCGAATAAACGGTTTCGATGTCCTCGAATTTGGTCTCTGGATTACCGATTAGGACATGGGCAAGTTTCACAGCAACTTCACCGCAAACTTTTAGGTCATAGGTGAGAAATAGGTCGTAGTTTTGGTTGACGCTGCCTTCGATGGAGTTCTCAATCGGGACCACACCATTTGGGACAGCGCCTGTCTTTACGGATTCGAAGACATCACGGAAGTCCTTGCAGGGCAATGGCTCCACTTTGCTGCCGAAAAACTTGTAGACGGCCATTTCGCCGTAGGCACCAGCTTCACCTTGATAGGCCACTTTCACTGTTTGTTTTCCTGCTTATGCTTAATCAAAAGCTTGTTCATACCGTTTATCATAGCTTCAACGCTTGCCATCACAATGTCTTCTCTTGCTGCGCGGGCTGAGACGATGTTGCCTTTCTCATCTTCCACTTTGATGATGACTTCTGCAACGGCGTTTGAGCCGCCCGTGATGGCTTCAAGCCGATATTCTCTAAGACGGATCTTTTCCTGGCTGCTAATTAACTTCTGAATTGCCTTAAGAACTGCGTCAACTGGACCTACGCCTGTCTCGGCTGCAACGTATTCTTTGCCGTCTAGAACCAGCCGCACTGATGCTGTGGGTATGACTTTTATGCCTGTGACGACTGCCATATCGCATAAGTCAACGATTTTTTCTTCTCTGATGACTTCGCCCATAACTGCGGAAGTTAACGCCAGCAAATCTGCATCTGTAACCATTTTGCCCTTGTCGCCAAGTTCTTTGACACGTTGGACAATCTCTTTCAGTTGCTCTTCGGTTGGGTTAATGCCAATTTCTTCCAACTCTGCTTTGATGCCGCGTGTTCCCGCTAGTTTTCCAGCTACAAGTTTTCTTGTGCGTCCGACTAGTGCGGGGTCTATCGGTTCAAAGGTTAATGGCTTCTCAGTTACTCCGCGTGTGTGGATGCCGGATTCATGTGCAAAAGCGTTTTCGCCGACTAGTGCCTTGTTAGCCTGCACAGCTATGCCGGTTAATGCGGAAACCATTCGAGATGTGCCGTAGAGCAGTCGGCTGTTTACGCCTGTCTTGTACTTGTAAATTACATGCAGTGCCATAACCACTTCTTCCAGGGAAGCGTTACCTGCCCTTTCGCCTAACCCGTTGACGGCAACATGCACTTGAGCGGCGCCTGCCTCAACCGCAGCCAGTGAGTTTGCAACTGCCAATCCGAAGTCATCGTGGCAGTGGATGCTTATTGGAACGTTAACGACGGATTTTACATCTTCAACGAATTTTATGATTGATTTTGGGATCATTATGCCGACTGTGTCGGGCAGGTTTAATGTGTCCATTCCTGCTTGCTGTGCGGCTTTGCAGATTTTTTTGAGGAAGGGCATTTCAGAGCGTGTTGCATCCATAGGTGAAAACTCGCATCTCACCCC
This sequence comes from Bathyarchaeia archaeon, assembly GCA_049514075.1. GTDB lineage: Archaea > Thermoproteota > Bathyarchaeia > Bathyarchaeales > Bathycorpusculaceae > Bathycorpusculum. The sequence continues at coordinate 20,223 of JBEKVK010000003.1, read as the reverse complement.
GTGTTCCTTGACGTACTCAATCGATTCAACCGCTGAAGTTAGAACTTGTTCAGGCGTCAAATCGACGGCGTACTTCATCTGAACTGCAGAAGTCGGGATGAAAACGTGAATTAAGTCGACTTCGCAATCCAGTGCCGCGTCAATATCTCCTTTTGTCGCTCTGGAAAGAGCGCAGATTTCAGAATTCAAACCTAACTTGACAATTTCTTTTACGACTTTTTTTTCGCCGTCGGAGGAGCTTGGAAAACCAGCTTCGATGACGTCAACGCCTAGTTTGTCTAGTTGGCGTGCAATCTCAATTTTCTCTTCAGAGGTTAAAGAAACCCCGGGAGTTTGTTCACCATCTCTTAGGGTAGTGTCTAAGATTCGAATATATTTGCTCGTCATTTTTTCAGCCAGTTTTCGCCGTTAAGGCTGCAGCAATGGATTCCGCCATTCCCACGGTCGTTGTGTTGCCGCCGCAGTCTGGAACAGTTTGACCGTTTCGTAACGCGTAAACGACGCCGTTCTCAATCGCCGCGCCCGCTTGCATGCATTTTTTATCGTTGTATTTTTCGCCGAGCCACTCCAGCATCATTTTGGCGCTTAGAACCATCGAGATTGGGTTTGCGGTGTGTTTTCCTGCCCTGTTTGGAGCTGAGCCATGGATGGGTTCAAAAAGTGCAAAGTTTTCACCGATGTTTGCGCCAGGAGCCATTCCTAAGCCGCCGATTTGCTGGGCTGCTTCATCTGATAGGATGTCGCCGAACATGTTGCATGTGCAGAACACATCGAATACCTGAGGCTCTTTGATAAGACGCATTGACGCAGCGTCAACATAAAGCTCGTTAAACGCGATATCTGGGTAGCGTTTTGCGGTTTCCCGGCACACGCTTGCGAACAAGCCGTCTGTTACCCGCATAACATTTGCCTTGTGAATAGCGGTTACTTTCTTTTTGCCGTTGCGTAAACGTGCGATTTCAAACGCTTTTTTGGCTATACGTTCACAATTTCCTCTTGTAATAATTCTCATGCATATCGCTGTGTCGTTGCCAACGGTGAATTCTAAGCCTTTGTAAACGTCCTCGGTGTTCTCGCGAACAAACATCATGTCAATGTCGGGTCTAGCTACAGGAACGTTTGGGTAAGCCTTCAACGGACGCAAATTCGCGTACAAATCAAACATTAATCGGAGTTTAACTATGACGTCTGCTGCCGTTTCGCCAACCGGTCCTTTAAGGCAAGCGTGTGATGCCTTAATGATTTCTACGCTTTCCGTAGGTAGCGCTGCGCCTCTTTTTGCCAAGGTGTCGTCGCCTGCTTCCGCCTCGATTATTTTCAGTTTTATGCCGTATTTTTTCTGGGCAGCATCTAACACCTTCAGGGTTGCTTCTGTAAGTTCCGGGCCGATTCCATCTCCGGGAATCAGCGAAATCTTGTATTCTGTCATTTCTTGTTCATTCTCCTACGTAAATTCTCTATTAATCCGCCATCAGCTAAGATTTCTAAGATAAACGGAGGTAGCTTCTCTACTTGAAACTTTTTGCCGTTTGAGACGTTTTCTACCTTACCAGCTTCGAAATCTACAGCCAACTCATCGCCTGTCTCAACAGCTGCCGATATGCCTTTGCATTCGATTACTGGCAAGCCAATGTTGATGGCATTTCGGAAAAATATACGCGCGAAAGACTCAGCTAAGACGCATTTCACGCCAGCGTACTTTAAGGCTAAGGGCGCTTGTTCTCTGCTGGATCCGCATCCAAAGTTTTTGCCGCCAACTACAACCACGCCTTTCTTTGCTTTCTGGGGAAAATCTGTATCTACGCTTTCCAAGGCATGCTTTGCTAGCTCGTGGGGATCAACCAGCGTCAGGTATTTTCCTGGCAGAATGACATCTGTGTCAACGTTGTTTCCGAATTTTATAACTGGGCCTTTGATTTTCATGTTCATTGTTTTGTCTCCAGTTTTCTTGGGTCGGTGATTTTGCCTATTACTGCTGAAGCAGCTACTGTTGCTGGTGAAGCTAAATACACACTTGCTTGGGTGCTGCCCATTCTTCCGATGAAGTTTCTGTTGGACGTGCTGACGCAAACTTCGTTTGCCGCCAGTAACCCTATGTGTCCGCCTAAACATGGTCCGCACGCTGAACCGCAAACCATGGCGCCTGCGTCTGTGAACACTTCCATTAAGCCTTCGTCTAATGCCTGCTTGTAAACTTCCTGTGAAGCTGGAATCACCAGTGCCCTAACGCCATCTTTGACGCGCCTGCCCCTCATGACTTGAGCAGCCAAGCGCAAATCTTCGATTCTGCCGTTGGTGCATGACCCGATAAACGCCTGCTCGATAGGAACGTTGCCGACTTCTGAAACTGGCTTGACGTTGTCAACTGAGGATGGGCAGGCAATCTGTGGCTCCATCTTTGAAACATCAAAGTCTAATGTGCGTCGGTAAACCGCATCTTTGTCACTTCTCAAAGCTTCAAAGTCTGGCAGGACTTTGACTCTTCCCTCTAAGAACTTTCGCGTTATTTCATCAGGTTCGATAATGCCATTTTTAGCGCCCATTTCCACTGACATGTTGCACAGGGTCATTCTTCCCGAGATGCTCATATCTTTGATTGTTGGACCGGTGAATTCGGCGCTTTCGTATATGGCGCCTTCAACACTTACTCGCCCAATTATGGCCAGAATCAGATCTTTTGGAGTTACATACTTTGGGAAACGCCCTGTGACGTTCACTTTTGTTGCTTCGGGCACTTTTAACCAGATTTTTCCCGTAGCTAAGACTGACGCTGCTTCAGTTGAACCTATTCCCGTGGCGAAAGCTCCGAAGGCTCCGTAGGTGCATGTGTGTGAGTCGGCGCCTACGATTACTGTCCCAGGAACCACGTGACCCTTCTCAGGCATGACTTGATGGCAGACTCCACCTCTCCCAACATCGTAAATGCGTAGGTTTTGGTCCTTGGCAAATTGACGCATCGTCTTGTGCAGTTCAGCCGCTTTCACGGATTCAGCCGGTACCTGATGATCCAGTATCACCACTGCCTTTTGGCTATCCCAAACTTTCTGCACACCTATTTTATTGAAGGCTTCAACCGCTAAAGGCCCAGTCAAATCGTGCACCATAACCATGTCAACGCTTGCGTCGATGATTTCTTCTGGATGCACCTCTTTTTTGCCTGAAGCTTTAGCCAAGATTTTTTCCGTGATATTCATTTTAATTCTCTTCTCTATCATTTCCTTTTTTGCTGCCGATAACTATGACAAGTTTGTCATTTTAAGAAACTTGAAATTAAGGGTTTCCGTTTGCAGGAACGATTTATTCGTCTATTCTTACAGTTTTTGCTCCTCTTGCCAGCGCTGTTATGCCTGTTCTTGCCAATTCAATGATGCCGTTTGTCTGCATTAGTTTCAGGAAAGCGTCAAGCTTGTCTGGTGTTCCAGTGATCTCTACGGTTAAGCTGTCAGTTGAGACGTCAATGATTCGCCCTCTGAAGACCTCAACGCAGTTTATTATGTCTGAGCGGTCTTTCGTGGTCGGTACATTAACTTTTATCAAAGCTAACTCCCGCATCACAAAATGCCCTGGCTCTAACTCTTCCACTTTTAGGACATCAATGAGTTTCGCTAATTGCTTCACGACTTGTTCAAGCGTTTTTTCGTCGCCTTTTACAGTGATTGTCATACGTGATGTATCGATGTTTTCGCTTAATCCAACAGTTATGCTTTCAATGTTGAAGTTTCTGCGTCTGAACAAGTTCGCTACCCCATGGAGGACACCGGGCTTGTTTTCGACGAGAACCGAAATTACCTTGGTTTGGTCAGTTTCCATCAATAGTCACCTCTCTGTTGTGGTAAACCGCAGCCTGGAGGCACAAATGGAACAACATCGTGTTCTGAGCCAATAGGCACGTCGATTACCGTTGTAACATCGCTGTTTAACGCTGTTTTTACCGCTTTCTGGAACTCTTCAATCGAGTTTACGCGAAGACCTTGTGCACCATAAGCTTCTGCAAGTTTCACGAAATCAGGTGTTTTTCCTAAGTGAACCGCCATGTAACGGCGTTCGTAGAGCATTCTTTGCCACTGCGCCACCATGCCAAGTACCGAATTGTTCAGCACTATGACTATGACTGGAATCTTTTCCGCTACCGAACACGCCAGTTCTTGCTCAGTCATCAGGAAGCTGCCATCGCCAGCTATGTCCACGACGGGCCTATCTGGGCAGGCAACTTTTGCGCCTATGGCTGCCGGAAACCCGAAGCCCATGGTTCCAAGTCCTCCTGAGCTGATGAAGGTTCTTGGTTTTAATGCTTGGAAGTATAGGGCTGACCACATCTGGTTTTGGCCAACTTCTGTTGTTACGATTGTGTCTACTGGCAGAAGTTTCCTTAGCTCTATCAGTAAGGCTTTAGGCACAAGCTCTTTGGGTCTGTCTTTTAGCAATGGACTTAGTTGCTCTTTGGTTTCTTTGATGCGTTTTGACCACCATGCGTTAACTTTCATCTTGGGCAGCTTCTTTGCGGCGGCATTATGCAGTAGCTTTAATGATACTTTTGCATCTCCAACAATGGGGACGTCGACGTCAATGTTTTTGCCGAGTTCAGCCGGGTCGATGTCTATGTGTATCTTTTTGGCGTTTGGCGCGAATGTATCTAAGTTAGCTGTTGCTCGGTCAGAAAATCTTGTTCCGACAGCTAACAGCACATCAGCTTCCCCGATGAGCCTGTTTGCAGCTGGGTTTCCGTGCATTCCGATGCATCCAACTGACAGGGGGTGGCATTCGGGAAAAGCGCCTTTGCCCATGAAGGTCGTAGCAACTGGCGCAATTAGTAAATCGGACATTTGCGTTAATTCGTCGGAGGCATTAGCACTGATGACTCCTCCGCCGGCCAGTATCATTGGTTCAACTGCGTTAGCTAACAAATCAACTGCTTTGCTGATTTTGGTTAAGTCGGGAGTCAATGCTGGTTTGTAGCCTCGAGCTTCAATTTTCCCTGTAATTCCCATATCCACGTCGGCTATGTCTGACTGTACGTTTTTAGGTAAGTCAATAAGGACTGGTCCTGGTCTGCCGGAAGATGCGATGTAGAAGGCTGCATTAACCATTGGCTGAATTTCAGCGATCGTTCGAGGCTGATAATTATGCTTGGTAATTGGAGTGGTGATGCCGATGATGTCTGCTTCTTGAAAGGCATCTTTGCCGATCATGTACGAAGAGTTTACACTGGTCGATGGAACCTGCCCTGTTATAGCTATCAACGGCGAAGAATCCAAGTATGCGTTCGCTATTCCAGTGACTAGGTTTGTTGCTCCCGGTCCTGACGTTGCGATGCATACTCCAACTCTTCCGCTGGCTCTAGCATAGCCTTCGGCTGCGTGTGCGGCTCCCTGTTCGTGTCTAGCGAGTATATGTCTAATTTTCTCGTTGCCACATAATGCATCATAAACAGGTAATATTGCTCCGCCCAAAATGCCGAATATAACGTCGACGTTTTGCTGTTCGAGGGATTCTACGAGTACCTTTGCACCAGACATTTTAGTCATTTTTCAACGATCTCTCCTTTTTCAATAAACATGCTCTCGTCTCGAAAAATAATGGCTGCAAATCTTGCTGCGTGTTTTTCAGAGGGTTTCCTGGGCGAATCAAAGAATAAGTACCCAACGATCCCAGCGATTGAGGTGACGATCCCTCATTTTCATGCCTCTTTAAATATTCCTTAAAAATACACGACTGAATCAATAAAAAGCTTGTGGTTCAGCTCCGGGCGGGATTTAATTTCTAATCAACAAAGCGGTTGCTTTCGGAGCTTTGCGTTTATTTTCGGAAAGCCCTTAATACGTAGAACAACTTTTTCCTTAGTTGTGAAAGATTATGTGTGAATTCAACATTATCCTCGGCGGAAAAACCTTGTTTAAAGATGTGATTTACGTCAAAGTTGAAGGCGACAACGTGACAGTCAGAAACATTTTGGGCGAATCGAAAGAGTTCAAAGACTGCAAAATCGTGGAAGTCGACGTTAACTACACAAGGCTTGTACTCGTTCCCGTAACACATTAAATTAGCTTTCAAGAAAAAACAGCAGCACGCTTTCTTACGGTAAAGAAATAAATGAATTACAAAAATTGTTCTAAATAAAAAAAGCAATCCTCTTTGTTTCTTTACGACCCAGCGTTTTGGCTTCTTGAATTCCGAAACCAAATAGTTTAAGTAAACATGTCAGGTCAATTTGGAAAGGAAGCGTAAATGAGCAGCAGGCAACAGTTCGAAGAGGATTTAACTTTTTTTCTGTCAAGGCTGACGACGGATTCGGATGAGCAAGTCAAAAACAAACTTAACATCCTCAAAAACTGTCTCGTTGACCTTCGGAAAGAAAACATCGTGAAGATCAATCATTCCGTGATGGAGCTTGGCTGCGCCAAGTACCTGGTTGAAAAAGGTCACGAAGTCCAGATTGAATATCCCCTCAACGAGATTTTAACATGCGATTTGTTCGCTACAAAGGGCTTAGGGAACCTTATAGTTGAGGTTGAAACAGGCTTCATTCCTCCTGAAAACGCCCTAGCGCCGCTTACTTACACTTCAGCACGTTTAGCAAGCAAAATAATCAGGTACAGCAGCTTCGCAGGAAAATTCGCTTTAGGCGTTCCGCCCCACTATATTCTGCCGTTTCCCCGTGCATTGGCTAAGCCGCCCCGAAACCGTGAAGACTGGGAAATCCAGCAGATAAAACGGCTCTGCGACGCCTACTACCAGAAGCCGCCAGTTACAACTGAAGAAATAAGGAACGCGCGAATCCATGAAATTTATATCATCGACGTTGACCATGCGAAAGTTCAAGAAATCGACCCTGAAGCCTATCTGAAAAGAGCGATTCAAAGAGGGATCGTTTATGATTACATGCCTCGAGAGCTAAGGGAGGTATAGGCAAACGTCCTTCTGCGTTTACATCCTGCTTTGCAGCGATGGCACATTTTATACAGGATACACAAAAGACTTAGACGTCAGAACCAAGCAGCACATGAACGGCATTGGAGCAAGATACACCAAATCCCACAGACCCCAAAAACTCGCCTACACTGAACTGTTCGACTCTAGAAGCGATGCCATGAAGCGTGAACGGGAATTAAAAAAAATGAACCACCATCAAAAACAAGAATTGATCAACACGCAAAACAAGAAATAAACTTCGCCTATTGATTTTCTTTTGAACCAAGAATTACTGACAAAACAGGTTGCTAGAAAGTTTCATTAAATCATTTCGGCTACATGTCCACTGGGTTAACTGAATGGCTAAGAAGAAGGCGACTTGGCAAGAGAAACTCAACAACAGCAAAGGCTACCCCAAAGTCGAGCCGCTTACTGGCAGGATGGCGGCTAAATGGGGCACAGGCACATTAGTTATCCCGGCGCCGATCGAAGTTGACATGTTAATGAAGAAGGTGCCCAAAGGCAAACTGACGACAATCAACGAGGTCCGTTCAGCCCTTGCAAAGAAACACAACGCTACAATTGGTTGTCCTTTAACGACAGGCATTTTCGCTTGGATATCTTCTCATGCGGCGGAAGAACAAAGAATGCAAGGCTCTGTTGATATTACTCCTTACTGGCGTACCCTCAAAACCGGCGGGTTCCTGAACGAGAAATATCCAGGCGGCGTGGAAAATCAAAAGCGCCTGCTCGAGAAGGAAGGGCATATTGTAGTCCAAATTGGCAAGAAGTATTTTGTCAAAGACTACCTGGACTCGGTTATAGCGTTAAATCAGTAGTGTTAACGCTGCACCCGTGATTATTGGAATCAGAACGTTATCGTTTATCGGCAAAGGAAGAACCTCAACTGTCATCGCGATTGCTGCTCCGGCGAGAGCTACAAGTGGATTCGTCGGCAGAAAGAACATCCCGGCCAAAAACGCGAAGAAAAACCCGGCCAATGAGCCTTCCCAAGTTTTCCCCTTGTTAAACGGCAAAGAATCTGATGCTAAGCCTCCGAACAGTGATGCTGCGCTGTCGCCTAGGCAGAACATGGCAATTGCGGCATAGCTTGCAGGATGGGGAAAAACAACCAGTGTAAACAGGATGCCGCCTGCAAAATACAGTGGAGCTGCCGCGAACCCATGCAGTTCAGACTGGGAAGCCGCGTGGCGGGTCACAGCTGAAACGATCCTCAGCTCTTTTCCTTCCAAGCGCCAAAGTTCAGATATCGTGTACACTGCGGCTATAATGAAAATTAACGTTCCAACTGCGGGTACACCGATCAAACCTGCGACAACGGGCATGAATACACCAGATGCGTGGATGTCTTCTCGGACAAAATCGTTGGTCGAGGGGAAGGAACGCGTGCGGGGTTTTCCATCTATTATGGGGATAATTGATGAGAGCTTGCCGTTAACAACCTTGTCTGCTTTAACTCGTATCACAAAGTCAGGGTTGAAACCGATCTTGAGCATTCCGGGCTGAAACATGCAACGGTTGTTTCTGTCGTCAGCCACAATAACGCAGTCATTCGGTTTCAGGTTCTCAGCTGTTAGAATCTGCTCGACAATCTTCAGTTTTCCTTCGGGTTGAATCGCGTCGCCCCAGATTTTCCCCGTTAGCTTGCCATCTACAGTTTCTACTTCAACTCCGTATGCGTATTCCGCGTTTAAGGCATCAGCTAATTCTTTGACAACGATTGTCGGCAACCCGGAGCTGATCAAGGCAATCTTGCAGTTTCTTGCTTTTATCTGAGAAAAGATGCCTTTGAGGTAGGTGGTTGACGAGATTTTTTCGAAGACTTCCTTCAAAACTTCGACTTTGACCCCTTCCAATTCATTGTAGAGGCGTTTTAAAACGGAGTCAAGCCTAAGGATCCCCGCTTCGTAGAGGAAACCGAAAAAAAGAAGCTTTAAAAGCCTTGCAAAACCTATTTTCTTTCCTACTTCAAATATGAAGCGATTTTTCGGAACCAGCACTCCTTCTACATCGAATACGACAAGCCTAGTTTTCTCTGACGCACCCATTCCACTCGAAACTCACAAACGTGCCTCTCACTGCTTAACGAGGAAATGGTGACTTGTTAAAGATAAATCATACTGTTCAACGGAAAGTCCAGTGCATAACGTTTAATATGAAAATAGTCTGGTTATTTTTCTCTAAATTTGGCTGCGCGATTAGCCATTAGCGTCGCTGCTGCGCCTGCTGCAACTCCAGCGTCAATGTTCACAACTGACAGGCCAAGCGAGCATGACTGAAGCATCGCCATAAGCGTGCTGATTCCCTTCTCACCGAAACCGTAGCTGTTAGATGTTGGAACTGCAATCACTGGAACATTAACCATGCCGGCTACCACGGAGCATAAGGCGCCTTCCCTGCCTGCAACAACAACTATGACATCAACGTCTTTCACGATTAAGTCTTTTAGAGGTGCAAGCAGCCTATGGATTCCAGCGACACCTAGATCATACGAAGCGTAAACTTCGCAGCCCATTTCTTGGGCAATTACCTTTGCTTCTTCAGCCACGGGGATGTCAGAGGTACCCGCTGTCAGAATTCCAATTTTTCCTCCTGTGTTTTTCACGGAGAAATCCTTGGTTTTTACGACGGCTATTCTTGCTTTTTCATTAACTTCAAAAACAGCGTTATGGAGGAACGCGTCTTTGAGTGCTTGAATCTGCTCTGGATTGCAACGGCTGACTATTACTCTTCCGCATTCATGCATCATCCGCAAGGTTATGTCAACCACCTCTGCTGCTGTCTTGTTTTCTGCCAATATTACCTCGGGAATGCCTTTCCTCAGTTCTCTGTTACAATCGATTTTCGCTACGCCTTCAAGTTCAGCAACAGCTTGCAAACGCACGAGTTTCTCAGCTTCCTCGACCGTTAATTCGCCTTTAACAGTTTTCTCCAAAATATCTTTTAACGCGCTCATGACTTCATCACTCGCCATAGAACCACAAGTAATATATCGTTTTTGCTGTTTTCAATATTGCAAGCGGTCGAAACATAATGGCTAAGTTTTCTAAAATAGTTATCGTTGACTGCCAGGTCGCTGGAGTTTCAGGAGACATGATGCTGGGCGCGCTACTGGACCTTGGTGCAAACCAGGATAAAGTTACCGCCGCAATAAAAAGCTTGGAAAGCACCGAGTATGGCTACAAAAACGTGACAATAGATATCAAACAGGTTATGCGAAAGGGGTTCAGAGCGACCAAAGTTGACGTTACAGCAGAAGGGAAATCAAGAAAAGACGGCAAACAATTAACCACGATAATCGAAAAAACAGCGGAAAAAATAGGGCTTTCTCTAAAGGCAAGGCAGTTCGCCTCAAATGTTATCCACACTCTCGTTGACGCGGAAACGAAACTTCATGGGCATCCTTTAGCCGACGCGCATCTGCACGAGGTTGGATTGGTCGATACCGCCGCAGAAATAATTGGGTCAGCAGTTGCTATGGAAGAGCTCGGCTTCTTCGACGCAAAGATCATTTCTACACCTGTATCTGTTGGCGGAGGGCTGTTTCAGTTCTCTCATGGCACTGTCTCAAGCCCCTCACCGGCTGCTTTGGCTATTTTTCAATCGAAAAGTTTCCCGATTAAAGGGGGGCCTGTAGAGTCAGAGTTAGCTACGCCTACTGGGGCTTCTTTGATTGTTAATTTGGCGCAGGAATTGACCAGGTTCTACCCTGAAATGATTCCCATGGGGGTTGGTTACGGTGCAGGCGGCAAAGATTTTGCTGAAATCCCCAATGTTCTCCGAATAGTGATTGGAAAGCCTCTGGAGAATGGCTTGTTGAAGGATCAGATTGCAGTTTTGGAGACCAACATTGATGATGTTTCAGGAGAAATCGTGGGACACGCTGTCGATAGGCTTCTTGCTGAAGGGGCAAAGGACGTAAGCGTTATTCCCATATTCACCAAAAAGAACAGGCCCGGGCAAATAATCAAGGTTGTTGCTGACCAAAAAGATTCCAAACGGCTTTCTCGCGTGCTAATTGAAGAGACAGGGACTCTTGGCGTCAGAGTTTACTCATGTGAAAGGCACATAATAAATCGGGAACTAAGCTCTGTAGACATCCTTATCGGCGGATCAAAGGAATTTGTAAAAGTCAAAATCGCCAAGGACTCAGACGGCAACATCATCCGCTTAAAACCAGAGTACGATGATCTCAAGAGACTCGCGGAAAAAACGAGTAAGCCCCTTAGGGAACTTTCAGAGATGGCGGTTTCACGTGCAAGAGAGATTTTTCTACAAGAAAGGTAATCGCAATGGAAGAGTTAAGCAGCAAACTTGACAGGCTTCGACGTTTCATCAGGGAAACTGGCAAAGATGGGGTTGTCATCGCTTTTTCCGGGGGAGTAGATAGTTCAACTTTGGCAGCAGTCACTCGCGAGGTTCTGGGTGAAAAAACTGTTGCTGTTATCGCCAAATCGCCCACGTACACTTCTGAAGAACTGGAGGATGCCAAGACAGTAGCCAAAGAAATAGGCATCAAACTATTCATAATAGAAACCAACGAGCTATCCAACGAGAATTTCAGCCGAAACCCAGAAAACCGTTGCTACTACTGCAAGAAAGAACTGCTCAAAAACTTGAGCGATTTCGCCCATGAAATCGGCTTCAAGACAGTTTTTGAAGGTACGAACTTCTCCGACCTAAATGATCACAGACCTGGATTCAAGGCGGTCAAAGAAGCAACAGACGTTTGCAGCCCGTGGATGCTTAACAAGTTTACAAAAAGCGAAATTCGGCAAATAGCCAAAGAAATGGGACTCAGTGTTCACGATAAGCTTGCTCTTGCATGTTTGGCTTCGAGGGTCCCGTTCAACGAGAGAATAACAGCTGAAAAGTTGAATCGAATTGATAAGGCGGAGCAAGCGGTGAAAGCGGTAACAGGGGTCAAGCAGGTTCGGGTAAGAGACCACAACAGCTTAGCCAGAATAGAAGTGGGAAAAACGGAACGAGCCACTTTCTGCAACGTCAACGTTTTGGATGAGGTATCTGAGCGGTTGAAACAACTGGGTTTCAAATATGTAACATTTGATCTAGACGGTTACCGGTCGGGCAGCATGCTTAAAACATTGGACACGCAGAAGTGAAAACAATCGCTTAGATTTGTATAATTTATATATTAATGGTACATAATCAAGATACCGAGGACAGCTTGGCATGGCTTGGTATGACGATCCGTTAACGGTCATTGCAGTTGCGGTAGTGATAATTTTCGCATGCGGAGTAGTCATCTACGCTATGAGACGCCTCGGCGCCAAAAACCCGCCGAAGAAAAAACCCCAGCAAACCCAGGCATCAGTGGGCGACCCGAATCTTGATTATTCAGGTTTACCATTCAAAATCTCCAAGAGCGTCCAAGCATCAGCTGCTTCCAACGCGAAAAACGAGTTGCGGATGCTGGATTTGGAGCGGGAAATTCTTGGCGATGCAATTCGTCGTCTTTATGAAGCACAAGCTGAAGGTAAAATCAATGAGCAAGAACGCGAGAAGCTTGCTGGCACCTATACGGCAAGAATGATGTCGATTAAAGAATCCATCTCTAAAGATGAATCCATAGTTGCATTGCACGACCTTGAAGACATGCAGGAAGACTTGATGAAACTTTTCAGCTCACGTTTCACAGAATTAACGTCAAAGGTTGAGGAACTAAGAACTCGAATCGACGTCAAACCTATCAAAGAGATACCTGTTAGGATGCCTACAACCGTCGGTGTTTCTCAAATGGAGAAAACTGAGGAGGCGGAGGAAGAAGAGGAAGAAACAGAAGCAGCTGAGGAAAAGCAGAAGCGTAAACGCAAGCCGCCTGAAGAGAAACCTGATGCCAAGACAGAGGCGGAGAAAAGAATTGAGGTCATTCGAAGTGAAGTTGAGAAGGTTTTAGATAAGCTGGGGCAGATGGAAATTGAAAGCTAACGTTGATCCAATTCAAGAGGCAAAGAGGAATGCGGCGCTGTCCGCTGTTAAGCATGTTAACGATGGCTTTATTGTCGGCTTGGGCAGTGGAAGCACGGCCGCGTTTGCCATAGAAGCCTTAGGGGAAAGGGTGAAACTCGAAAACCTGCATGTGATGGGCATACCCACTTCATATCAAGCTTTCCTGTTGGCCGTCGAATGCGGAATCCCGATAACAACTTTAGATGAACATCCCGAAGTCGACTTAACAATAGATGGAGCCGACCAAGTGACCCCAGAATTATATCTTATCAAAGGAATGGGCGCTGCTCTGGCAAGAGAAAAAATAGTCGCCGCCGCTTCAAAATTGAACATTATCATTGCAGATGAGCAAAAGAAAGTCAAGTTGCTAGGCGAAAAAGGTCAGAGTGTCCCAGTTGAGGTTTTGCCCTTCGCTATTTCTTTGGCTAAACGAAAAATCATGGCAAACGGAGGCAAGCCTGTTTTGCGGGAAGGCAAAGGTAAACTTGGCCCAACAATCACGGATAACGGAAACGTGATCTTAGATTCGTACTTCGGCGAAATCGCAAACCCAGCGGAGTTAGAAGTCAAAGTCAAAATGGTTCCGGGTGTTGTTGAAACGGGTTTTTTCGTCGGTTTAACTGACCTTGTCTACATAGGAACGGCAGCTGGGTCTGTGGAGAAAATTAAGAAAGGCTAAACGCAAATAGTTTGTTTATAAGTTTTTGACATGGGTTATGTGTGAGTGTACGAACTCTTGTTCCGTGAGGGCTTTGTTTATTAGGTCTTGTATGGCAGCGTTTAGGTTGCCGTTGTAGTAGAGTCTCACGATTTTTTCCGCAAACTCGCTCACCAGCGAAGCGGGAACATCATGAAGTGTCAAGTCAATCTGAAGTTCCTCCTGTGGGGCTAAAAGCACTGTTTTCTTTTTTATTGTCAATCACCTATGAAGCCGGCTTATTGTTGGCGGCGGTTAAAAGGTGACCTGAGAAACTAATGTTCGAGGAAGGGGAGAGGTTAGTGAAAGTGAAAACCAAAAGCAGAAGCAAAACATCGCAGCTGACGTTTATCGCCATTAGGTAAAGCAAGTCTAGGAAGAGATTGGCGCAGAATCAAACAACCAATTTTAGTGCAAAACTAAAAACAGAGGAATTTTCTGGGCAGTGGCAAAAGGGACGTTTGCGGAGCCAAAATTAGCCCCTGTTACCTTAAGCAACAGGGACTATAGCCATAAGAAGACTTGACTTATGGTTGGTTTTTGGCTCTCAGTGGGATTCTGGTGAAGGCGTGGATTGTTGATTCGTGGTACCAGGCATCGGGGTTTTGATATTTCACGACAGGTGATACGTGCCTGACTCTTTCGGCTTCTTTGGATTCGAGGTTGTAGATGACTTCGATAAGGGTTTGACGATGTGCTTCTTTTTCTTCCACGAAACATTCGAAGATTCGCTTGAAATTGTTTGAGCTCTGCGGTATCAGCGCTGAAAATTCGTCCGCAACAAACTTGGTTGTTGAGGATTGCAAGTAATTTGCGTATGTTTCGTTGAGGAGGTCTTCCATGTTGATTAGTTCACTAAGTATTTCGCAGCTAAGAAGGGGGCTTAGATTGTTGATGGTTGAAACTATCTTGGTGAATGTTGAGATTTCGGCGGCTAACTCCGTTATTTCTTTCTTGCATTCTGTGTTTTCGATTTCAGAGGGGTTAAGGTGGCTAAGTATTCCCTGAAGGATTTTGGAGCATTTGAAGCTGTCGTAGGCTAAGCCTAAGACAAAGCTGCTTTCGGGTTGATTAATTTTCTTGGACATTGCTTCGTAAACGCGGAAGGCTTCGATTTCTAGGTTGCTGAAGCATTTGAGGTATTGAGCGCTTTCTTGAAGTTTTTCATTCATTTTAGCTCTCTCAACAAAAGATGTATAGTGAATCTTAATAAGCATTATTCATTCTGTTCTAAACTAAATATCTGTTCAACATATCAACACTCTGAATAGATAACAACTTTTGGCAACGTAAAAAATTGGGAAAAAGCGCCTTATGAGCTGCGTAGGACGATCATTGTGTTGGTTTTGACGATGCCTTCAACCATGCGGATTTTTTCGATGCACTCGTTGACTTCAGTCATGTTCATGCCGCCGATAACTGCGACAATGTCGTATTCGCCGCTGACTTCGTAGGTTGTTTCCACGTTTGGGATTGCCTGAATCTTCCTTGATACTTCTTGCGTTGGGTAAGCTGTGTTTGCCGTAAGCAGAGTTATGGCTTGGGCGCCTTCTGCAAGGCTGATTTTAACTGTGAATTTGCGTATTATTCCTTCATTGGTTAATGTTCTGATTCTTTTTCGAACCGCGCCCTCTGACAGCCCGATTTGCGTACCTAATTCTCCGTAGCCTGCTCGTGCGTTATCTCTTAGAAGCCTGATTATTTCTTTGTCTTTCTCGTCCATCTGTGTCGCCGTAGGGTTATTGTTTTGGGGAAAATTTAACGTTTCCCTTTGTAGCACTTGGCTGGCAGTGCGTTTTTCGCTAAGTTTAGCCTGTTTGGTTACTGTTTCTTTACGTGCGGCTGGCTTAGTGGTGCACCAAATGGAACACTAGCGGTTCAAGTTGTAACAAATTAGTCACAATGTTTAAATTTGGTATTGAATTAATGGAAAAGTCATTTCCGATAGAAAAAATAAAGTGACGAATACAAAATGATTAAACCTGTAAATTCAAATTCGCAATGCGTGAAGGCAAAATGTCCTGACTGTGAAGCAGAACTTGATGTTCCAGTTGACACAGAGAAAGGCGAAATCCTTAGTTGCCCGGGCTGTGGGCTTGAACTTGAAGTCAAACAAGTTAAAGGCGGCTGCGTGGACCTTCAAGAGTTAACGATTGAAGGGGAAGACTGGGGCGAATAAGCAGTATTCTCCTATAGCTTTCATTTTACGTGATTTTTTAGCATTTTTTGGTGGAAATAGCGTTGAGCATTGCCCTTTTATATGAACGTTCTGAAAACGACGAAAACGGCATTAAGCTCACTGCGCAGCAATTAGGCGTGGATTTGACTTTTCTGCCCTTCAGAAAAATCGCTTTGTCAATTTCTAAAGAAGGGTTTGCGGCTAAAACAAAGGGCAAGGATTACACTGGGATAATCAAAGACGTCGCGGTAGTGCTTAATCGTGCGCAAAGCAAAAACCGCAGACTCCAAGCCTCATATTTCATGGAGCAACTTGGCAAGAAAACCCTCAACACATCTCAAGCCGAATTTGTCTGTTACAGCAAACTCCGCACGCTGCTTAATCTTTGGAAGGAAGGCTTGCCGATTCCCAAAACAGTTTACGTTCCATGCGACCCGACTGACGCCCTCAAAAACGGTAAAGAAATCCACAACGAAAAAGACATAGCAGAGCTTCTCCAGCAGGAAATCTCTCTCTCCAAAGGCATCGTGATCAAGGCTGACGCTGGAACACACGGCAAAATGATTATGCTGGCAAAAAATAGTGACGAACTTATCACCAACATCAAAGAAACCAAACCGTCAATCATCAACCCAGTCGGCGTAGTTGCGCAGGAACTCGTTGAAAAATGGTTTTACGATCTGAGGATAATCGTTTCAAAGGAAAAAGGCAAAAAACCCGTCTGCTACCCAACTTCGATGGCCCGTGCTGGCTTCAAAGACTTCAGAACGAACACTTTTCTCGGCAACTTGGTTTTCGGTGCCAAACTTCCAAAAAGTGTTCAAGAAACCGCTGTGAGATGTGGCAAGACCCTTGGCAAAGGCAGCGAAGCGTGGATTTTTGCTTTGGACGCGATGGTGAACGTTGGAGAAAACAAAACCGTCGATGATGCTTACGTAAAGGGTCAGTTGGATAAGGCTGGGCAAGCGTTTTTGCCCGTTCAGAAGGTTAAGCAAGATGAGATGCGCTTGACCGATTTCCCAGTTTGGACCATGAAGCTTGAGAAGGCTTTTCAGGTTTATGCGAACAGTGACTGTTACGAAAATGTTAAGAATGTCATTGAAGAGAGTGTAGAAAAAAATAAGAGCGCCCTTGTGTTTCATGAATCAAATTCGTGTCCCGAGTTCTGGGAGAACACTCGGCTTGCAACTGGTCTTAACGTTGCAGTTTCCCTCCTGAAGGGTGCTCAAAGCTTGATTGATCATTAATAATATGACAAAGGAAGACTGAAAAATGGTGCGAGTTGGAATAATCGGTGGTTCAGGCTACGTTGGCAGCGAACTGTTGCGGTTGCTGCTTCTTCATCCCCAAGCAGAGGTCACTATGGTTACTTCACGGCAAAGCGCAGGAGAATATGTTTTCAACGTTCACCCCAACCTGCGAGGCTTAACACAGCTGAAATTTGTACCCTTAGACGTTGTTGAGCTGCAGAAAAACTGCGATTTAATATTCACGGCAACGCCGCATGGGGGCTCAGTTAATCTTGTGCCGAAACTTTTGGACGCTGGATTAAAAGTAATTGACATGAGCGCTGACTTCCGCCTCAAAAATCCAGCTGACTATGAAAGCTACTATGGGTGGAAGCATGCACACCCCGAAATGCTCAAAGATGCCGTGTACGGGTTGCCCGAACTTCATCGCGAAGAAATCAAAAACGGCAAAATCATCGCTTGCCCCGGTTGCATGGCGACATCAGCCATTCTGGGTTTGGCGCCTGTGGTGAAGGCTGGTCTGGTTGATGAAGACAAGATTGTCGTTGACCTGAAGGTTGGCTCTTCAGGCGGAGGTAGCAAACCGACCCCTTCGTCCCACCACCCCGAACGATTCGGTGGGGTCCGCCCCTATCAGGTGGCTGGTCACCGCCACACCGCCGAAGTTGAACAAGAACTTAATGCATTGGGTAGTAAACCCGTTAAGATTTCGTTTACTCCGCATGCGGTTAATATGGTTCGAGGGATTTTGGCGACTATTCACACTTTTCCCAAACAGAAGCTGCAGAACAAGGATCTTTGGCGAGTCCTGCGAGGTATGTACGGGAACGAGCCGTTTGTGCGTCTGGTAAAGTATCAGAAGGGTCCTTATCAGCTGCCTGATCCGAAGGTGACTTTAGGAACAAACTTCTGCGACATTGGCTTCGAAATCGACGAGCATGCGAATCGGCTTCTGCTTTTCTCAGCAATCGACAACATGACTAAAGGCGCCGCAGGCCAAGCCGTGCAATGCATGAACATACAGCTAGGCATTGACGAGACCGTTGGCTTGAAAAGCACAGGGTTCCATCCGGTTTGATGGCTATGTTGCTCGTTATCAAGATGGGCGGAAGCATACTCAAAGAAGGGGCATCTAAAGACTTGGTTGCTGACTTGAAAGAGGTGTCGAAAACCAACAAGATTGTTTTGGTCCATGGCGGCGGCGTTGAAGTCACCGAGATAGCCTCCAAACTTGGGAAGGAACAGAAATTCATCGTTTCACCTGAAGGGTTCAGAAGTCGCTACACCGACAAAGAAACTATAGAGATCTACACCATGGTTATGGCTGGCAAAATCAATAAACAAATCGTTTTAGCCCTGCAAAGTCAGGGTGTTAATGCAGTTGGAATCACTGGGTTGGATGCGGGTACGTTGAAGGCGGAACGGAAAACGAAACTTATAGCCGTTGACGAGCGAGGACGCAAAAAAGTCATAGACGGCGGCTACACAGGAAAGATAACTGAGGTTAACAGCGGCCTGCTTACTCTTCTGCTTGAGAAGGGGTATGTGCCGATTGTTACGCCTATCGCGGTTAGTCAGGACTACGAACCTCTCAATGTAGATGGTGACCGAACAGCGGCTATAATCGCTGGCGCATTGAAGGCTGACCGTTTGGTTCTTCTCACGGACGTTAAGGGTTTGATGCTTCATGGCGAGTGTGTTCCCAAAATTGCCGCCACCGAAGTTAAAGAGGTCCTATCAAGTATCGGGCAAGGCATGAGCACCAAAGTACATGCAGCACTGGAGGCTTTAAACCAAGGCGTTAAAGAGGTTTTGGTTACAGCGGGCACGGGAAATGAACCCGTCAGTTCAGCTTTGAATCATAAGGTTGGAACGGTGATAACAGGTGAATGAAAGAGAAATAATTGATGTTGAAACGCGGTTCATGGCAAACGTTTTCTCCAAAAAACCAGTCGTTCTTGTAAAAGGCAAAGGCGCTAAAGTTTGGGATATTAACGGCAAAGAATACGTTGACTGCTCAACCAGTTACGGCGTAGCTTTGCTGGGACACTGTCACCCTAAAGTTGTCTCGGCGGTTCAGGCTCAAGCAGAGCAGCTTATCACTTGTCACGGAGCCTACTACAACGATAGACGCGCAGAATTTGTCAAAAAACTTGTGCACCTAACGCCGAAAGGCTTAGACAAGGTGTTTCTGTCCAACAGCGGCGCCGAATCAGTTGAATGCGCCATTAAACTCGCCCGTAAGTACATGGGCAAACCTGAAATCATCGCTTTGATGGGCGCTTTTCACGGCAAAACCATGGGTGCCCTTTCGGCGACATGGGATAAAAAGTACCGCGAGCCTTTCATGCCTCTGGTTCCTGAAATAAAGCATGTTGCCCCCGATAACGCTGACAAAATCCGCGAAGCTATTAGCGAGAAAACGGCAGCGGTTCTTATGGAGCCTATTCGAGGGGAAGGCGGCGTTAGGGTTCCTCCTGACGGTTACCTGCAAGAGGTACGGAAAATCTGCGACGAGAAGAATGTTTTGCTTATTCTTGATGAGGTGCAGACAAGTTTCGGGCGCACGGGCAAGCTGTTCGGTTGTCAGAACTGGGATGTAACGCCCGACGTGATGTGTTTAGCTAAGCCTTTTGCAGGTGGGCTACCCATTGGCATAACTGCAGCTAAAGAAAATGTTATGTCAGCCCTCAAAATTGGTGAGCACTCAACTACGTTCAGCGGCAGCCCACTGGTCTGCGCGGCTGGATGCGCAGCGATAGAGGCGCTTGTCGAGGAAAACTTGACTGAACGCGCCCTGGAAATGGGTGGTTACTTCAAGGCTGAATTAGAGAAGTTGCATACTAAGCATAGAATCGTTAAAGAAGTTCGCGGCTTGGGTTTGATGCTTGGGATGGAGTTGCGCTTCGACGTTTTGAACGTTATTGTGAAGGCGGCTGCGAAGGGCGTTTTAGTCTTGGATGCAGGGCGAACTGTGGTTCGTATGTTGCCGCCTCTAGTTATTCAAAAGGATCAAATCGATCTTGTCGTAGCTGTGCTGGATGAAGTTTTAGGTGAGGAAGAGAATGAGCGAGCAGGAAGCAGTACGATTTCTAACTAACCTTTTGGGCATTTATAGCCCTTCAGGGAAAGAAGAGGATGCGGCTAACTTTTTAGCGGTTGAAATGAAGAAGATGGGTTTTGAAGTCGGCAAAGAC